>NZ_CAKAKL010000002.1:880717-1201435 GCF_916619195.1 Inquilinus sp. Marseille-Q2685
GCGATCACCGGCCGCTCACGCCCTCGCTCCCAGGTCGGCCACAGCAGATACGCGGCCAGCGCCAGCAGGCTGCCCAGCACGGTCGCGGCGCCGCGGTCCAGCAGCGTGTGGCCGGCCGGTTGCCCGGCCAGACCCAGCAGCAGCACGACCACGGCGGTCAGCAGCGACACCGCCAGGCCGTAATGGACCGGCGCCAGGTATCGGAAGCCGAAATAGAGCGGCGCGATCAGCAGCGCCTGGGCCAACGGATGGTCGAGCACCAGATAGACGACGGCCGAGGCCACCAGCAGGCCGGCCAGCGTGCCGAACATGCGCAGCAGGCCGAAGCTGACCGTGCCGCCGAAATCCGGCTTCAGCACGATCACCACCGTCATGGCGATCCAGTAGTACTGAGGCAGGCCGATGGCGCGGCCCAGCGCCTCCGCCGCCACCACGCAGACGGTACGCCGCAACGCATGCCGGAAGGCGGCGGAGGACAGCGACAGGCTGGCGCGCGGCGTCGCCGGCGGCGCGCGGGGGCGCAGCGCCGCCGGCTGCGGGGCGTCGCGCTCGGCCGCCCGCCGGTCGCCGCGGGCGCCGGCCTCCGCCGAGTTGCGGATCGCGGCCCGCAGCGCACCGGCGAGGCCGATCGCCCTTGCCTCCGCCAGATGCAGGCGGGAGCGGGGGAGCGGATCATGCGTGGCGTGGCGGGCGTCGCGCAGCCCGGCCAGCGCCGCCTCGAAGCCCTTCAGCGCCGCCCCGCCCTCCATCGGCCGGCCCTGGCGCAGCGCCATGCCGAGACTGCGCAGCACCACCGCCGCCTGGCGCATCACGGCCGGCAGCGCCGGGTCGACCACCCGCCCGCGCAGGTCGGACAGGGCCAGCAGCTCGAGCCGGATGCGCTCGGCCAGGCCCAGCAGCACCCGGAACGCCTCCACCCCGCGGATCCGGGCGGCGCCGCTGCGGGCCAGAAGTTGCTGCGCCTCGCCCAGGGAATCGGCCAGCGGCATGAATTCGGTGTCGTCCGGCATCGCCCGCGCGATCTCCGACAGCATGCGGTAGACCGAGGCCAGCGCGTCGCGCTCCGGCTGGTAGATCCTGAGCGGCCAGGCGGCGACGGAGAACAGCGTCGCCAGCAGGCCGCCGGCGAAGAACAGGCCGGAGGCGGCCCACGGATCGAAGCCGTGACCGGCGGTGCCGGCGGTCACCACCAGCACGATCAGGACGGCGGTGCCGCCCTGCGTCGCCACCGGCCCCAGCGCCACCAGCATGGCGAGCAGGAAGGCCGACGCGGCCAGCACCGGCAGGAAGGGCAGCCATTGCGTGCCGAGCGAGAAGCCGGCCAGGGCCGCGAGCCCGGCGCCGAGCGAGATCAGCAGCATGCGGCGCAGGCGCAGCGCATGCGGCCCCGGCGCGTCCGAGGTGACGACGTTGAGCGCGCCGCCAGCGACGGCGAGCCCGACATCGGTCTGGCCGGACAGCACGCCGAGAACCACCGGCAGCGCCACGGCCAGCGCGTTGCGCAGCGCGACCGGCCAGGGGATGGTGGCGCGGTTCCATTGCACCAGCGCCATCAGCAGCGGCGATCTCCGGCGGGGCGCCGCCCCGGTCACCGCCATGCTGCTCCGACCGTCTGAACGATCATCCGTCCGCCTTCTTCGAGTCGCCCGGGCCATGATCCCCGCCGATGCTTCACGGCGTCGACCGCCGATCCGCTTCCCCTGGACATCGATTCTTCATCGGGTCGCAACAGATCCGTCATCTCCGGCTCCTATCATCCGCGCGCCGCGAGACGCAGCGGAACCGGATACCGGCCGCGGCACCAGAGCTCGCTTTTCGACACATCCGATTGCCGCCGCTCGTCGGGCCGCCCGATGCGCGGGTGCTTTGCCATGACGTCCGGGGCGATCGGCAGCAGCAAAGGAGCCGACCGTGCGGGTGATCCAGATCACCGATACCCATCTCAGCCCCGGCAAGCGCCATTTCGCGCCGAACTGGGCGCCGCTGGCGGAGTGGCTGCAGGCCGCGCGGCCGGATCTGGTGGTCCACACCGGCGATCTCAGCGTCGACGGGGCCGATGTCGAGGCCGATCTGGAGCATTGCGCCGGGCTGCTGCGCACCCTGCCCTTCCCGGTGCTGTCGGTGCCCGGCAACCACGATGTCGGCGACCTGCCCGGCACCCGCCAGCCGGCGAACCGGGAGCGGCTGGAGCGCTGGCGCCGCATCATCGGGCCGGACCGCTGGGTGCACGACCAACCCGGCTGGCGCCTGGTCGGGCTGAACAGCCAGATCATCGGCAGCGGCGACGAGGAGGAGGCGGCGCAATTCGCCTGGCTGGAGGGGGTGCTGGAGGCCTGCGAGGGCCGCGGCGTCGTCGTCTTCACCCATAAGCCGATCTTCGTCGATCGACCCGACGAGGGCGACACCGGCTATTGGAGCATCCGCCCGGCGCCGCGCCGGCGGCTGCTGGAGCTGTTCGAACGGCACGGGGTGGCCCTGGTCGCCAGCGGCCACCTGCATCGGGCCTGGACCGGCGCCCATCTCGGCACCCGCTATGTCTGGGGCCCCTCCTCCGGCTTCATCGTCGGGCCGATGGAGCGCGACATGCCGGGCGATCGCATCCTCGGCGCCGTGACCCACACGCTGGACGAGACGGTGTCGAGCGAGATCATCGAGCTGCCGGAGCTGCGGCCCTTCGTGATCGACGACGTGATCCACGAGGTCTATCCGCGCCACCAGCCCGCCGAGGCCGCCTCGTGACCGGGCTCGCCCTGCGCCGTATCTCCAAGGCCTTCGGCGGCAATCGAATCCTGCAGGACGTCACCATCGAGGCCGCGCCGGGCGAGTTCATCGCCCTGGTCGGCCCGTCCGGCTGCGGCAAGACCACCCTGCTGCGCATCGCCGCCGGGCTGGAGCATGCCGACACCGGATCCGTGCAGTTGGGCGACCGCGACATCACCGCGCTGCGCCCGGCGGCGCGCGATATCGCCATGGTGTTCCAGTCCTACGCCCTGTACCCGCATCTGACCGCCGGGCAGAACATCGCCGTGCCGCTGGCGATGCGGCGGTTGACCACGGCCCAGCGCCTGCCCTTCATCGGCAACGTGATGCCCGGCCAGCGCGCCCTGCGCGCGGAGATTCAGGCCCGGGTGCGCGAAACCGCGGCCAGCCTGCGGATCGACCATCTGCTGGACCGCAAGCCGGGCCAGATGTCCGGCGGCCAGCGCCAGCGCGTGGCCCTCGCGCGCGCCCTGGTGCGCCGGCCCGCCGCCTTCCTGATGGACGAGCCCCTGTCGAACCTCGACGCCAACCTGCGGGTCCACACCCGCGGCGAGATCGTCGAGCTGCACCGCCGCGCCGGCGTCACCACGCTCTACGTCACCCACGACCAGTCCGAGGCGCTGAGCATGGCCGACCGGGTGGCGGTGATGATGGGCGGCCGCCTGCTGCAGCTGGACAGCCCGGCGAAGGTCTATGCCGACCCGGCGCATGTCGAGGTGGCGCAGTTCATCGGCAGCCCGCGGATCAATCTGCTGCAAGCGGTGCTGGACGAGACCCGCGCCGCCCGCATCGGCGGCCGGATCCTGGTCGACGGCGTCGAGGCCACGCCCGGCACTGCCGTGACGCTGGGCGTGCGGCCGGAGGCGCTGCGCTTCCTGATGCCGGGCCAGCCCGGCCTGGCCGCGACGGTGCGCCGGCTGGAGTTCCTGGGCTCCGAGCTGCTGGTGTTCCTCACGCTCGCCGATGGCGCGGAGCTGGTCGCCAAGACCGCTCCGGCCCTGGCGGCCGAGCTGGCGCCCGGGACCTCGGCAACCCTGGCGGTGGACGCCGCCGACGTCCTGGTCTTCGGCCCCGAAGGCAGCCGCTTGCCGGTGACGGCAGCGCCGCTGCGGATCGCCGCCCATGGCTGACCTCACCCTCGACGACGGCACCGCGCGCCGGGCCGCCCGGGCCGCGGCGCGGGCGGAGGGCCTGGCCGCCTGGCGCCTGTCCGCCCCGGCGGTGCTGCTTCTGGCGGCGCTGATCCTGGCCCCGACCCTGGCGGTGCTGGGCTTCAGCCTGACCGACTACGAGCTGGGCTATGACGGCATCAAATTCATCGGCCTCGACAACTACGCCGAGCTGCTGGGCGACCGCACCTTCCTGATCTCGCTGAAGAACACCGCGATCTACACCGCCATCGTCACCCCGGCCTCGGTGCTGCTGGGTCTGGGCGTCGCGCTGCTGATCGAGGCGGAGACGCGCGGCCGTGCGCTGTTCCGGACCGTCTACTTCCTGCCCGTCGCCTCGCTGCTGGTGGCCATGGCCACGGTCTGGCAATACCTGCTGCACCCCAGCATCGGCCCAGTGAACGAGATGCTGCGCCTCTTCGGTCTCGGCGGCCCGAACTGGCTGGGCGACAGCAAGACCGTGCTGCTGAGCCTGGCGTTGATCGGCGTGTGGCAGTCGGTCGGCTTCAACATGGTGCTGTTCCTGGCCGGGCTGACCGCGATCCCGCGCGAGCTGTACGCCGCCGCCGAGATCGACGGCGCCGCCGGCGCCTGGGAGCGGTTCCGGCTGGTCACCTGGCCGATGCTGGGGCCGACCACGCTGTTCGTGATCACCATCAGCGTGGTCAATGCGGTGAAGGTGTTCGAGACCGTCGGCACCCTGACCCAGGGCGGCCCGAACAAGGCGTCGGAGGTGCTGCTCTGGACCATCTACCAGGAAGGCTTCGTCTATCTCCGGGTCGGCTACGCCTCGGCGATGACGGTGGTGTTCCTGGCCGTGCTGGTGGTGCTGATGCTGCTGCAGTACCGGGTGCTCGACCGGCGGGTGCACTACGCATGACTAGCCAGCCTTGGACAATCCTGCGTGGCCTGCGCCTGGCCCTGCTGTCAGCCGGCGCCTTGGTCTTCGTCGCGCCCTATCTGTGGATGCTGTCGGTCGCGCTGAAGCCGCAGGACGAGATCTTCTCCTCCTCCCTGTCGCTGCTGCCGCAGCGCTGGGCGCTGGCCGAGAACTTCACCAAGGCGCTGACCCGGGTGCCGATGGCGCAGATCCTGCTGAACGGCGTCGTCGTCTGCGGCCTGATCCTGGTGCTGCAGGTGCTGGTCGCCGTGCCCTGCGCCTATGCCATGGCCAAGCTGCGCTTCCGCGGATCCCGGGCAATGGTCACCATGATCATGCTGGGCCTGCTGGTGCCGATCCACGCCATCGCCCTGCCGATCTATGTGGCGCTGTCGGCCACAGGCACGCTGAACACCTATGTCGCGCTGGTGGCGCCCTTCACCATCTCGGTGTTCGGCATCTTCCTGTTCCTGCAGTTCTTCCGGGCGATGCCGGACGACCTGATCGCCGCGGCCCGGCTGGACGGGATGTCGGAGCTGGCGATCGTCTGGCGCGTGATCGTGCCGAACGCCTGGCCGGCGATCACCGCCTTCGCGATCTTCTCGGTCGTCGCCCATTGGAACGACCTGTTCTGGCCGCTGATCGTGGTCAGCGACACGAAGATGGCGACGCCGCCGCTGGGCCTGCTGTTCTTCCGCGCCGCCGAGGCGGGCGACGACTACGGCGCGCTGATGGCGGCGACGGTGATCGTCACCCTGCCGCTGGTCGCCGCCTTCCTGGCCGCCCAGCGCCGCTTCATCGAAGGCATCACCCTGACCGGGCTGAAGGGCTGACCCGGTCGCGTTTCTTCCTACAGAGGGGCAATCCGTGAAACTGATCCGAACCGCGCTGGCGGGCATGGCGCTGGCCGCGAGCCTGGCCGGCGCCGCGAGCAACACGGCCTTGGCCGAGACCACCCTGACCGTCCACTACCCGATGCCGGGCTTCTTCAAGGACGTGATGGACACGATCTCGCAGAAGTTCATGTCCGAGCATCCGGACATCAAGATCGTGTTCGCCAGCCCCTCGCCGACCTATGAGGACGGGCTGCAGCAGATCCTGCGCCAGGCCGGCACCCCCGAGATGCCGGATATCACCTTCATCGGCCTGAACCGGCTGCGGGTGGTGGCGGAGCGCGGCATCTCGGTCGACCTCAAGCCCTTCATCGAGAAGGACGGCCACATGGCCGAGCAGGGCTTCAGCGACCACATCCTGGGCCTGGCCCAGTTCGGTGGGCAGCAGGCCGGCCTGGCCTTCGCCACCTCGAATCCGATCATGTACATGAACGCCGACCTGGTGCGGAAGGCCGGCGGCAACCCGGACACCCCGCCCAAGACCTGGGACGAGGTGCTGGCCCTGGGCGCCAAGATCAAGGCGCTGGGCGACGGCGTCGACGGCATCGACTTCCGCTGGCAGGGCGACGATTGGATGTTCAGCGCCCTGCTGTTCGGCGCCGGCGGCGACATGCTGTCGGCCGACGAGAAGAAGGTCGCCTTCGACGGCGAGGAAGGCCTGGCCGCCTTCACCCTGGTCCAGCGCATGGTGAAGGAGGGCGGCATGCCGGTCTTCACCAAGTCGGCGGGCGAGCAGGCCTTCGTCGCCGGCAAGGTCGGCCTCGCCTTCCAGACCACCGGCGCGCTGCGCAACACCATCAAGAATGTCGGCGACAAGTTCGAGCTGCGCACCGCGCCGATCCCGCTGCTGGACCCGGCCAAGGGCCAGCTGCCGACCGGCGGCAACGCCGCGGTGATGCTGACCCGCGACCCGGCGAAGCAGCAGGCGGCGTGGGAGTTCATCAAGTTCGCCGCCGGCCCCTATGGCGCCTCTGTGGTGGTGCCGGGCACCGGCTACGTCCCGAACAACGAGCTGGCGGCCAAGTCGCCCGAATATCTCGGCGACTTCTATGCCCAGAACCCGCTGTTCCGCGCCGGGCTGGAGCAGATGCCGAAGATGCGCCCCTGGTACGCCTTCCCCGGCACGAACGGCGTCAAGGTGACCCAGACCATCGTCGACAACCTGTCGCGGGTGGTGGAGCAGAGCACGACGCCGGAGGAGGCCCTGGCCGACGCCGCCGACGAGGTGCAGAAGCTGCTGCCGCGGCGCTGAATCGTCGCTAAATAAAGAGGGGGCCGGACAGCCGTCCGGCCCTTTCCGTTTCCGGGGTCAGTACCCATGTCCGCCGACGATATCGCCTGGAGAGTCGAGGAAGCCTGCCAGAACGCCTGGCCGTCGCCGCGGCAGGTGCTGCTGGGCGGCTGGCTGCTGCGCGCCTCCGGCGGCGCCACGCGGCGCACCAACTCGGTCAACCCGCTGCGCGGCGGCCCGCGCGACCCCGGCGGCATCATCGCCGCGGCGGAAACGATCTATCGCGGCCTGGGCCAGCCCTCCCGCTTCCGGGTGCCGTCGATCGCCGCGGGCATGGATGAACCGCTGGAGCGCGCGGGCTATACGGCCGAGGGCGAGACCGCCACGCTGCTGGCCGACCTGGCGGACCACCGGCCGCGGGACTGCGCCCATATCGAGCTGTCGGACCGCCCGGACGAGGACTGGCTCGCCCTGCGCTCGGTCCAGCCCGACCCGATCTTCGGCGCTATGGTCGACAGCATCGTCCTGCCCAAGGCCTTCGCCGCCTGCCGGATCGATGGCCGGGTGGTGGCCAAGGCCTATGGCGTCGTCCACGACCGGCTGCTGGTGCTGGAATCGGTCGAGACCCATCCCGAGCATCGCCAGCGCGGCTACGCCGCACGGACCGTCGGCCATCTGATGGATTGGGGCCTGACCCAGGGCGCCGGCGGCGCCTGCCTGCAGGTGGTGGCCGACAACGCGCCGGCCCTGGCGCTCTACGGGTCGCTCGGCTTCCGAACCGAGCTGTACCGCTACCACTACCGCAGCAAGGCCACCGCCGGCTGATCCGCCGGCCGCTGTTCAGAACAGGCTGTCATTGCGAGGAGGCGCAGCCGACGAAGCAATCCAGGGGCCACGCCAAACGGCCCTGGATTGCTTCGCTGCGCTCGCAATGACGCCTCTTTCCTGGGCTCACCTGGATCACATTCGGGCGGCCAGCTCCGCCAGCTGGTCGGCGCACTGGCCCCAGCCCTCGTGGAAGCCCATCTTCTCATGCGCCTCGCGGTCGGCGACGGTCCAGTGCACCGCGCGGGCGGTGTAGCGGGTCTTCCCGCCCTCGTCCTCGAAGGTGATGATGCCGGTGAAGAACGGCTTCTCCGCCGGCTCCCAGGCCTTGGTATAGGCGTCGGTGAAGACCAGGCGCTCGTTCTTCACCACTTCAAGATAGACGCCCCGCATCGGGGATTCGGTGCCGTCCGGGCCGCGCATCACGATCAGGTTGGAGCCGCCCGGGCGCAGATCGACCTCGATCACCGGGGTGGTCCAGGGCCGCGGCGTGAACCACTGCTTCATCAGCTCGGGCTCGGTCCAGGCGCGGAACAGCTTCTCGCGGGGCGCGTCGATCAGGCGGGTCAGGACGAGTTCGCGGTCGGAGGCGGGGGCGGCGGGCACGGGGATCTCCTGGTTTGAGCGTCTGATGCCCCAAGGACGGGCCCCCGGCCGGGGTTCCGACACGCCCCTCAAAAAAAATCAGCCGGCGGCGCGGACGGCCAGGAAGGCCTCGCGTAACCTTTCGGCCACGGTCGGGCCGCTGCGCCGGCGCGGCTGGCCGAGATGGGCGCTGCGCAGATCGTCCATGAACTCGTCCCACAGCGCCGGCCCGCCCTCCTCCAGCAGCTGGGCACGGATCGACAGGTCCCGGGTGGCCGGCAGGTGGCGGCGGCCCCAGGCGCCCATATGGGCCAGCAGCGGCACCAGCTGGATCGCCTTCTCGGTCAGGCTGTAGATCGCCTTCTGCTTGTGGCTCTCGTCGTCGGTGCGGGTCAGGAAGCCGCCCTCTGTCAGCCGCTTCAGCCGGTCGGCCAGGATGTTGGAGGCGATGCCCTCCTCCGACTGGACCAGCAGCTCGCGGAAGTGCCGGCGGTCGCCGAACATGATGTCGCGAATCACCAGCAGGCTCCAGCGGTCGCCCAGGGCCTCGAGGGTCAGATTGATCGGACAGCCGGATCGCGGTTCGCTGCTCATATCGGGTCGCTCCTTTTCCGCTTGCAATATGCAATCGGAATAGATAGAACGCAACCAGTTGCTACATACAATCAGTTAGTAAGTGATCCAGGAGGACACCCATGCGAAAGGCCATCCTGTCGATGTTCATCAGCCTGGACGGCTACATCACCGGACCGAAGGGGGAGTTCGTGCCGCCGCAATGGTCCGACGACCTGGCGACGCACTGGTCCGGCTATGCCCTGGAACGGGCCGGGCACCTGCTCTATGGCCGGGTCAACTTCCTGTTCAACAAGGGGTTCTGGGAGCCGGCCGAGACCGATCCGAACAGCCCGGCGGCGGGCGTTCCCTGGGCCGCGGTGATGAACCGGCTGCCCAAGACCGTGTTCTCGACCACGCTGACCGGCGATCCCGGCTGGAACGGCACGGTGGTGCGCGACGACCTGGAAGGCACCGTCGCGCGGCTGAAGGCGGAGGGCGACGGCGACCTGTACATGTTCGGCGGCGCCGGCATCGCCCAGAGCTTCGTCGCCCGCGACCTGTTCGACGAATACCGGCTGATGGTGACGCCGACCCTGTTCGGCGACGGCCAGCGTCTGTTCGCGCCGGGCTTCGACCGCATCGACCTGACGCTGATCGACAACCGGACGCTCGACACCGGCGCCGTGATCCTGCACTACCGGCGCGAGCGCGGCTGAGCCTTCCTACGGGATCAGCACGACCTTGCCGGTGCTCTTGCGATCCTCCAGCGCCCGGTGCGCCTCGGCGGCCTGGTCCAGGCGATAGCTGCTGCCCCGGATCACCCGCAGCGCGCCGGATGCGGCCAGGGCGAACAGCTCCGCCAGATCGACACGCAGGCCTTCGGGCGTCAGCAGCGGCAGCAGGGCGAAACCCTTCAGCGACTGGTTCTGGAGGATCATGCCTTCGAGCTCGGCGGCCCCGAGCTCGAACCGGCCCAGCGCGCCGAACACCAGCTCGCCGCGCGGTGCCAGGGCTTCAAGGCAAGCTCTGGTCACATCGCCACCGACCGTGTCATAGACGATGTCGGCCCCGGCGCCGCCGGTGGCGTCGCGGACCAGGGCGGCCCAGCCGGGCTTCCCATAGTCGATGCTGAGATCCGCCCCGAGGCTGCGGGCGACATCCAGCTTCTCCTGCCCTCCTGCCACAGCGATCACCCGCTCCGCGCCGGTGTGCCGGGCCAGTTGCAGCAGCAGCGACCCGACGCCGCCGGCTGCGGCGGTGACCAGCACCGTCCGGCCGCGCGGCGGGCTGTGCCGCACCAGATGCAGCGCCGACAGCCCCTGCACCAGCAGCGCCGCCGCATCCTCGAAGGACAGGCCGCCGGGCAGCGGCACGACGGCGCTGGCCTCGATGGCGACATATTCGGCATAGCCGCCGGTGGGCCGGCCGATCGCGAACATCGGCACAGCAACCCGCGCCTCGATCAACGCAGGATCAACGCCCTCCCCCACCGCCTCGATCTCTCCCGCCACTTCGACGCCGGGCACCATCGGCAGCTCGGGCGTGACCGCGTAGAGATTCCGGCGCAGCAGCGTCTCGAAATAGTTCACCCCGGCGGCCCGCACCCGGACCAGCACCTCGCCGGGACCGGGCTGCGGGGTCGGCCGCTCGACGATCTCGAGCACCTCGGGCCCGCCGAAACGGTTGAACTGAATGGCTTTCATGGCCTCACCCGGCGTTGGACAGCGTGAGGCGCCTTTTGCCAGTATGCCGCCGGGCGGCTCTACACACCCTTTCGTTCCATACTGACCAGAAGGTGACCATGGCCGAGACGATCAAGCGGCTGCCGGTGCTTCCGGTGGAACGCGCCTTCAAGGTGGTCGGCGGCCGCTGGAAGGCGGTCATCCTCTACCACCTGTTCGACGGGCCCCGGCGGCTGTCGCAGCTCAAGCGCGCTCTGCCCGAGATCAGCCAGAAGGTGCTGATCCAGCAGCTGCGCGAGATGGAGGAGCACGGCTTGGTCCACCGCGAGATCTTCCGCCAGGTGCCGCCGCGGGTGGATTATTCGGCCACGCCGCTGGGGCTGAGCCTGGAGCCGGTGCTGCGCGCCCTGTGCGACTGGGGTCAGCGCCACGCCGCTGCGCTGGACGAGCTGGACCGCCTGGCCGAATGCCGCCTCCGGCCTGCGCAGCCCACAGAGGTGTCGCCAGCGGCTTAGCCGGCCGGTAGCGCCCCGCGCTCGAGATGCGAGCTGAGCACGATATAGCTGCGCGTGCCCTGGACGCCGGGGATGTCGTAGATCACCCGCAGCAGGTCCTCCAGCCCCTGGGCGTCCTGCGTCCGCACCTTCAACAGGACGCAGGTGTCGCCGGTGACGGTGTGGATCTCCTCCACATCCGGCAGCTGCGCCAGGTCGAGCATCTCCTGGGTCTTGCCCCAGCCGGTCGTGTTGACATGGATGAAGGCCAGGATCGGCTTGCCGAGCTTGCGCCCGTCCAGCGCCGCCACCGTGGCCTTGATCACCCCGTCGCGCTTCAGCCGCTTCACCCGCTCATGCACCGCCGGCGGCGACAGGTTCAGCGCCCGGCCGAGCTCGGCATAGCTCAGCGTCGCATCGGTCGCCAGCAGCCCTAACAGCTTTCTGTCGACCGCATCGACGGAGGGGGCCTCGGCGGGCCGGCGCCGAACCGCCTTCGTATTTTCGATGACCACGAGAATCGCCCTTCATGACCGAACCAGGTTCGGCGATTATTATCTCATGACCGAACGCCATCAACATCAGAGCGCCGTCTCGCTGCAGACCGCGATCCTGACCGCCGGCATCGCCGTGGTCGGTTCGAACTCGCTGGTGCTGAGCCCGATCCTGGGCGACGTCGCCGTGGCGATGGCGGCCACGCCGGTGGCGGTGTCGCGCGCCATCGCCGCCTATGGCGGGGCGACCGCGCTCTCGGCCTTCCTGCTGGCGCCGCAGATCGACCGCATCGGCCCACGGCGGGCGCTGCTCGGCGGCATGGTCGGGCTGGCGGCGGCGACGCTGCTCTCCGCCTTCGCCATGCATTGGCTGATGCTCGCGGCGGCCCAGGCGCTGGCCGGGGTCGGCGCCGGGATCATCCTGCCCTCGATCTACACCCTGGCCACCACGATCGCACCGCCGGGCCGGGAATCGCGGGTGCTGGGCCGGGTGCTGACCGGCTGGTCGATCTCGCTGGTCGCCGGGGTGCCGGTCGCGGCCCTGGTGGCGGAGACACTGGGCTGGCGCGCCGTCTTCCTGCTGCTGGCCGGCCTTGCGGTCCTGGCCATGATCGGCACCACCCGGCTGCCGGCCCCGCCATCCCGGCCACAGGTGGCGCGGCCCGGCCTGGGGGCGCTGGTCGCCCCCCTCGCCTATCCCGGCGTGCCGGCGCTGCTGGCGATCTGTCTCGGCTTCATGGCGTCCTTCTACGGCATCTACGCCTTCATCGGCGACCATGTGCGGGCCTCGCTCGGCCTCAGCGCCGGCCAGGCGGGGGTGATCGTGCTGACCTACGGCATCGGCTTCGGCGCCGCCAGCCTGGGCGACGGGCTGGTCGACCGGCTGGGGCCGCGCCGGCTGTTCCCGCTGGTGCTGGCGGCCGTGGCCGCGATCTATGCGCTGATGCTGCCGGCGGCGCACAGCTTCGCCGCGATCGCCGCGCTGACGGGGCTGTGGGGTTTCGCCAACCATTTCGGGCTGAACATCCTGGTGCTGCTGCTGTCCCGGGCCAAGCCGGAGGCACGCGGCGCGGTGCTGGGGCTGAACAGCGCCGTCACCTATCTTGGCACCCTGGTCGGCACCGGCCTGGCCGGGATCGGCTATGCCGCCGCCGGTTTCCCGCCGCTGGCGACGGCCGCCGCCGCCGCCTGCCTCGCCGCCGCCCTGGTCGCCGCGACGGCGCTGCGGCCGCGGCGGATCACCGGCCCTGCGGCATCCTGACCCTGCCCTGCGAGAGCAACGCGGCCGACACCCTTTCCGAACAGCCTGGACGGACCAGTTCCCTGGTCTGACGCTGAGCGGGGCCGTGTCCCGCGGAGGTAGAGCATGCCCAGGCTCGCGGGGCTGGCCACGGCCGTTCCCCGACATGTGATCACCCAGGCCGAGGCGCGCGAAGGCGCCCGGCGCGTCTTTGCGGCGCGGCCGGAGCTGTTCGAGCGCATGGCGCCGATCTACGACTCCGCCGGCATCGACACCCGCCGCTCCGCCGTGCCGCTGGACTGGTACTTCGCGCCGCATGACTGGCACGACCGTAGCGCGGTGTTCCTCTACACGGCGCTGGACCTGCTTGAGGACGCGGCCCGGCGCTGCCTCGACGAGGGCGGCATCGGCGCCGGCGAGGTCGACGCCATCGTCACCATCTGCTCGACCGGCATCGCCACGCCCAGCCTCGACGCCCGGCTGATGGAGCGGCTGCCGTTCCGGCCGGACACGGTGCGGCTGCCGGTCTTCGGCCTGGGCTGCGCCGGCGGCGTGCTGGGCCTCGCCCGCGCCGCGGCCCTGTCGCGCGCGCTGAAGGGCACCGTGCTTCTGCTGGTGGTGGAGCTGTGCGGCCCGACCTTCCGGCGCGGCGACCTGACCAAGAGCAACGTCGTCGCCACCGCGCTGTTCGGCGATGGCGCCGCCGCGGCGCTGATCCGGCCGGAGGACGGCGTACCGGCCCTGGGCCCGACCGGCGAGCATCGCTGGCCCGGCACGCTGGACGTGATGGGCTGGTCGGTCGAGGCCGACGGGCTCGGCGTGATCTTCTCGCGCGACATCCCGACCCTGGTCCGCCACGAACTGCGGCCGGCGGCAGAGGGGTTCCTCGACCGCCACGGACTCACCCTCGGCGACCTCTCCGGCTTCGTGTTCCATCCCGGCGGCACCAAGGTGGTCGAGGCGCTGCGCGACGCCTTCGACCTGCCGGACGCGGCGATGGCCGCCGAGCGCGCGGTGCTGCGCCGCTATGGCAACATGTCGGCGGTGACCGTGCTGTTCGTGCTGGCGGAGAAGCGCCGGCAGATGGCCGGGCGCTGGCTCTTGAGCGCGCTGGGTCCCGGCTTCTGCGCCGGCTTTGCCGTGCTGGATTGCGGCTGATGCTGGGCTGGGCACAGTGGCTGGCGCTGCTGGTGGCGGCACAGCGCCTGGGCGAGCTGGCCTATGCGCGCCACAACGAAAGCCGCCTGCGAGCCCGCGGCGCGGTCGAGAGGGGGGCGCGCCACTATCCGCTGTTCATCCTTCTGCATGGCGCCTGGCTTCTGGCAGTCTTCCTGTTGATCCCGGCCGATCAGGTGCCGTCCTGGCCGCTGCTGGCCCTGTTCCTGCTGCTACAGCTGGCTCGGGTCTGGGTGGTGGCGACGCTGGGGCCGTATTGGACCACGCGGGTGCTGAGCCTGCCCGGCGCGCCGCTGGTGCGCCGGGGCCCCTATCGCTGGGTCAGGCACCCCAATTACCTGATCGTGGCGGCGGAGATCGCAGTGCTGCCGCTGGCCTTCGATGCCTGGACGATCGCCATCGCCTTCTCGCTCGCCAACGCCCTGCTGCTGCGCCACCGCATCGGCGTCGAAGAGAACGCTCTGGCCGGACGGAGCTGAGGCGGGACGCCGCAACCCCGGGAACGTTCCGTCGGCCCGATGGTTCGGTCCATCAGGCGCCATCGACAACAGCATTCCGGAGCCATGGCCGAGGCATCCCTCCGCAGCCAGCAGCAATACTTTCCCGCCCTGACCGCGCTGCGTGGCATCGCCGCGCTCTGCGTCGTTCTGTTCCACTATTCGGTCGGGTCGTTTCCGAACCTGCATCTGACCGATACGACCTTCTTCGTCGGCAAGAGCTACCTGTTCGTCGACCTGTTCTTCTCGCTCAGCGGCTTCATCCTGATGCATGTCTACGGACGCGGCTTCGCCGACGGCCCGTCCAGGGCAACGCTGGGCCCGTTCCTGCGGGCCCGCCTGGCGCGGCTGTATCCGCTGCACCTCGTCCTCCTCGGCGGCTTCGTGCTGCTGGAGCTGGTGAAGCTGGCGGTCGACCGCACCGGCCTCGATGCCTTCGGCGGCAGCCACACCCTCGCCACCCTGCCGGGCAGCCTGCTGCTGCTGAACGCGGCCGGACTCTACGACACCATCACCTGGAACGGGCCGTCCTGGTCGATCAGCGCCGAATGGATCGTCGGTCTCGCCTTCCCGCTGCTGGTGCCGGTCGTCGCCCGGCTGCGCCCGTCCGGGCTGCTCCTGCTCTATGTCACGACCCTGGCCGGCTTCGCCCTGCTCTCCGCCGGCCCCCAGCACGACCTCGACCTGACCAGCGACTGGGGCGTGCCGCGCTGCTTCCTCGGCTTCGTCGGCGGCATGATCCTCTACCGCGTCTGGCAGGACGGCGCCCCGGAGTGGATGGCGACCGACATCGCGGCGCTGGCCACGGCAGCCGGCATCGTCCTGGCGATGCACCTGAACATGCGCGGCGTCTTCGTGGTTCCGCTGTTCGGCCTGCTGATCCTCTGCCTGGCGCAGAACACGGCGCGGGTCGGCCGGGCGCTCGGCACGCGGCCGATGATCTTCCTGGGGGAGATCTCGTATGCCGTGTATCTCGCGCAGATCCTGCTGCTCGACAGCGTGCATCTCGGCTGGCGCCTGGCGACAGGACACGACCTGCAGGAGGCCGGCTTCTCCGCCCTGCAGTCGCTGGGGGTGATCGCCCTGATGGTGGCGGCGCTGCTGCCGCTCTCCATCCTGCTGCATCGCCGGGTCGAGGTGCCGGCCCGCGGCTGGCTGCGCCGGGTGGGCGCGCCGCGTCCGCTGCGCCCTGCCCTCGAGCGGCCGGGCTGAGGGGTACAGATCGGGTCTGGCGGGCGCGGCCCGCCGGCCCTATTCTGGCGCGCCTCAAGAACGAGACGCCTCCGTGCCTGCCAACGACCCCCGCCCCCTCGACGGGATCGATCTCCTCGCGGTCGCCCCGGCCGCCCTGCGCGCCGAGCTGCAGAAGCAATGCCGCTGGCAGCGCTTTGCGCCGCATGAGCAGATCATCGACCGCAACGACGATCCGGACCACGTCTATTTCCTGGTCGAGGGCAAGGTCCGGGTCGTGATCTATTCCGCCTCCGGCCGCGAGATCACCTTCGACGACCTCTCGGCCGGCGCCGCCTTCGGCGAATTGTCGGCGCTGGACCGGGCGCCGCGCTCGGCCAACGTCATGGCACTGACCGAGGCGACCGTCGCCGCCCTGCCGACCGCCGTCTTCCGCAGTGCCGTGACCGAGCATCCGGCCCTGGCGTTGGCCCTCATGGTGCATCTGGTCGGCATGGTCCGCCGGGCCAACGAACGGATCATGGAGCTGAGCACGGTCGGCGCCAACAACCGGGTGCATGCCGAGCTGCTGCGCCTGGCGACGCATGGGGCCCAGCCGGACGGCAGCGCGACGATCCGGCCGATCCCGGTGCATTCCGACATCGCCAGCCGGGTCAGCACCACGCGCGAGACCGTGGCGCGGGTGCTGAGCGACCTCGCCAAGTCGGGCATCGTCGTCCGCGCCGCCGATCATCTGCATGTCGCCGACCTGAGCCGCCTGGAGCGGCTGGTGGAGGATGTCCGTGGCGAGTGGTGACGGCGGCAGCGGTGGCGGTCTGAACCGCTGGACCACGCTGAAGATCAAGTCGGTCTACGAAAATCCCTGGATCAAGGTCGACGAGCACGATGTGCTGACCCCGGCGGGCACGCCCGGGATCTATGGGGTGGTCACCTTCAAGAACCTGGCGATCGGGGTGGTGCCGATCGACGATCAAGGGCGCGTCACCCTGGTCGGGCAGTATCGCTACGCCCTCGGCCTCTACAGCTGGGAGATCCCGGAGGGCGGCGGCGACCCGCAGTTGCCTCCGGTCGTGTCGGCTCAGCGCGAGCTGCGCGAGGAGACGGGGCTGGAGGCGGCGCATTGGCATGACATTCTGACCATGCATACGTCGAACAGCGTCTCGACCGAGACCGCCCATCTGTTCGTCGCCTGGGGCCTGACCCAGGGCGAGGCCGAGCCGGAGGAGACGGAGGATCTGGCGCTGCGCACGGTGTCGCTGGCCGAAGCCTTCGCCATGGTGGCGGACGGTCGGCTCACCGATTCTCTGACCGTCGCCGCCTTGCTGCGGCTGCAGGTGATGCTGCTGAACGGCACCCTGCCCCCGGGCCTGGCCGAGATCCTGCAGCGGGCGGACGCGACGGCCGGGTGAAGCGCGTCCTGTTCGTCTGCGGCCGCAACCTGCGGCGCAGCCCCACGGCGGAAGCGGTCTTCGCCGGTGCGCCGGGTGTCGAGACGGCCTCCGCCGGGCTGAATCCCGATGCCGAGGAACCGCTGACGGCCGAGCTGGTCGAATGGGCGGACCTGATCCTCGTCATGGAAGAGGCCCAGCGTGCCAAGCTGTCCGCCCGGTTCCGCAGCTCCTTGAAACGGCCCCGCGTGATCTGCCTCGACATCCCCGACCGCTTCGAGTTCATGGACCCGGAGCTGGTGCGGCTGCTGCGCGCGAAGGTGACGCCGTTGCTGCGCTGATCCCGCCTCGCCGGCAACCGAAGCATCAAGGAAGCATCATCGTCCTGTCACGACCCCGGGCCTAGGGTCGGCGCCCTCCGAAGATGCGAGGGACGATCGATGATCCGCATGACCGCTGTTCCAGCCCTGCTTCTCGCCGCCGGCCTCCTGGCGGCCCCGGCCTGGGCGGAGGAGCCGAAGCCGTATCCGGTCGAGGCGGTCGCCTCCTTCCCGGCGTCCGAGGCGCGGCAGGCCGTGGCGGTGGATGGCGGGTCCTTCTACGCCATCAACAGCCGGGCGATCGCCCGCTACGACAAGGCGACCGGCGCCCGGATCGCCGCCTGGGCCGAAGCCAAGGACGGGCCGATCGTCCATCTCGACAGCGGCGTGGTCGTCGACGGCAAGCTCTACACCGCCCATTCCAACTACCCGGAATGGCCGATGACCAGTTCGGTCGAGATCTGGGACGCGGCGACGCTGAAGCATGTCGGCACGCACAGCTTCGGCATCGATCGCGGCTCGCTGACCTGGATCGACTATCACGAGGGAACCTGGTGGGGCGCCTTCGCCAATTACAACCGGGTGTTCGACCGCAGCCCGCTCGCCTATGGCAACAAGTACAACACCCAGATCGTCCGCTTCGATTCCGAGTGGCGCGTCGCCGAGGCCTGGGTGCTGCCGCCCGAGCTGCTGGAGAAATTCGGCGACATGAGCAACTCCGGCGGGTCCTGGGGCCCGGACGGGCGGCTCTGGATCACCGGCCATGACGAGCCGGAGGTCTATGCCCTCGAGCTGCCGGAGGCCGGATCGGTGCTGCGCTGGGTCGGCACCGCGCCGCTCGACATCGCCGGCCAGGGCATCGCCTGGGACCGGACGCAGCAAGGCGTGATCTGGGGCGTGGTCCGCGACAAGGCGAAGGGCGAGAACCGCGTCACCGCCGCCCGGGTGCAGCTGCCGTAGCCGGCAGCCTCGATCCGGCCTACCAAGCCCGGCGCTGGCCCATGACCTGGGTCGGCGCGACCGGCCGCGGCGCCCGCTCCGCCCGCGGCGAGTGGTTGAACAGGGCGCGGTAGCATTTGGCGAAATGCGAGGCCGAGGCGAAGCCGCAGGCCACCGCCACCTCCAGGATCGGCATCGAGGTCTGAGCCAGCAGGATCTGGGCGTGCTTCAACCGCGCCTCGAGATAGTACTGGGAGGGGGTGCAGTTCAGATAGATCCGGAACAGCCGCTCGAGTTGCCGGGTCGACAGCCCGGCGGCCCGGGCCAGCGCTGCCCGCGGCAGCGGCTCCGCCAGGTTGGCCTCGATCTCCGCGATCGCGGCCAGCAGCTTCGGATGGCTGACGCCGAGCCGCTCGCGCAGCTCCATCCGCTGCGGCGCGTGACCCTGGCGCGGCCGGGCGTGCAGGAACTGCTCCGCCACCTGGTTGGCGAGATCGATCCCGTGGGCCTGGCCGATCAGGTAATGGGTCATGTCCAGCGACGCCGTGCCTCCGGCCGAGGTGAAGCGGTCGCGGTCGATCTCGAACAGCCGCCCGGTGACGTCGAGCCGCGGGAAGGTTTCGGTGAAGGCGCTGAGATTCTCCCAGTGGATGGTGCAGCGATAGCCGTCCAGCAGCCCCGCCCAGGCCAGGTGGTAGGTGCCGGTCGAGACCGCGCCGATGCGCGAGCCACGCCGCGCCATCCGCCGCAGCCAGGCCAGGATGCGCTCGTCGCGGCCCTCCTGCGGGTCGAGCCCGGCGACGACCACGATCATGGTGAAGGAATCCTCCGGCCCGATCGCGCCCTGCGCCATCAGCACGCCGCCGTTGCTGGCGGTGACGGGCTCGCCGTCGACCGAGAGCAGCCGCCAGTCGTAGAGCGTGCGCCGCGCCACCCAGTTGGCGGCCCGGAACGGCTCCAGCACCGCCGAGAGGGCCATCATCGAGAAGTTCGGCACCAGGAGGAACCCCACCCGCTGCGGCGGCTCGGTCATCGGATCGTCGGCCATGCCCTGGTTCTGCTGCGCTTCCCGCGGTTTCCGGCATCCGGCCACAGGGCCGCGGCCGGCGCAACCCCCTGCACGGTCGGGTCAGCCCCGATCCCGGTCGCGCGGCCGCCCTCGCAGGATCAGGGCCACGAAGCCGCCGATCAGCAGCAAGGCCGCCACCGCTGCGGCGGCGGCGATCCGGACCGCCCGGCCGCCGTCGATCCCGGCCAGGTCGCCGGTGATGGCGAAGCTCCAGACGCCGATTCCGATCAGGAAGGCGGCGATGGCCGCGATCAGCAGGGCGATGCGCATGGCGCTGAAGTCCGGGAGGGCTCGGAAGGAGAGAAGGCACGGCCCGCGACCACGAGCAGCAGCGCGGCCAGCACCGGCGGGCCGAGCGGGATCCCGAGCCGGAGGGCAATGGTGCGGAGGAAGAGAGGCGCGACGAAGGCCGCGAACAGCACCACCTTCTCCCATGGCCGGAAGCCGGTCCGCTGCGCCGAGGCCAACAGCCACGCCATCGGCAGCGCCAGCATCAACAGGTCGTAGTCGAGCAGGAAGGGAGAGGCCAGCACCGCCATCGCCATCATCAGCGCACCGAGGTCGAGCCCCGGGTGGAGAGAAAACCGTTCTGGCCGTGCCCCGCATTCATCAGCACCGCCGGATACGCCAGGATCGGCAATGCCGCCCAGCGCTGCGGCAGCAGCGCACGCAGACAGCGCCAATAGGCCAGCCCGGTCACGCCCAGCCAGGCGGCCAGCGACCAGAGATAGGGCAGCGTCGCGAGCGGCAGGCAGATCAGCAGGAAGACCGGAGGATAGAAGAAGGCGTAGTAGCTCTCATCCGTCGCCGGCACCGCCATCCGTTGTACGGCGAAATGCGACGCGGGCTCGTAGACGGCCTGGGGCCGGCCTTCCAGCGCGAGCTCGGAGGCCGCCCAGAAGCTGACGAAATCGGACCCGAGCGGGTATCCGGCGACGGTGACTCCGTCCCGCGACAGGGCGACCCAACCCGTGGCGACGATAGCCAGCATGACGGCGAGGCCCCGGACATAGGCCCCTGCCCGGTCGGCCGACAGCCAGGCGGCATCCCGGAGGAAGACGACCGCCCGCCCCGCCGCGCCTCTGCCCTGACCTGCCGCCGCACCCTGCCCGCTCATCCGTCGCCCGTCCTGCCGCCGCTGCCCTCATCCTGCCCGGGTCGTCCCGCGGCTGTCGAGGGATGCGGCCTGCGGCCCGGGCGCGAAGCGTCCCGGGCCGCAGGGTCGCGGTCAGGCGAGATCGAACAGCAGGACCTCCGCCTCCGTCTCGGCGACGATGCGGAGGCCCGGCTCGTCCTCGACCGCCGCTCCGTCACCGGCGCGCATCTCGTGCCCGTCGAGCGTGACGACACCCCGGGTCAGCTGGACGAAAGCGGCCCGTCCCGGCGCGATCGCATGCTCCGCCGTCTCGCCGGCTGCGAGGCGCGCGACGGACAGCCGGGCGTCCTGGTGGATCCGCAGGATGCCGTCGCCGGCCTCGGGCGCCGCCACCAGCCGCAGCCCGCCGGTCGGCCCCTTCCCGACGCTCAGCTGCTCATAGCCGGGGGCCAGGCCGCGCCGGTCCGGATGAAGCCAGATCTGCAGCAGGTGCAGCGGCTCGGTCGCCGAGGCGTTCATCTCGGCATGGGTGATGCCGGTGCCGGCCGTCATCCGCTGCAGGTCGCCCGCGCGGATCACCGCGGCATGGCCGAGGCTGTCGCGATGCTCGACCGCGCCGGACAGCACATAGGTCAGGATCTCCATCTCGGCATGGGGGTGCGCTGGGAAGCCGGCGCCGGGGACGACCCGATCCTCGTTCAGCACCCGCAGCGACCGGAACCCGATGCGGGCCGGGTCGTGGAACCGGCCGAAGGAGAAGGTGTGGCGGGCCTCGATCAGGCCGGTGTCGGTGCGGCCCCGGGCCATGCGGTCGTGCAGCGTGATCATCGCGATCTCCGATCCGGTGGTGATGCCGGGAAGATCGGGCCGGCCGGCCGAAGGCGAAAGCGGCGGATCAGGAAACCCGCTGTTCGGCCGGGACGAACGACAGACCGTGCTCCCAAGGTGCGGCCTCGCCGCAGGTGTCGGCCAGGTGGTCGATCAGCGCCCGCACGCGACGCGACAGGTGCCGGGTCTGCGGATAGAGGGCGTGGATCACATCCGCCACCGGCTCGGCGTCCAGCGCCACCGGCACGAGGCGGCCCTGGCGCAGCGCGTCGCCGACGATGAAGGTCGGCAGCACCGCGAGACCCAGCCCCGCGATCGCCGCGTCCCGCGCGGCCTCGCCGTTGTTGACGGTGATCCGGCTGCGCATCGCCACGCTGCGCGGCGGCCCGCCGGCGGCGAAGGGCTCGAATTGCCACAGCCAGGTGGACGGCACCTCGGCATGGCCGATGGCCTCGTGCTGCGGCAGTTCCGCCAGGCTCTTCGGCAGCCCGGCCGCGGCGGCGTAGCCGGGGCTGGCGCAGACCACGCGCCGGCTGGCGGCGAGGCGGCGGGCGATCAGCGCCGAATCGCGCGGCCGGGTGATGCGGATGGCGAGATCGTACCCCTGCGCCGCCAGGTCGACCATGCGGTCGTCGAGGTCGAGGCTCAGGGCCAGCCGCGGATGCCGGCGGGCGAAGTCGAACAGCACCGGGCCGAGATAGAGCGTGCCGAAGCTCATCGGCGCGGCCACGCGCAGCGCCCCGCGCAGGTCGCCATCGCCCTCCGCCACCTCCTCCGCCGCCTCGTCGAGCTGGCGCAGGATGCTGCGGCCGCGCTCGTAGAACGCCAGGCCGCGGTCCGTCGGCAGCACCCGCCGGGTCGAACGCTGCAGCAGCGCCCCGCCCAGCGCGGTCTCGAGGTCGCTGATGCGCTTGCTGACCACGGATTTCGACAGGTTCAGCCGCCGCGCCGCGGCGCTGATGCTGCCGCTGTCCACCACCTGCAGGAAGGTGGCAATGTCATCGAGCCGGTACCGCATCGTTCGATCATATCGAACGGCGGTTTCGAGGAAAGCCGCATTCTCCTCGCCGGCCGTCGGCCTGATCTTGACGGCAGAGCGAAACCGCGCCGGCGATCCCGGCGCCCGCGAATGGAGACGATGATGGCGACCACCGAGACCCCGAACGCCGCCGGCGCCGTGGCCCGCCCCCGCGCCGTGACCCGTACGCTGCGCGGCCGCCCGGCCAGCGACGGCGCCGGGGTGAAGCTGACCCGCGTGATCGGCCAGCCCGGCCTGCCCGATCTCGACCCGTTCCTGATGCTGGACGAGTTCCGGTCCGACGAGGCCGCCGACTACCTGGCCGGCTTCCCGGACCATCCGCATCGCGGCTTCGAGACCGTGACCTACATGCTGGCCGGCCGGATGCGGCACGGCGACAACAAGGGCAATGTCGGCCTGCTCGGCCCGGGCAGCGTGCAGTGGATGACCGCCGGCCGCGGCATCGTCCATTCCGAGATGCCGGAGCAGGAGGACGGCCTGATGTGGGGCTTCCAGCTCTGGGTCAACCTGCCGGCGGCGGAGAAGATGGCGGCGCCGCGCTACCAGGACGTCCCGGCCGAGGCGGTGCCCGAGGTGGCGGCCGCCCCCGGCGCCCGGATCCGCGTCATCGCCGGCCGTTTCGGCGGCACGGCGGGCGCGGTCGAGGGCGGCACCACCGAGCCGGTGTATCTCGATGTCCATCTCGAGGCCGGCGCCGCGGTCGACCTGCCGCTGCCCGAGGGCCATGCCGGCTTCGCCTATGTCTACCAGGGCACGGCCGAGATCGGCGGCGAGGCGCTGGAGCGCGGCACCCTGGGTGTGCTCGGCGCCGGCGACGGCGTGCGGACGGCCGCCCAGGCCGGCCCGGCGCGGCTGCTGATCGTCGCCGGCAAGCCGTTGCGCGAGCCGGTGGCGAAGTACGGCCCCTTCGTGATGACGACCGAGGCGCAGATCATCGAGGCCATCGAGGATTTCCGCGCCGGCCGGTTCTAGAGTGATCAAGGGCGGAGGCCGGGTCGGCCTCCGCCCTCTTCTCACGTCCAGCCGAGTTGCTGTCGGCCATGACCGATGATCGGCGCCCGTCAGGTCCGTTGGGCAGGATGGGTGTTGTCCTGACGAAGAAGGCCTAACACTTCGCGATATTCGCAGGATGCAGGATGACTAATGCCATCCGCAGATTGCCGCTCCCGCCTCATTGTGTGCCAAGATCTGCTGCGCTGTACCGTTGGTCAGTTGATCTGCCTTACTAATATAGATCTGCTTGGCCCAGGCGCAGTCAGTCGCGCGACCAGCGTCGCCGCAACTCGTCAGAAGCTGTGCCGTCGCCAGCGCGGCGAATGCGATCCTCCACTGTGCGGCGTGCGTCCACCGCATTGCGATAGGCTTCATGGTCCCGCGCCTCCTGTTCCCGCTCCTGCGCCTGGCGCCCCTGCCGCCGGCCGAGCAGCAGGGCGCCCCCGATCGCCAGCACCACCGCGCCGACGGCGATGACCCACCGCCCTGCCCACGAGCCGGCGAAGCATGCCCATGCCGCGGCGATCACTGGCGCCTCAGCACCAGCCAGACCACGGCGGCGACGCTGGCCGCCGTCCCCCCGGCAAGCAGAAGCCACCATGGCAGGCTGGTGATGTCCTTAATGATCGGGATCGCCGGCGCCACGGCTTGAAGCCCGTCGGTGACGGCGGCCACAAGCGCGATGCTGCCACCGCCGGCAACTGCTGCGGTCTTTGCGACGTTCGCAGCCCGGCTGGCCACCATCTTCCCCGGCGGCTTCACGCCGGCACGGAAGAGCCCGTCATCGATGGTCGCCTGGCTATAGATGCAGCGCCCGTTCTCATGGGTGATGATTGCTTTCACCAACGGCGCAATGTGCCCGTAGCTGTGCAGGTCCAGCATGGCGTCGGGGCCGAAGCCGGTCAGCTTGACGGCTTGGTCGACATAGGCGCCGGTGTCGTTCTCATGCCCCGGCGCCCAGCGCGCGATGACGCCACGGACGGTCCGCAGGCCATGCCGGTCTTGGTATGCGATCAGTAGCACGGCCAGCGCGCGGATGCCCCACTCCACGGTCGAGAACACCTCAAAGCGCCCGCCATTTTTCCGATACTCGGTGGAGTTGCGGTAGTCCGCATCCGAGATTCGGCCCTGCCACTTATTGACGGAGTTCCGCTCAATGTTCCCAGGGTTTTTGTTCCGCTCACCGCGGGTCTGTGCAGACATGTGGATCTCCAGGAATGGAAAAGCCCTGCTCTGCAGGGCTGATCGAAGGATTGTCGGTGCCGCCAAGCCGCGGCAGCGCTAGATTGGCGCGAAGGGTGGAAGGGGATGAGACATGAAAGCGGTAGCAAAAATCGGGTCTGCTGGGCTTCTGGTCGGGCTGGCGGCTTGTACCGGCGAGTGGGGTCCACCTCCTCCGCCGAAGCCCAAGCAGCCCAGCGTTGTGGACCGAGCCGCGGAGCCTCTGGTCGAGGAGCTTGGCGGTACCATCGGCCCACAGGGCGGTATTGTGTTCCAAGGCCAGCCCCCGAGGTAGGGCGTCAGCTCGGATCCTGTTGCGTCCAATGATAGAAGATGACCTCTACCACCTTGGGGCCGAGGTAACTCAGCATCGCCGCCGGCCCCCAAGCGCACCGTCTCTGCAGCACCTAGCCGGCCGCCGAGGGCGCTGCCCATGATGCCGAGGCTGATCATGCTCGGAAACTCGAGAGACAGTCGTCGCAACAAGAATGGCTTACCCGTCACGACGCGCCGGCGTGGCGCATCATGACACCGATCCCAGCTGAGACCACAGGCCCGACCAAGGTCATCAGAATCGTGAGCGGGCTGCTGTCGGGCAAGTCAGGATCGGCCATATTGGTCTCCTGGTTGAGGGGACCTGCCCCGGACGGGCATCAAAAAGCTCGCCGAATGCGGGCAATGGGACTGGCGTTCATCAGCCGGACCAGCGAAGATCGGCACGATTCATATAGGCCATTCGCTCATGACCCGTTTCGTTGAGATCGACTTGATCAATGCAAGGACTCTGACGCCGATTAGAGTTCTGACGATGATGTGTATTTTTTGGATAACAATCTTCTGGCTTGCACCAGTTGAGATGAATCAATCAATCTCAAATTATCCATATTTTCTATTGACCGCGTGTCTCGTTTGCCTATTCTTGGGCTTTACGCTCTTCGAGCCATCTACTCTGAGACGTAGAGTGGCAGATCAGGAGCAGCTGAGACAACAACTTCTAACCCTATATAGGGTCGCCGTTGTTCTGGGCATTCTTGGGATCGTCCTGCGCATCGCGGATTGGGTGTTTCTACGTGGGCTATCGATCGATACTGAGTTCATGGAAAACCGTGAGAAGATCGAAACAGCCGGTGCGAACATCTTCTCAATGGCATCAACGATGCTTATCCCATTCACCGTAGCCCCTTATATGTTCTACGCCATAGCACGGCGGAACGGGTTACGGGTCGGCAGGTCCCTGACTAGCCTTGTCCTCGCGATGCTGTGGCCTCTTCTGACCATTGTTATTGGCTCCCGATCCAGCATGTTCATGAGTATCGGGATGATTGCAGTAACCAGGATCATTGTTTTCCGCCATACATCTAAGTTGGCGATTTCAGCCATTATCCTAGTTTTTATCGGCTTGATATACCTAGGCGGCTTACTGTTTATTGCGCGTTTCAGTGAGATTGGCCTTAAAGTTGAGGGAGTCATCAAGTTTTCTGCCTTCACGCATCTGGTACCCGTAACAAACGAATACGATCAGATCACGGCTTCACTTCCAGGGTGGCAGAGGGATACGGTCTTCATCGCGACGACTTTCGCCCAGTATGTCCTTCACGGGGTTCCGGAATTCGTTTATCTCGTCGAGCACTATACAAAGGGCGATCAGTGGGGAATTTACGGCTTTCCGTTCTTCCCACGCCTGCTGTCGTCCCTTTGGGGTGTGCCCTACGACGCCAACGCGGTCGTCTTCTCCGTTCCCAGAGTGGGCCTCTACACCACCATGTTCGGTCCGTTCTATGTAGATTTTGGCCCGCTGGCACCGCTTTTTTGCCTTCTCCTGGGCGCCATCACCTCTTTCGTACGACTAAGGGTGCTCCAGGGCGATGTTGCGGCGCTACCACTGTACGTTGTCTTCCTAATCCAGATTGCGGCCGCCGTGGTGGTCAATGCGTTTCTGGCCGCCTACGGTATCTTCTTCAACCTAGCCTTCATCAGCTTCTGGATCGTGGTATCGCTGGCACGACGCCGGCAAGCCTGGCCTGTTCGCCCGCTGCTGCGTGAGATTCGGCGATGATCGCGCCGACAGCAAAGGCGCGCCTGACCTATATCGACTCGCTGAGGGGCATCGCGGCACTGCTTGTTGTCCTGATGCACAATATCCAGCCGATCGCGACAGGCCCAGTCAGAACACTGATCTATGACATCGTCGACCCTGGCAAGGTGGGGGTCGTGGTCTTCTTCGCAATCAGCGGATTCGTGATCCCGTTCAGCTTCTCCAAGGGGCCGGCACCGCTTCGCCGGTTCGCAATCTCACGACTGTTCCGGCTGTATCCGGCCTATTGGCTCTCTATGGTCAGCTATCTCGTTCTTCTCGTCGCTGCCGGGACAACCTTGCCGTCCCTCACCACCATTCTGGCCAACGTGACCATGATCCAGGCGGCGCTCGGACAACCTAATGTGCTCGGCGTCTACTGGACCTTGTTCATTGAGGTTCTTTTCTACGTCCTGTGCGCGGCTGCATTCGCCGTCGGCCTTCTGCGCGCCCCACGCTTCACGCTCTGTGCCAGCCTCGCCTGGCTCGCGGTTGCGATCGTGTTTGCCCTCGCCCGGCACTTCTTGGAGCGAAAGGTTCCCGTGGCTATCCCGTTGTCGCTCTCAATCATGTTCTGGGGCACGCTGTGGCGTGAGGCGATCGCAAGCCGGTCTGAGATGCACCGTCGCTACGCCGTCTGGATGCTCGGTGCCTACGTCGTGATCATCCCCATCGTGAGCCTCCTGGCCTATGACATCGATCTCGGTCTCGAGGAGAACTGGATCAGATATCTGATCTCGTATCTGGCAGCGCTGGCGATCTTCGTCACACTGACGACGGTAATCAGACTCTCCGGCAGATTTTCGGTGCTGCTGGGCGCCATCAGCTATTCCCTTTATCTCTTTCACGTCCACGCCAGAGATGCCGTTGAACTAGCCCTTTCACTTGCCGACCTTCATTCGATTCCACTGATCGCCGTTCCACTTTCCATCTTTACCGCACTTCTGTTGGCCTGGGTCATTTTCAAACTGGTCGAACGTCCGATGAACACCATCGGGCATCGCCTCGCGGAGGCGGTAGCCGCAAGGGAGGTGCGCCGAACCCACGCGCCAGCCGTTGAGAGCGAGATAGGGAGCTAAGGCAGCTGGTTGACAGACGCCGTGGATCGCAACACGGTGCTCGCCGTTTTTGAGGATCATTGTCATGAGCACCGACTTGGCCGCGGCCGATGGCTCAACCACTAAGCACCGTCGCTCGTTGCGGCGTGCGCTGGTCAATTGGCTCTGGCCCATCTTCGGCGACTTCCCGCGCGAACTGCTCCGGACCAAGCTGGTCCGCTTCATCATTGCCGGCGCGCGCTATGTGTGGTTCGTGTTGATCCTTCGTCGCCTCCGAACCGTATCCGGTTCGGAGGGCGTCGCCAGGAGCACCATCAAGCACAATCTGCGCGGCATGCTAGATTTACATGTCGAGCGATCACTTAGACTCATCTACCCGATCGCCATGTGGGCGGCGGCTCGACGAATTAGTCTTGCAGACCAGAAGGTTCTGACAATCGGCCCACGCACCGAAGGTGAAATCTTCAACCTCGTCGCGCATGGATTCCGGCGTCGGAACATCACTGGCCTCGACCTGATCAGCTACTCTCCGAGCATCCAGCTAGGCGATATGCACGCCATGCCCTATCCCGATGCCAGCTTCGATGTGATCATTGCTGGCTGGGTAATCTCCTATTCTGATCAAAAAGACGTCGCAGCGTCGGAGATTGCCCGCGTAGCAAAGCCAGGGGCGATCGTTGCCGTTGGCATCGAGTGGGGTCGGAAGTCGCCCGAACAGGTCGCGGCCGAGCGGACTGGATATATCGTCGGTTCGGCCAAGCGGCTGCCCACGGCGCAGGCGATCCTGGACCTGTTCGGGGAGCGTGTCGACCGAGTCTATGCGAAAGTCGACGATCAGGACTTTGCGCCGGAGGACGCTGGCGATCTCCTAGTCGTCTTCCGGCTTCGATAGATCGCCTCAGACCGCGAAGGACACGCACTTCGTGAACGTCACCACGCCGTTGGCGTTGATCGATCGGCTCGCGGCATCACGCTCGGTCGTGATGTTGGTGTACTTCGTCTTGAAATCGGCAACGATCTGCATCCGACCGGCGACGACTATGCGATTGCCGCGCATCTCCGAGGTGACCGGTGCCGTGATGTGCACCTGGTCGAGCGTGACATCCATCAGGCCGCCGTCCGCGCCCGTAGCCAGGTAGCCGTAAAGGCCGACGCCGGCTGGATCCAGCACACAGTTGCCGATCGACCCGCGCGCGACCATACTGGCCGGGAGCGCCGTCGACGTCGCGCCGCCGATCACCTCGATTTGAGCCTGAGCACAACGTCGGATTCGGCACCCGCTGATCTCGAAATCGCTGCTGGCCGGGACAATGCCGTCCTTAGCGCAATCTTCGATGTCACAATTGTGAACCCGGATCCGCGGCCGCAGATCAGTGCCGCTGCCGTGCGGGGCTATTGCGTCACCGGTGATGCGGCGCCGGAAGGTGCAGCCGTCGAAGACCGAAACCGGCGGCGCCGACAACGTCTCGGCATAGCCGGCCGGGAACGTCCGGCCCGCCAGATCGTTGCCGGCCGCGTCCCACCAGCAGTCCTGGTAATATGCGTTGCCCGCGGCATCTTCGGTGCCGTTGAGTTCGGCCCACTCGAAGCCGCAATGCCGGAACACCGCAGTCGCGCGGTCGAGATAGACGTTGTAGAGGCCACCGCGGCTGAACACGATGTTCTCGCACTCGATCTGGGGCGCCCCGATGCAGTAGAGTGTGGCAACGCTGACCGCCACTTCCATGGGGGTCGCGTTGGGAGTCGTCGCGATGGCGTCCGGGAGGCGGACATATTCGATGCCGCCACTGATCCGGCGGCCGCCGGTCGTCTCGGTTTCCAGGGCCGCCGGGGCGACGATCTTGTACGGCAAGATGCTGTCCGGCACCGAGTACCAGGGCTGCGGTGACATCGGCACGCCGACCAAATAGACAGCGCCGGTGTTAGCGGTGTTGGGGTTTCCGGCAGCGTTTTTCGCCCCCCGCTGATAGACCTTCGTCGTGCCGCCGAGCAGCACCCAGTCGGTCGGATTCTGGTCTGCCGAGATGATCTTGGTCTGCGCCGCGCCACGGCCGCGGATTCGGCAGCGAGGGAAGATCTTGCCATCGACCACAGGTGCCGCACGCAGTTCGGCTGACCATACGTCCACGTTCAATTCCGGCAGACGGTTAGTCCGAGCAATCGCAACCGCCTCGTCCCAGGTCTTCACCGGGGCGAAGATCATGCCGTTACCGCTGACTGCCGCCGCGCCGTCGACATGCACCGTCGTGCCGTTGAAGCCGATGCGCTTCATGCTCAGCAGTGTCGCCGACGCGCCGGGCGGCGTGACGATGCCGACCACGACCCGGCCGACCGGCAGGGCCGGAGCCACAAGCTTGATCCTCGAGATACCGTTGACGAGCAGCTCAAGGTTCATCGTGCGGTCGGCCAGCACCTGGGCGACGATCTTCAGCACGTCATCGGTCGTTGGAGGAACCGCCGGAGCCCCGGCACCCGCTTGTGGAACGGTCTCATAACCCAGTACGATGCCGCCGGTGCCGGTATAGTTCTGTCCATAGATGCCATCATTCCGCCAATGGTAGAGGATGGCACCCGTCGAGATGTCGCCACTCGTCGCGGGATCCGTGCCGAAGAATGGCCCGCTATCCACAGTAAACGTGCCGGCCGTCAGCTTGAACTCGGACTCGATCGTATCGCCCGGCACCAAGTCGTAGGGCATCTTGATGCCGACCGGCCAGACCTGGGGCAGCGCCCCTGTAGTGTCGATCTTGTAGGACCCGTCGGTCTCGGTGATCGTCCATCGGATGTCAGGACTAGAAATCGTCCGCCAAGCCTGGCCGTATCCGGTCTTGGCCTTGAAATTTGCGCGGGTCGGGAGCCCGAGGACTCCGGCCTTGAGATCGTCGACCCCGCCGTTGGTCTGGTCCACCAGCGCCTTCAGCGACGAAATCCGATCCACCCCCTCGATCCACTGGTTGCCGCCGTCATCCCACACCCACACGGTCGGATAGTTGTTCGTCTCGATCGGGTCCGCCCACAGCAGCGCCGGCTTGCCGTCGGGCTGCGTCAGGTCCGCGTCCATCGCCGCCTTGTTGGGATAGGTCTTCATCCCGTTCGCCTCGGCGATGGCCTGGATGAAGCGCAGGAGGCGGCGGATGTCCTGCTTCGCCGGCTCCTTCACCGAGCCGTCCAGGTTGAAATCGGCCCATACCTCGTCAACGGTCGGAATCGCCATGACCGCATCTCTCCATCATTTGTCGTGTCAGGCCGCCGAAGCGGCGATCAGAGGACGGCGCCGACGCCGGCCAGATAGTCGCGCAGCGCGTTGCGCAGCGCCGTGATCTCGGCGCCGCTGAGCCCCGCCCCCCACCCGGCCGCCGCGAGCCGCGCATCGGAGTAGCCGGAGCCGCCGCGCAGCACATGGAAGGCGCCCGAGACCAGCGCCGCCGACGCCCGGGAGATCGCCCCGAGGTCGTTCACGTCCTGATAGGCGTGGTAGCTGGCCGCGCTCTGCCGGCTCCAGGCGTAGAAGCCGGTGCCGTCGCCGCTCTGTGCCGGCACGTCGGCGCCGGCGGCATTGGACATGCACCACAGCACGGCCGTCGGGTTCCGGCAGGCGATCAGCGCCTGGCCGCCGCCGGCTTCCCGATAGGTGCCCTGCACGGCGCCGGCCGAGGCCTGCTGCACCCAGACGGCCAGGTGCGCGCTGTTCTGCTGCAGCTGGTTGCTGCCGACCGTGGCGTTGAAGCCGCCGGCCAGATAGCCGCCGGCCGTGGTGCCGGCGCCCCCGCCCCGCCAGCCGCGATCGGCCGTGAAGCTCGGGGCGACGGAGTTCGCCGTCGTCGCGGCCAGCGCGAAGCTGCCCGGCGACCTGGCATTCAGGCGTGAGGCCTGCTCGTGATGCGCGGCCAGCAGATAAAGGCAGTCCAGCTTCGCCCACAACCCGGCGGATTTCAGGCTCTCGACCAGGGCTTTGATCAGCGTCTGCCGGGCATGGCTCGGCCGCACGGTCATGGCGGCGATGTATGCCCAGGCATCGGCGTCGATCGCGTTCACCGTGATGGTCACCGCCCCCGACGCCACGCTCTCGTTGCCGCCGACGGTCTGCGTCGCCGTCATGCTGTTGGCGCCGATGCCGAGATCGGTCGACGGCGTGACGGTCCAGGTGCCGTCGCCGGCCGCCGCGGCGGTGCCGACCTGGACCGCGTTGGCGTAGAGCCTGATCGTGGCCCCGGCCGTCGCTCCGTTGCCGGAGACCGGCGGCCGCCGGTCATAGCTGCTGGTCGGGTCGGACGGGCCGGTGATCACCGGCGCCGCCGGCGACACCTCCGCCAGCACGCCGCCGGCGGGGGTGCTCGGCACGTTCGACCAGTTGCCTGAGGTGGCGAAATACCACCAGTCCCCGGCGCCGGGCGTGTCGACGAAGCTGCGCGTGCTGCCGGCCCCGGCGAAATACGGGCCAGCCAGGGGCGGGCCGCCGGGGAAGACGTCGCTGCTGTTCCGGTGGAACCGCAGCATCGCCGCGCGCGGGTCATTGGGCTGCGTCGCGGTGACGGTCACCTGGCCGGTCGCCGGCGTGTTCGCCTGGGCCGTCAGGCCGACCGGCGACGCAGGGGCGATCGGGTCGGCCACGGCGGTGAAAAGCACGGAGTCCGACCAGTCGCTGACGGTCCGGCGCGGTCCCAGGAAGCGGGCCTGTCCCTCATAGCCCTGCCCGTCGACGAGCGGCGGCGTCGAGACCGTCTCCTCGTCCTGCTCGGCCGTCAGGAACTGCCACGGCCCGGGCGGCGTCGGTTCGGGATAGACCGGCCGGTAGCGGGCCTGCCCGACGAACACGCTGCGGGTCGGCGGATCCCACGAGACGACGCCGATGGCGGCATAGCTCTGACCGTTGATGGCCCGATGCTCGATCGTCACCGACACGCCGGTCGGCACCGGCATGTCCTCCTCGTCCTCATCGTCATCCGGGATCGGCGCCGGATCGGCCTCGTCGGTGGCCGCGTTCCAGTCCCACCAGCCGTCGCAGCTGGTCACCTCCATCTCGGCCGTCATGGTGGTGCGGTCCAGCCGCATCGACGTGATCTCGAAAATCTGGTCGATCTCGAGCTCGGCGAGCTGCAGCCGGACCCAGCGCTCGCCCCAGGCGTCGAGCAGCGCCAGCGTGCCGCGGATCCGGCCGGACCAAGTCGGGTTGCCCCGCTTCAGCGTATAGCGCGCGATGCGCTGGGCCTGGCCTTCGGAGGGCACGAAGCGCAGCTTGACTTGGCTGCTCTCCGTGCCGTTGCGGTCGATCGAAGCCTGGTCGAGCTGGATCCCGGCCTCGACCTCCGCCCAGTCCTGGTCCTGGCTGATATAGGTGGCGCGCACCTCGTTGATGCGCTCGATTGCCGCCTTGCCGGTGGAGAAGTCGTATTCCAGGATCTGGCCGTCGGTGATGGTGACCGACGCCGCCGGCTTGCCGGGGATGGCCGTCACGCCGTTGGTGTCGCCGGCGCCGACCGTCAGCCCCAGCTTGCCGCCCGGCCCCTGCGTCAGGCGGCCGCCGCAGGCGTCCAGCATGTCGGACAGCACCGTCTTCCGGTCCTCGGTCAGCTCGTAGGCGCCCCAGATCCGCCACCGCTTCTCGTCCGGGTAGGCCGGGTCCGCCGGCTTGCGCGCCACCTCCTGGTCCGAGACATCCGCCGCGAAGGCGAAGCTGGCCAGGTCGACCCGGTCGAAGCCCAGCCCGAAGCCGACCGGCACGCCGGACTCGGTCCTGGTCAGATAGTCCAGGATCACCAGGGCCGCGTTGTCGGACCAGGTGTAGGTCCCCTCGTTGCCGGCCGTCTGCCCCGCCGCAGGCCGCGGGTCGAAGACCTTGGCCCCGCGCAGCGTCGCCCGATAGGCCGGCGGCCCGTTCGGGAACACCTCCTGCTGCTGCTCGGCCTTCAGGTCGGAATATTTCACGTAGGTGGCACACAGGCCGCGGCCGCGATGGTCGGGGGTCCAGGAATCGACGCCGAAGGCGATCGTCTGGTCCGGCGACCCGAGATGGTTGACGACATACACCGAGGATTCATCACCCAGCCGGTACTTGTCGTACTTCCCGGTCGTCACGGCACCGCCATGGGCCGTGTCCACATTCACGATCTCGTCGGCCAGCCAATGCTCTTCCGGGTTCGGCGCCAACTCGGTGCTGCGGTCGATCTCGTGCGCCGTATGGCACAGCAGCACCTTCAGGTCGCCGCCGTCGCCGACATAGTCGACATAGGCACCGCCAAGGCGATATCGGCCATAGCAGCGCACGCGCGGCGGCACCGCCTGCCTCACGCTCTGGCTGCCGTCCTGGAACTTGGGCTTGGGCGGCTGCGGCGTCAGCAGCACCTGCGCCAGCGTGCCGGCGATGGACAAGCCGATGCCGATCGCGGCGGCGCCATAGGTGCCGAGGGCGACGCCGAAGACGACGCCACCGGTGGCGACCGTCCCGAGCACGCCAGCGCCGGCGGCGCCGAGAACCAGAGGAATCGCGAACATCAGAGCCTCCAGGCCTTGATCGCCGCCGGGCAGCGGTAGAGACCGTCGCCGGTCTTGGCCAGCCAGCCGAGCTGGCCGCGCAGCGCCATCGCGGGGCCGTCGACCGTCTCGATGATCCCGATGTCGCCGGGGCGCGCGGCCGGGGGGTCGATCTCCGCCACGCCGATGGCCTGCAGCCCGCGTGAGGCGGCGCCGGTCGGGCCGCCGGCCCCCCGCCGCAGCAGCCGGGCCTGGCCCAGCCGGCTGCGGTAGCGGCCGCGCCAAGCCGCCATCGCGTCCGCGCCGGTGCGGGCCTTCACCCAGTCGGCCACCCAGCAGGTGCAGTCCATCCGGCCCCAGGCGAAGGCGCTCGAGGCGCCGACCCGGCAATGGATCGCAAGCGCGGTCAGAACTTCGGCCATGTCGCCTCCAAAAGAAAAGCCCCGCTGAAGCGGGGCTAAGGCACAGGACACAAAGAAGAACTAAGCTGCCGCGTTCTTGCGACTATCAGAGCTATTTTCACTTGTCTCGTAAGGAACACCAAGCCGAATGGCCATCGAACTCGGGGAAACGCCCATTCTCCTCGCAAGATCTTTTACCGACCATTCAGGGGGTGGAACTTGGTTAATCAGTTTCCACGGCATCAAAATATCAGCGGCCATGCGATTCGCCTGAGCCTCGATCGAGTTGCTGAGACGGCTTCGATAGAGAGCATCCTCGGTTAACCCGTCACCGATCAACTCTTCATGAAGAACGAAATGAGCGATCTCATGCGCGACGGTAAAGCGTTGTCTAGTTCGGGCATGCTTCCCATTGACGCCGATCAGGTAGCCTCCAGGGCTCTCCGAATCTTTGGCGATCACGCCGGACAGATCGTCGGGCCAATCGTCGAACAAATAGACGGATAGTCCGAGATCCTTCGCGATTGCGAACACGTCCACGGGAGCGGAATTCTGGTGCCGCTTGATGATTTCCATCTTATCAATCATCAGCATTCTCATCCTCCGGGCCTCGCTTTGGCCTATGAAGGAAATTAGGCATTTTTACGTCCGTACCGGGATCATACTCACGCCCATCGTTCTCCGTCTGTTCCGGCCGCGAAACTCTCAATTGGGTACGAATGATCTCCCTCGCAACCTGTTCGGCCACGATTTTCGCCTCGCGCTCCGCGACCCTCTCCGCACTACTCACAGCAGCATCCTTCATATTAATATACCCAAACCAACTGAGAATAGCAATAAATATTCCGACAAAGGTTAACGCGAACGACGCAGCCCCAAGCATTAAACTGTACAGATCTGATGGAGAAATAATGGGAGCCGTCATTACCACTAGAGGGGTAGGCAACAAATAAAGAGACGATATATAGCACCCTATAAAGAATGAGCCTACAGCACCCGCAATTATCAGAATAACTCGAAGCCGAGTACTCCTTCGTTGGTACGGCTTGGACCGTGCACGCATTCGCCTCCTACCCCCCTTCAGGCCCCCACATCGCTCCGTACTAGGATACGATCAGGCCCCAACAACAAATCTCAAAACCGTGGCCATGTCACGGCCCGATCCACCATCTTCGGGATGAATTCGAGCGCCCGGTCACCCGGGAACCGGCGCTGCTGGTCGCGGTCGGTCAGCATGCCGAAGGGGGCGCGGCTGCGCTGCGCGAACAGCGTCTCGCAGGGCAGCGTGATGGTGCGCAAGGTCGGCCCGGTGGCGGTGAAGGCGGGCTTCTGCATGACCCAGGTGCCCAGCGGCACGAGGCCGTCCAGCGGCACCAGCCCCGGCCGCGTGGCATCGAAGAAGCCGATCTCGATCGTCAGGTCGCGTCCCTCGATCTCGTCGGCGTCGGCATCCTGTTTCGCGGCCGTCACCACCGTCTGATCGATGCCGGACAGGGTCAGGGTGAGCTGCGGCGCGGTGCCGTTGATCGCCTGCTCCAGCCCGTCGATTGACTGCAGCGGGTTGCCCGCCCCGTCCTGCCGATGTCCCATGCCGCGCCAGGTGAAACCGCCGCGGTCGATCGGGCCGTCGCCTTCCCACACCCGCATGTCACCGGACTTGAACGCGAAGGCCACGAACAGGGCGCAGACGACGTGCTGGCCTTGCGCCTGGGCGCGGACCGCGTCGGGAAACAGCGGCATCACCACACCTCCACGAGATCGAGGGTCGCCGTGCCGGTCCGGGCGAGTTGCAGCTCGAAGGCGCCGCCGTCATCGGCCGCCAGGCGCATCGGTGCCCGTGCGCGGCACCATTCGACCGCATCGCCGTCGGCCACGGCGGTCCGCAGCCTCGGGCGGATGTCGAGCAGCGTCTCCTCGCCGGGCTTCGGCGAGACCCCGACGACGACGTAGAGATAGCCGCGGATACCGAGGAAGGAGCCCTCGAGGACGGGCAGGACGGTCGACCCGTTGAGAATCCTGATCTGCAGGCCGTCGGCGCTCGGGGCCGCGGCAATGGCCGGCGCGGCGCCCCCTTGCCTGAAGCCGGTGCCGTCGCTGTGGAGCGCCCGGTCTCCATACGGGATGCCCCCGGTGACCGGGATCAGCCGGTTGCCGTTGCGGCAGTCGCAGGGCCCGACGCGGACGGCGTTGGCGCGGCCGTCCAGCCGGGCCAGCAGCGACCGCATGGCGCGGATCTTCGCCGGCGTGTGCAGCGGCACGGTCAGCTGCGCGACCCAGCGGCCGAGGCCCGACCCGACGGCCTGCTCGCGGCCGGAAAGGGTTTCGCCGCCGGAGCGGGTGCGTGCGTCGATCCGGAAGGTCTCGGCATTGGCGACCAGGACCTGTGGCCAGTCATAGATGATCATGCGAAGCGGATCCGATGCTGGCGGTTGATCTCGGGCACGCTGGCCAGGCCCTTCTTCACCGCCGCGGCGGCGATCTCGGCGATGGTGCGGTCGCCATTGGCGCCGGCCATGGAGATGTTGAAGGTGATCGGCTGGCCCGACCCGGTGTCGCGGCCGGACAGCAGCCGCTGCGACATCTGGGTCGGGATGACGGTGCCCGGCACGCGCGGGACGAACAGCTCCGGCCCGTCCTCGCCCACGATGCTGGGGATGCCGACCGGCGGATTCCCGCCCTTGGCGTAGAGGCCGCCGGTTCCGGTCAGGGCGTTGGCGACCGTCTCGCCGAAGACCGTGCCGGTCGATCCGCCGCCGAACGCGACGCCGAGCAGGCCGCCGCCAAGGCCGGTCAGGGTCCCGAAGGCCTTGCCGAGCGGCCCGTTGCCGAACAGTGCCGCCTGCAGCAGCATCTGCGCCAGCGCGGTCCCGACCTTGGTCAGGGCGTCGGAGAAGCTGGTCGCGCCCTGGATGCCGTTCTGCAGCGCCTGCCCGATCGCTTGGATGCCCTCGACATAGCCCTGGTTCTCCAGGTTCAGCTTCTCCAGCACCCGCGTGTAGTCGGCGTCGGTGAGTGCCCCTTCCCGGCGCAGCCTCTCGTATTCGGCCTTGGTATTCTCGTACTTCTCCTGGCTGGTCATGGCGGCCTCGACCAGCTGATCCGCCTTCGCATAGTCCGCCAGCAGCTGGTCGGTCTGACGCTTGCGGGCGGCCTCGTTTTCGTATCGCTGCACATACTGGGCGTGCTCGGCCGTGCCGAGCTCGAGCCCACGCTGCCGGGCGGCGTTCAAGGCCTCGACCTCGACTCTCGTCTTCGCCTGGGCGTCCGCGCCTAGCTGGTAGACCGCGATCAGCCGCTGGTTGAGATCGGCCTGCCGCTGCAGATCGGCGATCGGGTCGTTTGCCCCCGCATCCGGCCTCACGCCGGCCGCCGTGCCAGGCCGCGCCACGGCACGGGTCTGGAGTCTCTCGCTCTCCTGATAGGTCCTGCGCGCCTGAAGCCTGGCCTGTTCCTCGGCCGCGATGCGGTTGGCTTCGGCCTTGGCGTCGAGGTCGCCCAGGCCGCTCTTCTGTGCGGCGGCGAGCGCTTCGCTTCGGACCTTCTCGACGGCCAGCGAGTCATTGTAGGCATCGACGGCAGCCCCGCCCTTCCTGTACGCCTCGGTCTCGGCGAGGATCCGCTGCTCGAGTCTGTCGAGGTCGACGCCGGCCTGCACGCCGGCCGAGCGGACCCGTGTCGCCTCGCTGTTGAAGACCTGCAGCGCCTCGGCAAGGGTCAGGACCTGGCCGGCCGCGCTGCCGAATTTCAGCCCGAGAGTCTGGCCCGCCTGGCCGGCCTCCCCGCCCTTCCGCGCCGCATCCTCCATGGCGACATTGTTGCGCTCCTGAACCTTGGCCATGGCCTCGGTCTTGGTCTCGACTCCCGCTGCCTCGTTGCTGACCTGGGCCAATGTCGTGGCGAGCTGGCCGGCTGAGTCATCGACATCGGCGAGGCTCGGGCGCAACTCGCGCAACTTGGCAAGGAATGCGTTGAACTGCGCGGCGGTCGGAGCGACGTCCTCCAGGTCGAGGGTTATCCGATAGGCCTCTTGCTCTGCCGGTGTCGCGGCGCCCGCATCGATTTTGCCTTGCAGCGCATATCTGAGGACACGGCCGGCGCCCCGGGCCTCTTTCAGCAGGTCGCCAAGCCGCTCCTTCTGGGCCCGCAGGGCGTCGTCGATCTCCTGTGCGGCGGTCGCCAGCAGCCCCCTTTCGACCAGGCTGAGGCCGCTGGCGAGATCGACCGCCGCCTGTTCGGATTCGGTCAGGGTCCCCTTGGTGTCCCGCATGACCTGGTCAAAGGCCTTCTGGGCGGCGGCCGCCCGATCGGCCGCCGTCTCATACGCCCCCGTGGCGGCAGCCACCGCGTCGATTGCCCCGACCGCGCCGCCCAGCACTACCCCCCAGGGCCCGAAGATCGGCAGGATCTGCGCCCCTTCCTGCAGAAACAGGTGCAGGGCGTTCTGGCCCTCGGCCAGGTTCCTGATCAGATCGGGCACCCGCCCGGAAATCGTCTCCAGCGCCTTTCCGATCTTGCTGGAACCCTGTTCCGCCGCATCCTCGGCCTTCTTCATGTTGTTGATGGTGATGTTGGCAACCTGGATCATCGCCTGGTTGTATTGGCCGGTGACGGCCGTGACCTCGACGACGATCTGATCGGCGGTCTGGGGCATGACGGCTTCTCCGCGAGAACCAGGCTCGACACTGGACAGGATTCGTGAGACGCTGAACTTCTATTTTTGGGGGACATAATTCATGACTTGCAACTTCAGGGAGAGATTTGGTGCTGTCGGCGCTGTCTGTCTGGCCATTCTGTCGGCGGTGATCGTTTTCCCCTTCTCCGCCTCTGCTGCCGCCACGCCGCAGCAATGCGCGACCCTCAGGACGCTGATCAACAACACGACCACGTTCGAAAAGACGGTGCTGGAGCAGCAGAAATCGCTCCTGGCGCTGCCGGCGATCTTGGCCGGCAAGGTCATGGCTCTCCAGGTCAGGTACGAGGGGTTCGCCAAGGATGAATTCCGGGGCATCGAGACCGTGATCGAGCGGCTGCACGGCATCTCCTCCGCGTTGTCTGAAGGTTTCGACGGCAGGCTGAAGGTGCTCGACGACAGCGTCACCGTGGTCAACGATCTCTGCCGCTGACCGCCGGCCGACGACGCCGTCAGGCCTTCATCCCGCCAGGAACCCATTCTCCCGCGCTCGGGCCAGCATCTCGTCGAAGACCTCGTCGAGCGGCGGCGCCGCGGCCGGGGCGCCGGCCGGATCCACGATCCGGGCATAGGCCCGGCCGGCCAGCAGGAACTCGGCCAGGCTCATGCGCCCGATGTCGAACGGCGAGAGGCCGATCGCGAGAGCCTGTCCGGTGAAGGCCGCGACGTCGATCCATCCGTCCCGTCGTCCGCCGCGGCCTCGGCTTTTCCCTCCGGCTCCTCCGCCGCCTCGGCGACGCCGAAATAGGCGGCCATGAGGATCGCCTGCGCCGTCGCCAGCGGATTGGCCGGGTCGCGCGGGTCGGCCAGCGGGTGGCCTTCGACATAGGTGTCGACCAGTTCCCGCGCCCGCACCGCCGGCAGGCCGCCGCCGACCAGGCCCAGCCGGATGGTCTCGACGATGTCGGCGACATACCAGCGCCGCTGGACCAGCAGGCGCTGGGCGATCTCGCCCAGCCCCGCATTGCACAGCCGCTGCAGTTCTTCGATTTGCTTCAGCTTGAGGGCGAACAGATAGGTGCCGTCCGCCCATTTCAGCTCGACCTCGGCGGCGATGTTCGGCTGGCCCGGCATCAGACGGCGGCCGTCCAGGCCGGCTTGCCGTTCAGGGTGATGGCGATCTGCACCGTCGCCCGCTGCCCGCGCTGGGCGGTGACCTGGTAGCTGGTCAGGATCGCAGGCGCCTGATAATAGCCGCCGAAATCCGCCGCCGTGACGTCGTACACCCAGCGCACGGTCTTCTCGCTGCCGGTGAAGGCCCAGTCCTCCCAGGTCCTGCGGGCGGCGCGGTCGAGCACGCCCTGGCCGCTCAGCGTCATCTGCAGCGCGGTGATGTCGGTGATCTTCCAGGCCGGGTCATCCGGGTTGTCGCAGTCCGGGATGATGCTTTCGTTGGTGTCGCTGGCGATTGTCATGCCCAGCTCGGTCAGGCCGCAGGGTGCGGCGAAGACCTCGGTCGGGGTCGCCCCGTCGCCGAGCAGGATCATGACGTCGGAAAAGCGGAAGGTCTTGGCCTGGGCCATCGGAATCTCCTCGAACGAAAAGACCCCGCGCGACGGCGGGGCCGGGCATGCCGGGGACCGGCATGGATGGGAAAGCGGCGCTACGACGCTGCGATGGCGTCGAACTCGATCACGGCGTGGACGACGCCCTGCTCCGCGGGGTCGTCGAGCATCCGTGTCTGCCGCCATTGCAGCGACACCAGCGAGCCGTCGGGGACGGCGAGATCGGCCTCGTCCAGCGCTGCGACCGTGGCCGCCGCCAGCGGCTCCGCCGAGGCGCGGCCGTATCCCTTGGCGAAGGCGTCGACCTGCAGCCGGATCAGGCTGCCCTGCACGCTGCCTGTCGCCTCCCAGGGCGACGCGATCGTGGTTGTGCAGCGCAGGAAGGGATAGGCCGGCGCGGCCGGGACATGGTCATAGACCCGCCCGCCGGCCAGGGCAGCCACGCCGGGGTCGGCCTGCAGCGCCGCGACCACGGCGCGCCGCAGCGGGCCGGACAGGTCACGGCCGCTCATGCTCGGCCCCCACCCGCGGGTCCGGCTTGGCCACGCGCCGGCCGGCGCCGGCGGCCTCCGCCGCCTCGGCCGCGGCGGTCGGGACCAGCAGCGTCGCTCCCGCCCGGTAGGCCAGGACAAGGCGCCGCGACGGCCGGAAATCGAAATCGGCGGTGAAACAGAACCAGGGCATGGTCAACCTCCTTGCGGGCGCAACCCCGCGGCATGGCGGCTTCACTCGACCGCCCGGCCTCGACGGACGGCCTGGACGATCAGCGCGACCGCGTCCTGCCGCTTCTTCGCGGTGGCCGGCCGAAGGTAAGGACGGGCCGCCACGCGCGCGGTGCCGAATTCGAGATCGGCATAGGGCGCGGCCGAGACCACATCGGCCGCCAGCTCGCCCCGGCGCACGACGTCGATCGCGCCGTGCAGCCGGCCGGTATCGGCATTCGGCGGTTCGCCGGGCTTGGACGGGATGTGGTCCGGCCCGCTGATCCAGTCGGCCGTGATGCTGGCCACGGCCTCCGCCGCGACCAGTTCCGCCGCAACTACCACGGCTTTGCCGACCTCCTGGCGGACGGACTTGGCCCTCCGCGTCAAGCGCTGGAGGTGACGGTCGATCCCGGCGATCCGGATCATCGGGCGGGCACTCCGGTCAGGATCCAGGCCGCGCCGGCCGGGTCGCGCTCGACCGCGCTGATCCGCCATCGGCCCCCGGTCAGGGTGATCTCGTCATCTACGGTGGGGGCCGCGGCGACACCGGCCTGCAGCACGATCAGCCGCACCGCCCGGTCGGGGATCCCCCAATCAGCCCGCTGCCGGTCGCCGGCCTGGTCGCGATGGCCCTTGACCGGGATATCGGCGAAGATCGGCGGCAGGATCACCTGGCCATCCGCATCCTTGGCAGCGACATGCAGCATGCCGTCCGGCAGCAGCGGCGCGAAGGCGGTGCCGAAAACCGCCTGCAGGGGTCCGTCGAGCAGGGACATGGCTACACCACCGTCACGGCCGGGACGTTGCGCCGCATCAGTTCGAGGAAGCGACGGCCGTAACCGGTCGAATCAAGCGCACCGGGGCCGGCATCGGCCGTGTCGGGCCGCTCCAGCTCCAGCGCGCCGCTGCGCATCCGGCGGAACCCGCCGGCCGCCGCCGCTGCGGCCTCGGCGCCGCTGCCCTGCCCGTCCAGGGTCAGGACATGGGCGGCGAGGAGCAGCCGGCCGAGCCGGGCATCCGCCTCGCTGGCCCAGGTCTCGCCGACCTGCAGCGCCGCCTCGTCGAGCGCGGCCTGCACGATGGCGTCGGCGACGGTGGCGAAGCCCGGGAAGCGGGCCTTGAGATCGGCAGGGGCGGGACGGTCCATCGTCAGCCTCCCTGCCCCAGCCGCCGGTCCAGTTCCGCCGCGGCCTGCTCCTTCCGCAGCGGGCCGGCCAGATCCTCGCCGCCGGGGCCGATGATGTAGTGCCGGCCGAAGCCCCGATGCACCACTTTCGGCCCGGCGCCCGCCGGCGGCTCGGCCCCCCAGGCCAGCTCCCCGGCCTCGACCTGCCGCCGAACATTGGCGGCCTCGGCCTCGGTCAGGTCGAGCTCGGCGGTCTCGCCCGGCTCGAGCAGTCGCGCTCGGCCCTGCGCACGGAGGAAGCGCGGCCCGGGCGCGATGTTGGTGACGCGCATCAACGGTTCTCCATTGCTGTCTGGTCCGAGTTCCCGGCACGTCTTCCGTCATCGCGAGGAACGACGCGACGCGGCGATCCAGCGGCACCGGCCCCTGGATCGCCACATCCCGGACAAGCCGGGCCGCATGATGACGCTGAGGCGATGGGCAACGACCGTGCGTATCAGATGCCGTCGCCGTAGCGGAAAGCCTTCGGCCGCCGGATCTCGATCCCGCCGGTGCGGAAGATGCCCGGCACGTCGAAGGCCAGCGGCCCGGACTGCGACGGCGCCAGGAACTGGTGCGGCATCGGCAGATGCAGCTTCACCACCTGCGGATCGCGGCGATAGGCGGCCATGCGCGCGGTGCTGCCGGCGCCGGCAGTCTCCAGTCCGCGCACCGCGCGGATGGTCAGGGGCGAGCCGGTGATCGCGGTATAGGTGTTGCTGCGCCGCAGATATTCGAGGATGGTCAGATCGCTCGAGCCGCTGCGCGGCGTGTCGGCCAGGTGGGTGAACCGGTCGATCGGCAGCAGCAGCGTGTCCGCCAGCTCCACCGTGAGCGACTCCTCGTAGACGCCGGTCAGCAGCGCGTTGACGTCGCGCAGGATCTGCTCCGGGGTCTTGTCCGCCCAGCGGGTGGAGGCTCCGGCGCCGTCATTGTCGACCGGGCCGGCGCTGACGTTCGGGTCGTTGATCAGGCCGGTCCAGCCCTTGGCGACGCCGCTCGGCGGCACGCCGCGCAGGGCGAGGCCGTCCATGAACTCCTCATAGGCGCGGACGGCCGCCGCCGCCCGGTCCGCCGACAGGTTGGTGCCCGGCACCATCATCGCCTGGCCCAGCTCCTGCAGCGTATAGCGGTACCCGATCGCCGCCATCTCGATCGGTCGGTCATGTTGCGCGCGCTCGACATCCGCCAGCGGGATGTCCTTGGCCAGGTGGCTGACCCACTCGGCCTGGCCGAACCGGTCGGTGGAGAAGAAGGTGACGCTGCTGGCCCAGGGATTGGCCGAGGTGTCGACCGGCACCAGGGCCGGATACTGGATGTCCGGATACTGGATCTCGTAGACCTGCGCCTCGATCTGGCTGGTCTGCGCGACGAGGAAGCCCAGCGCCTGCTGGGCGTCGAATGCGAACATGGAAAGCTCCTTGGAAAGGCTGGGCGATCGGATGGTCGTCTCAGGCGGACGGCAGCGCGCCGCCCAGCCGCAGGACGGCAAGGCCGCCGCCGGCGGCCGCGGTCATCCAGCGGGCGCCGGCGATGGCGAAATGGGTGGAGTCGGCCGGCAGGCTGGACAGGATGCCGGTCGCCGCCTCGAACACCACGGCGTCTCCCGCCGTGACGGCGCCGCCGGTCACGACCCAGATGTCGCCCTCGGTGAGCACCGCGATGCCGGCGCCCTGCCGGTAGGTGTCGTTGTCGGCCGGGTCGAGAACGACGTCGCGGATCGAGATGCCGACGAAGCCGGCCGCCGCGGCGGCGCCGAGCACGGCCCCCTTGGCGGCGGCGCCCTGGCCGACCGCGAGGCCGAAGCCGATGCCGGCGGCGGTCTCGACGATGCGGCTGTCCGCATCGGCATTGGTCAGGTTGGCGATCATGCCGGCGGTCGCCGGGCGCATGGTCTCGCTGTAGCTGGTCTGAACGACGGCCATGTCCGTCTCTCCTTTCTGCGATGGGTGGGGGCTCAAGCCGCGGTGGGGGCTCTCCAGGCACCGGCCAGGCGGGCGTCACGCCGGCGCAGCGCCTCGGCCCGGGCGTCGCCGGTGGACGGCCGCCCGGCCAGGGCCTGCCGCAGCGGGTCGGGCCGGGCGGGGCCGGCCGGGGCGGCCAGCACCCGGAAGGCGCCTTCGATCGCGGCGTCGCTCATCTCCCGGGCGGCGGCGTCGCCGATCCGGGCGGCCACCGCGGCGCGGCGGATCCCGGCCTCGCCGAGGCCGTCGACCGCGAGATCCTGGCCGCCGATCCGCCGGGCCTCGGCCAGCAGCAGGGCGCGGGCCGCCACCGCCTCGTCCAGCCGCGCCGGGGTCAGCTCGGCGTCGTGCAGCCGGGCGGTCAGGGCGGCGATCTCGCCGTCCTTGGCCTCGAGCGCGGCCCGCAGCGCCGCGACCTCGTCCGCCGGCGCAGTGGGCGCGACCGGCGCGGCGGCGCTCCAGGCGTCGCCGATGCGGCAGGCCGGGCCGGCGCGGGCGGCGTCGACCACGGCCAGATGGTTGGCGCGGATCCGGCGCTGCACGGCGTCATAGGGCTCGCCCGCCGGCGTGGTGCCGGGCGTCCAGTCGATCTCGGCCGCGTAGCCGACGCTGAGCTGCCGCTTGCCGGCAGTGACGGCATCGATTGCGGCCCGGTCCATCAGCACCAGCGGCACGCGGACATAGTCGCCGTCGCGCGCCACCTCGCCGCCGACCTGGCCGACGCTGTGCACCTTCCAGTTCGCGGCCGTGACCGGCTCGGCCGGATGGTCGAGCGTGACCGGGCGATGCGCCATCGACGCCAGGGCGTCGGCGGCGAACACCTCCTCCTCCGGCCGCCAGACCCGGACGGCGGCAAGGTCGGTGCGCCCCATCTCGGCGCCGCTGTAGGTCTGGACGCCGGTGCGGGCGATGCGGGCGGCCGCGACCAGATAGCCGTCCTGCGTGGTGCGCCGGTCGCCGACCAGCGTCACCGTGTCGGTGATGAGCATGGGATCTCCATTGCGATGCGGTTGAAAACCCGCCGTCAGGCGGCCGTCTCCGCCCCCTCTCCTGCCCCGCCATAGGCCGCCTCGATGCCGGGATACGCGCCGTCCTCGACCACCTGGTTGCGCACGGCCCGGGCCAGCACCTCGGGCGGGATCAGCCCGGACGCGGCGTAGAGCGAGCTGGTCTCGGCCTTGGTCTTGCCGATCGCCGCCGCCTCCCCCGCCCCCAGCTGCCACAAGGGCGCCCATTCGTACCGGATCTCCGGCGGGCGGGTGCCGAGCGCGCTCAGGATCAGCGCCTCGTCCAGCCGGCGCAGCGCCGGGCCCAGCGTCACCCGCTGCTCCGCCGCGATCCGGTCGTAATAGTTGCGGATGTCGCTCTCGCCCGTGGCGTTCAGCCCGGCCGGTGCCTGGCCCAGCAGGCGGGTGGCCGGGATGTCGGCGGCGCCGGCGGCGATCTGCAGATACTGCTGCATGACCTCGGGCAGCTGGGCGAAGCTCAGCTGCTTGCGGTCCCATTCCTCCTCTTTGTCGATCACCAGGGCGTTCACCAGGCCCTTCATCGTGTTCGCCAGGGGGAAGCGCTCCAGCAGCGCCTTGGCATAGTCCGCCTGGGCCAGGCTCTGCGTCAGCTGCGGGATGCGGATGACGTCGAGCTTGGCCTCGTGGATCAGCGTGGCCACGCCCTGGGCAGCGAGGCCGGCCTGGCGGATCGCGTCCGCCACCGCCTGCAGCACGCTGTCGCCCCAGCCGTCGGCGCCGGCCCCGTCCGGCAGCTCGGCGCCGGACAGGCGCACCACCCGGCTCGGATGCAGCCGCACGCCGCCCTGCCCGGTCCTGCCGGCCGAGGCGACCTGGTACCAGCCGGGCTCGCCGAAGCCGGGCGACAGCACGTCGCGGTCGATCTCGCCGGGCGCGATCTCCCAGCGGTGCATGACGTGCAGATAGCGCAGGGCCCCGCGGCCGAGCGGCGGCAGCGGCTGCGAAGGATCGCCGTCGCCGGCGCCTAGCACCAGGGCGGCGCCGCCATAGAGCCGGGCCAGGCGCAGCGCCCGCGCCACCTTGCGCTGGACGCCGAGCCGCGCCTCCTCCGCCTCGATCGCCGCGATCTGGTCCGGCGCGGCGTGCCAGCGCCGCCATTCCCGGGTCATGTCGAAGGGCGGCACGTCGATCACCTTGCGGGCGATCCAGTCGCCGCGATAGGCGGCGTCGAGCTGTCCGCGGTCCTGCAGCACCAGGCCGAAGCGGTCATGCGCCAGCTTGTCCTTGGCGGTGAACAGCCCGGCGACGAGGTTGGTCAGCGTATCCAGGAACAAGGCTGGCCTCCGAAATTCGCCTCCGAAACGACAGCGCCCACCGCGGCGGTGCCGGGCGGGCGCAACTCTCTGACTGTGCCTGAATGATGCCACGCGATGCGGCATCGCGTCAAGAACAAAAAGAGAACATTTTGTGCGGGGCCGATCGCCGCCGCATCCGTGGCCGGGGCCCTCCGGGATGTGTACGATCGCGGAGCCTGTGGGATTGCAGGGATGACTGGGTTGGCCGATAGAGTTGCAGATGCGGCGCCGGCTCGGCCGGCAAGCCGCGGCGCGCGACGCCGCCGCCGGGAGCTGTCCGTTCCCGGATATGCGAGCGGGACCGATGCTCCGCTCCGGGCCACCGCGGATGCTCTGGAGCGCGCCCGGCATGCCCGGTCCGTCGTGCTGGTCGAGGGGATCAGCGATCAGATCGCGGTCGAGACCCTGGCGAGCCTCGAGGCCAGGGACCTGGCTGCGGAAGGCGTGGTCGTGGTGCCGGTCGGCGGCGTCCGGTCGGTGTCGGGGTTCCTGGCCCGTTTCGGCCCGGCCGGCGCCGGGCTGCGCGTCGGCGGCCTGTGCGATGCCGCCGAGGAGCGGCACGTCTGCCGCGCGCTGGCGCGGGCCGGCTTCGTGCCGCCCGAGTCGCGCAGCCAGCTCGAGGCCGAGGGCTTCTTCGTGTGCGACCGCGACCTGGAGGACGAGCTGATTCGCGCGGTCGGGCGCGACGCCATCGAAGCGATCCTGGCGGAAGAAGGCGACCTCGCTTCCTTCCGCACGCTCCAGCGGCAGGCGGCATGGCGGGACGCTGGCTTCGACGATCAGGTCCGCCGCTTCCTCGGCGCGGGCGCGCGCCGGAAGCTGCGCTACGCTGGCCTCTTCGTCCTCGCGCTGCCCCCCGACCACCAGCCCCGGCCGCTCCGGGGCGTCCTCAGCCGGGTTTAGGCGACGGGATCAGCGGTGCCGGCGGCGGCATGGCCCTGCGGCCCGATCAGAGGGCCAGAGAAGCCATGTAGAAGCGATCAGACGGTCGGGTGATCGAGAATCCAGCCTTCCTGTAGAGGCCGAGAGGTCCATTCCAAAGCTCTCCGTCCCGGGGTACCTGCCCGGAGTGCTTCGGAAAGGCGACGACCCTGCGGATGCCGCGCGACCGCAAGCCGTCCAGGACCTGCTGCAGGAAGGCATGGGTGAGTCCCCTCTTCCTGAATTCCGGGCGCAGGCCGAAGCAGGTGAAGGCATAGACGTCATCGGCCGGCGGCACGCCCCGCTCGCGGCAGAGCTTCGGCCAGGCCGAGGTCGGACCGACCCGACACCATCCCACCGGCTGCCGGCCGACATAGAACAGGAAGCCGTGGTACTGGCCCTCCGACCAGAGGCGCTCCCGCAGGGCGCGGTTCATGTCGGCCGTGCGGTCCGTCCAGCCGCTCCAGCTCGGAACCTCCCAGGCGACGCACCAGCACCAGCCCTCCGGCGGTGAGGACAGGAGGCCGCGCAGGTCGCCGAGATTGGCGGCCGACATCGCCTCTGCATGCAGATCGTCCGTCTCTTCCATATCAGCTCCGGCCGGGCATCGGCATTGGGTCGGGCCCATGCCGTCCTGCGTGCGCGAGACGCCCCTCCGGCAGCCCGATCCGTGAAGGATCCTATCACCGGCGGGCCGGCCTCGTCCCGGTCCGGTCAGCGACCGGCCGCGGCCAGGTGCATTTCCGAACGGTCTCTCAGACCCACTTCATCGAGGTGTCGTAAGTGCTGCGCCTCTGCCCCTCGACGGCGTAGCGCAGGGCGTCGATGGCGTGGTTCCCTTGGTCCTCGAGCCGCCGCTGCAGCTCGCCGGTGTGCGGGTCGGTCCGGTAGCTGTAGAGCGCCAGCTCGTCGATCAGGTGCCGGCAGCGCGGATGCACCAGGATGTCGTGGCTCTGCAGGAAGGCGACGCCCTCCTCCACCGACCCCGCCCCCTTCACCGCGGCCTTGAGGTTGCCGAAGCCGTGGCGCTGCATGTAGCTGATCGTCTCCGGCCGGGCGCCGTCGGCGATGATCGGCCATCTCCGCGCCCCCGGGATGGTGTCGAACAGGGCGGGCGTGCGGTCGATCTCGCAGCCGGCCTGATAGGCCTCGTGGTCGACGAACAGCGTCCGCCCCTGCACGAAGCAGCGCACCAGCACCGTCGGGTCGACGCTGAACCCCCAGTCGGCGCCGAACAGGAAGCGGGCGCCGGCCGGCGCCTCGAACGCCTCCACCTTCCAGTTGGTGAACACCCGCGCCTCGCTGACCCGGCGATAGCCGCCGAGCCAGACATGCTGGTGCTTGTCCGGGTCGCGCGCCCGGTCCCATTCCATCTCGGCCTTCAGCACCTCCGGGAAATGCGGGTTGTCCGAATGGTTGGCCTGCACCAGCTCGCAATCGGGCGGCGGCGGGCCGCCGCGGAACAGCACGTCCACCGGGTCGTTCGGCCGGGTCGGGTTCCAGGAGAACCACAGCTCCGATCCGGGCTTGCGGAGGGTCGGGCGCAGCAGTTCCAGGCTGCGGGCCGACAGCGACTGCGCCTCCTCCACCCAGGCGATGTCGTAGCCTTCCAGCGACTTGATCGACTCCGCCGTGTGGTTCTGCATGCCCTGGAAGATGATCCGGCCGCCCGGCGTCAGGATCTGCGCCTGCTGCACCTTGAAATGGCCGCCGACGCCGAGGTCCCGGATCTTGTCCTCGATCAGCCGCTTGACCGACTGGTCCAGCGACCGCTGCACCTCGCGGATGCACACCGCCCGCACCGGCGCTGCCTCGACGCAGCGCCGCACCAGCAGCTCGGCGAAGGCGTGCGACTTGCCGGAGCCGCGGCCGCCATACGCCCCCTTGTAGCGGGACGGCCGCTGCAGCCTTTCGAACACCGGCGCCAGCTCCAGCGGCGGCAGGGCCGGCGCGTACAGCATGGGCGCGGCCTCGGCTGCGGGCGGCAGGCGCTGCAGCCGCTCGTGATGCCGCGCCAGCTCCTTCTGCTGCTCGGGCAGGCACGTCCTGCAGGCTCTCCTGATCTTCCCGAGCAGAAGCGGCACCCCGCCCGCCGCCACCGGCAGCCGCCGCAGCCGCCGCCGCTCGTCCAGCTGCAGGGCGAGGATCAGGACATGGGGCTTCAGCAGCAGCTTCGCCGCATAGTCCTTGGGGTCGGATCGCGTGTATCCCGCCCGCCGCACCGCCTCGGCGCCGTTGCCGAGGCGGACATGGAACCAGGCGAAGCGGCGCTGCCTTCGGTTCGGTCTGATCGGAGTCTTCGCCATGCCGCCCCCCGCCTCCATCCGGTTGCCGGAACGAAAGCGCCCGCCGCGGCGGTGCCGGGCGGGCGCAACTCTCTGACTGTGCCTGAACAATGCCACGCGATGCGGCATCGCGTCAAGAACAAAAAGCGAACGAACGAAACGGAGGCCGATGCCCAGCCGGGAGCGGCCCGCGACCTCGGGCGTCGGCCGGCCGCCGCAAGGGCAGCGCCGACGCTGACGAAGGCTGCGGCGCCGCGCCCGGGCCGGGGTTCCCCCGCGGGCGCCCCTCGAATCGGAAGCGCGGATCCCCATATGGGACGGGCACTGGCAACAGCATGGGTCCCGGACCGCAGATGAGCCCCTTCCGCAGCCGCATCGGCAGAATCGCCGCCAGCCTCGTCCTCGGGCTGGGCGTGCTCCTGGCCGCCGTCGACCAGGCCGACGCCCGGCGCGTGAACTCGGGCGGCATCGGCAGCCGCGGCGTGCGGACCTACCAGGCGCCGCCGGCCACGCCCACCGCCCCCGGCACCGCCGCGCCGATCGACCGGTCGATGACGCCGCAGGCCCAGGCCGCCCAGCCGGGCCAGGCCCGGCCGGCGGCCGGCGTGCAAAGCCCCGCGGCCGGCCGGTTCGGCGGCTTCGGCGGCATCCTCGGCGGGCTGGCGTTCGGCGGCCTCCTCGGCATGCTGCTCGGCCACGGCTTCGGCGGCGCCGCCGGGCTGATCGGGCTGGTGCTGCAGATCGGGCTGGTCGTCCTCGCCGTGATGGCGGTCCGGCGCCTGTTCGGGCGGGCCGGCCGTCCCGCCTATGCCGGGCCGGGGATGTCGATGATGAACCGCGGGGCCGCCGGCGCCCACGCCCCGGGGCCGGCGGACAGCGCCCGGCCGGCCGGGGGCGCCGCGCCGCGGGCCGGGGCGCGGGACGAGGTCGGCCTCGCCGGCCCGGATTTCGACGCCTTCGAGCGGCTGCTCGGCGAGATCCAGGCCCGCTACAGCGCCGAGGACTTCGCGGGGCTGCGCGCCCGCACGACCCCGGAGGTGATGTCGTATTTCGCCGAGGAGCTGGGCGAGAACGCGACCCGCGGCGTGCGCAACGAGGTGTCGGCGGTCCGCCTGCTGCAGGGCGACCTGGCCGAGGCTTGGCGCGAGGGCGACACCGACTATGCGACCGTCGCGATGCGGTATTCGAGCGTCGACGCCACGCGCGACCGGGCGACCGGGCGGATCGTCGAGGGCGACGCCGACCGGCCGACCGAGACCGTCGAGATCTGGACCTTCGCCCGGAAGAACCGCGCCGAATGGAAGCTCTCCGCGGTCCAGGCCGCCGCCTGACCTGCGGCTGAGCGGGCCGAGCGCCGGCGCCGCCGGCTCTCGCCCGAAGCCTCGGGCCTCATGAGCGTAGGCCGAACCGTCAGCAGTGACAGGAATAAGATCTGCTGTTACAGTCGAGAAATTAACCTGCCCGGCATCAAGAAATTTATTACCTAAAATCATCGAAAATTTAGCGGATTCGCATGAACAGATCGACTGGCAGTGGCGACGCGATTCTCTATGTCTCGGCAGACCAGACGGTTCCCGCTTCAAGAACACGCAATGTGACGGTTGGTGGAGCGCGATCGAGCATCCGTCTGGAAGAGGCATTCTGGGACGCGCTCGATGAAATTCTCCGGCGCGAGAACCTGAGGCTGAACGACCTTGTCTCGCGAATATGGGATCATCTTCCGGCCAAGGGGAACCTCTCGGGCGCGGTGCGCGTCTTCGTCCACAGCTACTTCCATGCCCTGAGTCAGAACACGACGCCGAAACTGCCGCCGGAGCGGAGCTGGCAGGCGCCAGATCTGCACAACTAGCATCTGTCATTGGATTCCAGATCGATCATGCCGTTCATGATTTGGTACTCGGCGCATTCCGGCCAGCCTGAGCAGCCGCTGCTGTCGACCGAGCGAGAGACCGAGGCCGACGTCATTCGGGCGGCATACGCCATCGAGACATCCGGGAACCACGTACACCACATCCAGCGGGACGACGGTGGGTTCATATCGCGGATGGAGCTTCTTCAGATGTGGCTCGACGCCTGACGCAGGCCGCCCACGCCGCGACCCTCGCGGGCGATGCGGGACATCAGCTCGCGGCACCATCGCGACGGGTTCCGCTGGCGATCCAAGCACCGCTTCCCGCCCCCGTATCGGCCCGGCACCGGCCGGGGTGCGCCATATGCGGTCATCCACCACCCGTCCCGATAGCGGACATCGACCGAACCTGCGGAACCTGGCGTTTTCGGCCGACCATGCTCGGCCAAGGCACCTCAAACCGGCCGTCGCAGACGCCTCTCCGAAGAGGTCATGACCGCAGGCGCCCCAAAGGCGATCCATCGCCCCTTTTGATCGTCACCGGCTCCCCGGAACGCACCAACGATTTCTACCAGATTGACACGATCCAGGCCCGAGAGGACCATCGGCCGATGACAACAAAGTTGCGCCTCGGCGTGGATTTCAACACCTGCGACCCAGATGGCGCCGTATGGATACCTTCGAGTGAAGATGAACTGGCATTCCGAACCGGCATGCTGGTGACAGTGTTTTGTCTAGAACCAACAGACGTATTCGAGTTCGATGGTGTGCTAGAGCCGCGCTCCTGGGGGACTCCACCGAGACGGTATTGGGTAGCTGTGGTCGACGAGAGCACCTTCCGTAGGTGTGGCTAGGTAGCCTCGGATGCGATCCCTGTCGGCCAGTCCGGCTGAAGGGCGCCATTTCCGGCCACTGCAGCGGAGTCCCGACACCGGACAGCGCTCAACCCCCGCAGCGCCCGGTTCTCTTCGGTCAGCCCGAACCTCAGAACACATCCGAAACCGACTGTCGCTCCAGATCCTCGAAGCGTACAACCGCGACGGCAATCGGCGCTGCGTCGGCCTCACATCCGCGATCTCGAACCCGATCCAGCCGACCGATCAGCTTACGCTGCACTAAGCTCGACTACTTGCACCCGGCGCGCGGCAACAAGTGGTTCAAAGTAACGGGTGTCCGATCGAAACCTCGGTAAGAACGGCACTCAGGTAGGCGAGGCTCCGGGCGTGTTTCGACGCCACCAGGAATAGTGGCCGGGATCCACCAATCTCCAAGGGATCTTGGTGTAGCCCCGACGCTCCAGGAAGCCAGCGAGCCGTTCATTGACCACGTTCTCGACACAGATGCCGTCGAGCGGCCGGCGCTGCTCGAGCCAAGCCAGCGCAAGGTGCAGGATGCCGCGGCCGCGATACGCCTCGGTGATCTGGATATCGGCAAGAGTGAAGGCGCGCGCCGCCACTTCCTGGGAATCGGGGACGACGCGCGCTTCCGTCCGGAGATAGAGGTGGACGTGCTCGGTGACGATGTCGTGCCGGTGAATCCACTGATCTGCTCGCTCTGCCTTCAGAATGAACTCGTCCAGACGACGTTTCAGTCCGGCGACCTCGTCAGCCACGACCTTGTGCTCGCACTCCATCCCGTAAACCCCCGCTGATAGCATTGCTTACGGTCGCCTGTGTTATTCGATCGCTGATTTAAGATTCTCTAGTTCCGGATTGAGATGACCGTCGTGCCTCGTCAAGCGGATTGAGATCTCAAGACTTCATATCCAAAATTGTCGAATAGAGAAAAATGCCTATCCATTATATGGGCCGAGCCGCGCGATGTGGTCCCTTAGTGCGGTGCAGGCCGGAGCCAGAAGGGTGGCTGCATCTTTACCAGCTTCGTACCGATAGGTAATCGTGGTAATTCCGGTCAAATCGCTCGGCAGCTTTACCTTCTCATGTCGAGGCTCCATTAGAATAGCACGCGCCCGACCAAGCCGTCCCATGAAGAGACCCAGCTCGAATATCACATTATCTCTGGGACTGGGCCAGTCTTTACCGCGACTCTCTGTTAGGTCATCAGCGTGGGCGATAGCAACTGCAAAGTCGGAGTCTTCGATCATAGCTTCGAGTGCTTCGATCGTATAGCTAGCGACCTTGAATACACCGTCTGTCCAAACAGTTGTGAGTGGGTATTCGTGAGCAAGCGCCATCTGGACGGCCTGTGCAATGTGTCGCGCCTCCGCCGAAGAAATTATAAATATGCGAACCTCATTCCGAAATGATCCGATCGTCTTGTTTCGTTCAATAAGACGCTTCGCCAGTTCCTGAGCGATCGATCGATAAACACTCGGGAACTCTGTTGCAATTTCCGCGAGTTTCTCCTCGGTGAGTTTTGCGACGATGGCGTCGACATTAGCAATTAGGGTCGCGGAGCGCTTTTGGGTTGGCTGTATTGCAGCCATCTCCCCGATATGATCTGTTGGCCCGCGTATCCCCATCTTTCGCTTGTTGATCAGCACATCGAAAGTTCCTGAGAAGATTAGGTACATATCATTGTCATCAGCCCCTTGTTCTATGAGTATGGTTCCCGCCGGGACAGCCAGCATCTCAACATTGTCGGCAAGCTTCTCTGCCAGGCGTCGGTCGCCGCCAACAAATTTTTGAAGGGCCATGGTATCGACCCGCAACCGCCGTCCCTTGTCACCTAGAAATCGATCAATCATATTCTTCTCCGATGTTTCGAATGATGGACATGGTTTTAGTTATAGTTGAATATACGTCCACTGCTCCTCATTTTCTTATGTAGACGCCCTTGGAACTAACGACATCAGACTTATGCCGTCCGTCAATCCGACGTAGAGACCTTCGGGGAATGGCTTCCGACCAACAATGATGAGAAGAATTGCGTTCAGACGGTGCGTCGATTCCCGAAAAATGCTCGATGACGTCGTGGCATCGATCTCCGAGGGATCTGGGACGTCTTCTGGGTGAGTGTGCCAATCTCCAACATAATGGTAGCCCAGCGTATGCTGCTTGAAGATCTCTTGCTGCTCGGCTTTCCGATCAGCAACGAATCTGAACCTGCTGCGACGATCCGTTGGACGCGGTTCAGTAGCTACTCGGATCGCGACCTCTCCGTTACTGAAATCCGCAAAAAGTTGTCCGCCTGCCTCAGCGTCTCGCGAGCGCCTTTGTCGATGAGCGTCGAAGACCGACAGGACGTCACGATGGAGTATGACCATCTGACCACCTCCGACAGCGTACGCGAGTGAGTCCTCAGGCGGACTGGGCATAATTCCATCCCATTTCCGCGAAGCCGCCGGTATGAGGTCCGATTGAGAGCGCTAGCCATTCAGCCGTGCAACTGCCACCCGCAGATTCTATGCGGGATCTGGTCGACGCCCAAATCCGGTGGGTGGGGCATGGATGCTCACTAAGCAGCGTTTCCACCGCCAGGTCCGCCGCGAGAGCGGCCACCCGACCAATCTCGATCGGACCGTATGGCTGGTACGTCACGCCGCAGGCCGGTTCGCGCATCGATTGCTCGTCACTCCAGGCTGTTACAGTAAACCGTGGCGTGCCGTCCCAATGGAACGCGTCTCTGAGCTCAACGCCATCGGTTATCAGCAAAGCATGTCCGGCAAGAGCATGGGGCTCGGACCATGCACACAGTAAGGGAGGCGCGCCGGTCGTTGCGCGATGCCAGTCCGATAAAAAGCTGTTGCCGGCCCAGTCCCCAGTGGTAGTTATAATGAGATCATATCGGCATAATGCGTCTGGATCTCTGAGCAGGAGATCCTCAATTTTTATCTCTTCGAAGTTGAGTTCGTGAAGATGTGGCAAATCTGATTTCAGTTTATTTGCCATCTCTTTAGCTTTATTTTTGCCAATTGACCTCGCTCCGAGTACGTGCCGCCCCAGGTTCGACCAGTCAAGCTGGTCTGGGTCTACAAGCAGGAGGCGTCCAACACCAGCGCGAGCTAGCATCTCGATTGCAGGCGAGCCCAGCGAGCCGCACCCTATGAAGGCAGCGGATTTCCTGGATAGTCGGCGCGACGTCTCATCACGTCCCCTTCCATGGATCCACTCCCCATCGATGCGGTCGACATGGACCCGGACCGTCGGGCGGGAATGAGAGTACGTGCGCCGTGCTCTAAGAAGTTGTGGGCTTCCGGGACGGAATCCGGCTTGCGTTGCGCCTTTATGCGGTCGACGGCCGATACTCCATCTGGGAAAATGGATCCCAAACAGCGCTTGGCCGGATATGGCGGGTGCGCCAAGTATGACCACCGCTTGGTCAGCGATGTCGATCTGCGCGCTTTCGATAACCTCCGCAACCGCTCCAGTGCCGCCACCCATCGCCGCCAGCATGGCAAGATTGCTGGGGAACAGCCCGGGCGACGGAAGCTTCGCCAGCTGAATGAAGGGCGCGGCGCCAATAGCAGACCTCTGCGGGTCACCTCCCCAGCGGGAGACCCAGGTGATGATTTCCTCTTCGCTCTCAGCCAGCACCACGCCGTTCCGAATGAAGAAGGAGTGGACGACGCGGGTCGGCCCCCGCGGATCGCAGAGGCTCAGGATCCGAAAGCTATCTGGCTTGCGCTGCCCTCGTGACCAGTAGCTGATGAACTCAGCCTCGAAGTCGCCCCGTAGTTCGCCTCGCTCGATACGCTCAACAAGGCGAACCCCCTCGCCGAGGAGATGTCTGGCGACTGCGACTGGATCGGTGGTGTCATAGGTTGCCGCCGCCGGTGCAAGGCAAAGGACACCATCCTCTTCCACATGGGGCCACGTGAGTGCGCTCGGGGGATCCGACAGGGCAACCCTGACCGGTGCCCAGGGCGTGGTCGACGGCACCAGAATATCGAAGCCTCGTTCACGAGAGTTGACAGGCATCCAGACACGCCACCCGTCTAGAATGTCGCGATCGGCATACCTCTTGAGCTCCGAGGACCTAAGCGGCCGCGCATCCGGATCCGTTACGATCCAGTCGCGCAAGGCAGACCGGGCCCGCTCGCTGATTGCCTTGAGACCGTCAACCAAAGGTGTTCGATCCACCCTTATTCACCGGAGGAGCGGCATTCGCTTCGGCGGTCGAACCGACGAGTCCCTCGGTAAGAGGTGAACGCCGAATAGCCGGCGCTTGCAACCGTGTCGCGACCGCGTAGTCCAGCCCCGAGGCCGCACCGCTGTCGTCGAAGAGGCGTCGAACCTCGGTGTTGGTCTTGGCAAGAGCCCGCGGGCCCAATGCGGTCTGTCTCCCATCGAGCAGCGACTGGAGGCGCTCGGAGGCGGACACAGCCTTGCTGACGGCGCACCGAACGCTGCGTGCTCCGCGGAGGCCCAGCCGGGTGATGGGAGTAGTCCCGAGCTCAATGCCAATCGCGAGACCCAATTCGCCGATACCCGGCAACACCTCGCGGCACAGGTCAAAGCTCGACCGCAGGCCGGCCGCCGCATGGACGGCGGACTTGACGGTCGACGCCTCGTCCACTTCGTACGCGGTTCCCTCGGCCACTAGACCGTGGAGACAGTCACCGATGAAACGGACCTTCCGTCCCTGAAAATCTGCACGAAGGACCGCCGCCATCTCCTTGCGGATCACATGCAGGTTCGCGACCATTTCCCGGGTTCGCTGCTCCGCGATGCATCGGGATACATACGCAGTGAAGCCATCGATATCTGCGAAGATCGATGCCAGCGGCATCCTGATCGACCGCGACGGAGACAGTTCGTCAAAGAGAAGGGGAGCCAAAGGAGGGGTGAACTGCCGATAAGTGAAGACTGGAGCGCTCCGAAGCGCCTGGCGGGCGTCAGCAGCCGCGGACCTGACTTCGAGATCGGTCAATGCGTAAACGTTTGGTACAGATAATCCGCCACCAAGCTGGCCGAGCCGTACGACCGAAAGCGGATCCAGCTTCTCGTCCAAGAGACCAGATCGCAACAAGGGAAGCCCAGCTTCAGCTCGAACCCTGTCGCTTGCAAAGATGCCAGGCTGGTCACCGTCTGCGAGCTTTGCTGCGTAGTTTGCCGGGTTGCCGAGGAACAGGGGCTCGGGCTCGCTTCCTCTTCCGCTGTTGACGGCGACAGCCAAACCGGAATCGAGACCAATACGAACACGCGTCGCATAATTCTGTAGGCCGCTGGAGGCACTGGATGCCTCCTCGACGGTTCGCTTCAGAGCATCGGCGAATGCCAGAGCCTTGAGCGCGCGCTCTCGACGCCCTTCCGGTCCGGCGGGCGTGACAATCACCGCGTGCATGCGCGAGCCGTGGTAATCGACCCTCTGCGCCTCAAAATGCTCAGCAATGCGATCCGACACGGAGTAGTCGAGGTGAAGCATACCGAGTGCACGGCTGTGCCCAGCCTCGGTCTCGCGGCCTTGCTCGAGCATGGCGTTCGCGAAATCGAGCAGCTGAATGTAGACGTGCACCCCATCGACGAGAACGGCTTCAGAGGGCCTGACGCTAAAAATCGGATCCTGCTCTCGCCCTCCGCCAGCCTTGAGAACCGAGGCCTCCGCCCTACGATCTCTAATGAAATTGGCGTCGAGCGTCCGCACGTCCACCGTATGCTGTGGCACCGATGCTCGAGCCTTCTCGATACGCTCCAGGCTCCGTTCACGCGACCAACTCATAGCCCAACCTTCTTCTATGCGGGCAGCCGGAGCCGCGTTGGAAATGCATCCTGGATTGCGGCCCGGCCCTCCGCGATCCGTGCTTGCGGGCTGGTCGGCACAAGATCATTGTGGTGATCGCAGACAGGCGCGCACACAATGTGTATCAAATCACCGGAAATGGGTCAAGTTTCTTGAAGGATCGTCGCCATGATCGTCCAAAAATGAGCACCGGCGCGGTGGAGAGCGGATCTGCGAACCTGCGATGGGGAGTCGCCAAGCGGCTCGAGTTTATCGAATTTCGCCTTGTCTGGTACGGTCGCTTGAATCGCCGCGAATTAATGGACGAGTTCAGCCTCTCACCGCAGCAGGCGTCGTCGGACATTGCATTGTACGAGAAAATAGCTCCTTCGAATTTGGAGTATGATAAGAATGAAAAGGCGTACATGCGAACCAAAAACTTTAATCAAAAGTTTCTTAGACCCGCTTCAGACCGACTATTGCTGCAGGCGGCAGGAATTCGAAGTGGATGGCTCGCGCGAGAGGATACTTGGTTCTCCGAATTGCCTCCAATCGAGGTATCTGGATTGCCGCGATGGCCAGTTGACACTAAAAACCTGATATCCATACTTGACGCTATTCGTTCACGTCAGCAGGTAGAGGTCAACTACAAATCGCTCAGTGGCTCTCCTGCCGGACCACGATTGATCGCCCCCCATTCCCTGATCCAAGGCGCTGGTCGGTTTTATGTGCGAGCGTGGTCCGAGGAACACAATGATTTCAGAGACTACAATCTAGCTCGCATAGATAGTGTTGGGCATGAAAGCCCATCACCGATAGATTCAGGCCTCGACTATGAATGGCACCATCTTATTGATCTGATAATCGCCCCCAACAATAACCTTCCTGAGCAGAAGCAAGCTGCAATAGCCGATGAGTACGGCATGGATGACGGCCGTCTGGTCGTCACTATGAGGGTGAGTCTTTGTTTTTATCTTATGACCGAAAATAATTTAGACATACCTTTAGGTGTACTCAAGCCGGAGAAACAACAACTTGTTCTCTTGAATCAGGAGGAAGTCTTTGAAGCTCGCAGCGCGACTCGGCGATTGTCAAAAGAAGCTTTGGCCCGTGTGCAACTGCGAAATGCATGAGGAGTATCTCAGATATGCACTTAGAGCCTGTTTGGAAACAGGGCTGGTGTTTTAAGCGAGCTCGTGATTCAAGCTGTGGATGTGGACAGCAACGAGCCGTGGCCGGATGGCCGAGATCGAGAAGAAGACGCGTCGCTATCCGACCGACCTGACGGATGAGGAATGGTCGCAAGTCGAGCCGCTGCTGCCGAAGCCGGCCAGGACAGGGCGTCGGCGAGAGATCGCGCTTCGCGAGGTGCTGAATGCGATCCGGTATCTGGCCCGGACCGGCTGTGGCTGGCGGATGCTTCCGGTGAACTTTCCGCCCTGGCAGACGGTGTACTGGTGGTTCCGGCGCTTCGTCCGGCTGTTCCTGTTCCGAACGATCCATGACATCGCGCTGATGATCGACCGGGAGCAGGCCGGGCGCGGTGCCAGCCCCTCCGGCGGCATCCTCGACAGCCAGACGATCAAGGCACCGGCGCCTGGTGCTGTTCGCAGCTTCGATGGCGCCAAGAAGGTGGTGGGCCGCAAGCGGCACGTCGCCGTCGACACCGATGGGCGCCTCTTGATGGTGAACCTCACCCCGGCCGGCATCTCCGACAGCGCCGGCGCCCAGACGATCCTGTCCGCGATCCGCAAGCGCTGGCCCTGGATCAAGCATCTGTTCGCCGACAGCGCCTATGACCGTGGCAAGCTCATGGACAAGGCCGCCTACCTCGACTTCGTGATCGAGGTTGTCCGCCGCATCGACGCCGGCTTCAAGGTCCTGCCGCGCCGCTGGGTCGTCGAGCGCACCTTCGGATGGATGACCCGATGGCGGCGCCTGGTCCGCGACTACGAAGCCCGCATCGACGTCTCCGAGGCCATGATCCATGTCGCCATGGGAAGCCTCCTCCTCCGACGCATCGCTCACTAAACTCCGTTTCCAAACGGACTCTTAGCGTCTCCCTAGGAGACATGATGTTGGTTGCAGCTTTTCTATTTGGCAGCAGGGCTCGCTGCGACCACAAGGCGTCTTCTGATATTGACATTCTTATTGTGACCAAGGAGAGTTCGCATGACCATGCCAATTTTGGCAATCTTTCTATCACCATCATTTCTCATAGCGATTTAGAGGTACAGGCGAAGCGAGGCGATCTGTTCGTATGGCACATTGTTGCAGAGGCTACGCCTCTTTATGATCCGAACGACTATCTTCCTGATTTAAGATCGAAATTCATCCTTCGATCAGATTACGACGACGTCGTTTCTCATGCTTCAGAACTTGCTTGGTACCTGATCCGCTTTGGCAAACGATTGGGTGACGAGAGATTAGCCAATAGACGGGTTGCATGGTGCATTCGAACAATTCTGATCGCGCGCTCCGCAGAGCGAGGGCTTCCAGCCTTCTCTGCCAGTGCGCTTGCGGCGTTTGCCGGGGACGCCGAGATAGCGTCCGTAATCAATCGGAAAGGCGATAGATGGCTCGCTCGCGAAACTCTGGAAGGCCTTAAGTATTTCATCGAGAAATTTGGCCGGCCTGAGCCGCTGCCATGGCCATGTCCGGAATCGAAATACATTGCGATGTTCGTGGATCATGGCAATAAGGTTGCGCTTGGTACCCTGAGATCCGCAAGAGGTAACTTGATTCTCTATGAATGAGTTTTGTCAGATGATGTTCGGCTCACTTTTAGGCTCGTATTATTCGCCTGGCGTTCGCTTGTAGGGCCAAGAGCAGTTTCAAAACGCCTGCAAGGGGGATCGAGACGCCCTGAGACCGAGGTCCAGAATCGGGTTCGACGAGGCGACGGGGAATGACCGCTCCGGAGGAACTCGGAAAGCCTCCGAACGACCGCAATGGGGACGAACCAGCCGAGGTGCCGGCCGCCTCCAAGGGCGAACGGCGCTGAACGACAGTGTCACCGCCCCCTACCGCGCCCGAGCGGCGCCGCCCGGCGGCCGCGCCGCTCCCCTGTCGGGCGCGAACATCAGCAGCGTCCCGATCCGCTCGTACCCCATGCCGGGATACAGGAGGGCTCCCGCATGGGTCGCGGTCAGCATCGAGGCCTTCGATCCGCGGGCCTGGTCGTCCTGCAGCATCCTCGACAGCAGCGCCCGGCCGATGCCGCGGCGGCGGTGCGAGGGCGCGACATGCATGTCCGCGCACCATGTCGCCCCCGCCGCATCCACGCTCCGCACCCGCCCGACGATGTCCTCCCCGTCCAGCGCCACATACTGGCGGAACGGGGCGCCGTCGCCGAGCAGGCCGTCCGGGATCGGCCGGGTGCGGGTGGCCTTCCCCAGCCGAGCCGCCAGCCCGGGCGTGCGCACGCGTTCGATCGGCACGGGCGCCGGCGGCGCCGGAATCCGCTCCAGCGCCTGGACGAAGAACCCTTCCGTCCCGAGCAGCCGGTAGCCCAGGGCCTTGTAGGCCGCCCGCGCAGCCCCGTCCGGCTCGCCCTCCGGGATCATGGCGCAGACGAAGAAGCGCCCGCGCGCATGCCGCCGCGCCGTCGCATCCGCCTCTCCGGGGTCCACGCCGTGGGCGATCCACTCCTCCTTGCGGGCGTCGCGAGGGTTCTTCCGCGGCGCGTCGCGCATCAGCCACAGCGGCCCGACGCGGCTGACCTCGTAGGGAAATGTAAGGCTCTTGCCGGCGGCGTGGCCGCGCACGAAGACCTCGATCGCGAACGCGATATCCGGCGTCGATCCCCCCATCCCGGCAGCGTAGCGGTGCCGCCCCGGCCGGACAATCGGCGCATCGATCGGCGGCCCTGCCGGCTCGGATCGCGACAGGGCCCGCTGCCGAGCGTCCCCGCACAGATCCGTACGAGCCCGATCGAAGATCGACGTGGCGGGTCGGGGAACCGGTCAAATCCCTTGAAACACGGCTTTTCGCTTTTCGAGGAAGGCGTTGATCCCCTCCTGGAAGTCGGCGCTCTCATAGACCTGCCGACGCATGTCCTGAATCCTCTCGAACACCTGCGCCGCGATGGGCTGGTAGTCGGCCAGAACCCGGAGCTGCTCCTTGATCACCGCCACCGCCATGGGGGCCTTGGTCGTCATCCCTTCCGCCAGGGCCCTGGTGAAGCTTTCCAGCTCCGCCGACGGGACGAGATGGTTCACGACATGCCAGCGCTCCGCAGCCTCGGCCTTGAGCGGCGTTGCGGTGAAGAACATCTCCTTGATCAGGTTCATCGGCAGCCGGCCGATGAAGTGCAAAAGGCCGGTGGTGTTGTAGGGCAGGCCCAGATTGACCGGCGTGATGGCGAAGCTCGCCGTCTCGTCGGCGACGATCATATCGCAGGACAGAACGAGGTCGAAGGCGCCGCCCCAGACGGTTCCGTGAACCATCGCGATAACCGGCACCGGCAGTTCGCGGATGGCGCGCAGCGCCCGCTCCAGCGGATCGGAATAGCCCAGAGGATCCTCGTGTCCTCTCGGCAATTCCTTGATGTCATGGCCGGCCGACCAGACGGAAAGGCCCGGCGCCGCACGCAGGATGACGGCGCGGACGTCCCGGAGATCGAGACCCTTCAGGCCTGCGATCAGGGCATCGAGCAGCGCACGGCTGAGGGCATTGCGCTTGGCGGCGTTGTTGAGGGTCAGCGTCGCGACGCGGTTGGCAATCTCGACCGTCACCAGATCGAGTTGAGGCATGTCGCTCATGGCACGGCCCCAAGGAATTCAGCGAGAATCGCGGCGCGGTCGGCATCGAGCTCGGGAGGCGGCGAAAAGGTGACGGGCTCGGCCGCGCCCACCACCTTTATGGGATTGCCCGCCACCTTGATCTCACCGGCAACAGGATCGGTGACGGATATGATCATGTTGCGTGCAGCCACCTGCGGCTCCTGCATCATATGCGGAATGTCGTTGATGGGGGCACAGGGCACGCCCTTCGCATTCAAGGCGTCGAGCCAGGCGGCGACAGGTCTCGTGCGGAGCGTCTTCTCCATCTCCGCCTGCAGGGCATCGATGTTGGTGTGTCGCAGGTCGTTGGACGCGAAGCGGCCGTCGGCCGCCAGGTCGGGGCGGTCGAGAGCTTCGGCCATCAGCCGGAACAGATGATCGTTGCCGGCGGCGATGATCACGCTGCCGTCCTGCGCGGCGAAGGCCTGGAACGGGGCGACCGAGGGATGGCTGGTGCCTTTCGGCCCGGGGACCTCGCCGGTCTTGTCATAGGCGGTGATCGCGTCTTCCATGATCGCGACTTGGCAATCCAGCATGGCGATGTCGATCTTGTTCGCGATGCCGGAGACGGCGCGCTTGTAAAGCGCGGCCGTGATGCCGTTGGCCAGGTAGATCCCGGCGGTGATGTCGCCGATGGAGATGCCGACGCGGGCGGGCGGCTGCCCGGGATAGCCCGTCAGGCTCATGATGCCCCCCATGCCCTGCACGACCATGTCGTAGGCCGCGCGTTGGGAGATGGGGCCGCTGTCGCCGAAGCCGGAGGCCGCACCGTAGATCAGATGCGGAAACCGCGCATGCAGGAGATCCCAGCCATAGCCGAGCTTTTCCATGGTGCCGGGCCGGTAGTTCTCGATCAGGACATCGGCCTTTTCCAGGAGCTTCTCGAAGATGATGCGGTCGTCGGCCTGCTTCAGATTGAGAGCGATGCTTTCCTTGTTGCAGTTGATGGCGGAAAAATAGAGCGACTTGCCGTTGCTGAACGGGCCGAAGGCGCGTGAATCATCGCCGGTGCCGGGGATTTCCACCTTGATCACCCGCGCTCCCATATTGGCGAGGGTCATCGTGCAGAACGGCCCGGCCAGCACGCGCGACAGGTCGATGATGGTGACCCCCGACAGGAGCGCGGTGGGAAGGATGGAATCGACCACTGCATTCTCCTCGTCGTTCGGCACTCTTCAGGCAAAGCTCCGCCGCCTCTTTTTCTGAATGCCAGCCTCCTCACATGGAACCCTGGCGAATCCGGCAATAAAAGTCATCACCAAAACGCGCCACGACCGCAGGTCCGCCTCATATTTCAGTCACCGGGCTTCCTGTTCTGGTCAACATTCTTACATCACCGCTCATTCACAATGAAATTACCGAGCGATGCAATGAAATTACGGCGGCGGTACAGGATCTTTCGAATGTGCAACTGCGCCGGACCGTGTCCGACGGGAGAGGCGACAATCTGGGGCCGCGCCCGGCTGCGATCCTCCGCAGGCCACGCGGCGGCGGCATCGCATTCGCGCAGACGCAACGCCCATGGCCGGCGCTCGCGCCCCGCGGCGGCGGAGAGAAGGGCCCGTCACGGCACCCCCACCGCTCGCGGCCGGGGTCCCCGCCGCGCCCCCGCCCGCCCCCGGCCGGCGGCGGGGCGTCCCTGCCGGCCAGGCCGTAGTGGTCGGCCAGCGTCTTCAGCCCGTCCTCCAGCACGCCCATCACCTTGTCGCGGCTGCGCCCCTGCCGGGCCGAGACCTCCACCACGTCCTGCTCCTGGCAGCACACCGCCTCGACCACCGCCCCGACATAGGGGCCGAGCCGGTGCAGCGCCGCCTTGTAGGTGCGCAGCATCCCGAGCTGCGCCTCGCCCGGGGTCAGCACCAGGCCGGTGCCGCGGATCCCGGGCAGCACCTCGCCGCCGCGGTCCTGCACCCCCAGCACGCCGATCTCGAACTGGCGGCGCAGCTGCTGCCCGGCCGAATGCATGCGCGGGCTGATCGAGCCGCGCGCCGCCAGCCGGTCGACCGGCGCCTGCACCAGGCGGCCGACCGGGGCGCCGATCGCGGTGCCGGTCGGCCGGTCGACGATCCCGGCCGCATGCCGGGCCCGCTCCGGCGTCTCCCGCATCCCCTCCCCGGCCGCGGCCGTCCGGCCGCGGCGGATCCTGTGTCGCGCCATCATCGTCCTCTGCTGAATTCCGCGATGGAGGCGGCCGGCGTTGCGGCCCATCCCCTTGATCGGGAACAACTTCCCGAGTCGTCCTCTTGGACTAAGAGGGAACACCGGAGGTCACATGTCGGAGTCCCCTCGGCAGGCCGAGGCGATCCATGCCTGGCTGCGCATCTATCTGCTCAACTGGCAGGAGGGCCACCGGCCTTCCGCGGTGGAGGTGGGATGGATCGCCCGCGCCATGCGGATCGCGCGGGACGGCGGCAGCCTGGGCCGGATCCATGACTGCATCCTGGCCGCGATCACGCGCCGGCCCATGGCGGAACCGCCCGAGCCCTATGGGCTGGAGCAGTTCCGGCGCGACTTCGCAGCCTTCCGCGAGGCTCATTTCAGCGGCCCCGCCGCCGCCCGCATCTGACGGTCTCCAAGAGACCGTCCGGGGCTGCGCCGGCATGAGTCGGCCGGCGGTGGCTTCGAGAACCGGAGCGCAGCGGACACGAGGTCCGTGAGCACCGGAAGCGGAGAAACCGCCATCGGACGGCCATGCCGGCAGCATTCCCTGGGCGGTCTCTCACCAGGCCGCCATCATCGCCGCGGCGCTGCCGGCCGGCGAATGCGGGATGGGCGGGCGCAGCCGGACCGGCCGGCCGGCCGGCTCGGGGTGCTCGTGGCGGGCGAAGTCCCGGCGCCGCACCGCTGCGTCATAGGCCGCGGCGCTCTCCGGCGTCGGCCGCGGCCAGCCCGCCTGGGCGCCCCGGCTCCGCAGCGTCCGCCGGGCCAGGGCCAGGATCAGCGCCGGGCTGCTGCCGGCGGGGCGCCGGACCGTGCGCTGGCCGGTGCCGGCGATCTCGAACACGCGCCGGCCCTGCCGGCCGATGACGGTGATCCGGCCGGCGCGCTGCAGCCGCCGCAGCTCATAGCCGATCAGGCCGGGATTGCCGGTGATCCGGTGCCCGGCGGCCTGCAGCGCCGCTTCCAGCTCCGGCGCCGAGGGCGTCGGCGCCCCGGCCGCCGCCGCGGCGGCGATGACGGCGAACAGCGCCCGTGTCCGGTCGCTGAGCGGGATCGGGGCCGCGTCGCCCATCAAACGCTCCTCCCCGGCGCCGGCGCCGCCGCCGGGTCGACGACGGCGAGGGCCGATCCGGTCGCCAGCACGCAGGCGGTGCCGCCGGGCCGGATGCCCAGCACGGTGACGCTGGCGCCGTCGGCCAAGGCGAAGGCGATGCCGGCCGCCGGGCCGGCAAGCGCGGATGCGAGGGACATGAACGGGACTCCGGACAGGAAGGGCGGTCAGCCGGGCCGCCACGGTCCGTTGTGGAAGAAAAATTCAGCCGGCGCCGGGCCTGGGGCTCACCCGGCTCGGTCGCCGGACGGGATGAAATGGATCAGAACCATGAGAAAAATATTCCCCAATCCGGGGAATTCCGTCAAGCCGGTTTTTCCCAAAATGGGGAATGACAAGCCGGACCCGATGCCCCAAGATCCCCGGAATGGGGAACGGACTGAAACGGCTGCGCCAGGCCCGGGGCTGGACGCATGAACAGGCGGCGGAGGCCATGGGCGTCTCCCGCGGCCAGCTGATCAAGCTCGAGCGCGGCGAGCGGCGGCTGACCGCCGACTATATCCGGCTGGCGGCCGAGGCGTTCGGCACCAGCGAGCTGGAGGTGCTGGGCACGCCCCGCACGGTGCGGCTGGTCGGCAAGGTCGGCGCCGGGGCCGAGGTGAATCTGTTCGACGGCGACGCGTCATCGGAGCGGATCGACGAGGTCGAAGCCCCGCCCGGCGCCGACGACATGACGGTGGCGGTGATCGTCGAGGGCGATTCCATGTTCCCGCGCTATCTCGAGCGCGAGACGATCTACTACCGCCGCGCCGACGCCGCCGTGGATCCGGCCGGGCTGATCGGGCGCGAGGTCGTGGTCCGCCTGGCCGACGGCCGCACCTTCGTCAAGGTGCTGCGCCGCGGCTCCGGCCCCGGCTACTTCACCCTCGACAGCTACAACGCCCCGCCGATGGAGGATGTGGTGGTCGAATGGGCGGTGCCGGTGAAATGGGTGAAGCGGGACTGAAGACGTTCTCGCGCCGTGACAGCCCGGCCCGAGAACGATTGTGAACAAAAACCCATCATCATAGATCAAGTAGGACCAGCGCGCATCTCCTGTCCGGGCGATGCCGCCCGTCCCGTTCCGCGACAGATTATCCCGCTATGTCCGGCCGATCGCCGGGCTCGACACCATCGAATGGGGGAGATCGTCATGCCGGTACGGAAATGGGGCAGTGAACAGGTCGTCGGGACGGGCGCTATCGATGCTCCGGATGTCGCCGGCCTCGCGGATGGCGGCTATGTCGTGGTGTGGACGCAGGAGGCCGGCGACGTGTCCTATCATGTCCTGGCTCAACGCTTCGACGCGCTCGGCAACCCGGTCGGCGCCGAGATCGAGGTGGTCGGCGAGGATCCGAACGAATACTCCTCCGAGCCGCAGGTCGCTGCGCTTGCGAATGGCGGCTTCGCCGTCAGCTTTACCGAGTCTTTGTCCAACGATCGCGACGTATGGGTGAATACCTACGGGGCCGACGGCACGTTCCTGTCCGGACAGAGTTTCGCCGCCCCTGCCTCTGCCGAAAGCCAGAGCGCGATCAGTGCGCTCGGAACCGGCTTTCGCTCCGTTTATGTGCTAGGCAACGACATCTGGATGGGTGCCGCCATCGTCAACAGCGACGCGCCGGCCGGAAGCCAGGAGGCGCCGTCGATCGCGGAGCTGTCCGGCGGCGACCGCTACGTCGTCACCTGGATGGACCACAACGGCGGCGACAATTACCGGTACCGCGTGTTCGAGGCGGACGGCACTCCCCTCACCGCTTCGCTCCAGGTGAACAACACGTCGGACGCTCCCAGCGCCGGCAATAGCACGGCGGCCGTGATCGGGCTGGCCAATGGGGGGTTCGTCATCGCCTGGGCCGAATTTTCGAGCGCCCTGCAGGATCTGCAGGGCTCCAGCGTCCATGCCCGGATCTATAATGCCAACGGCGCCCAGGTGGGCGGCGAATTCGTGGTGAATTCGGTTTTCAAGAGCTACCAGGCCTTTCCCGATCTCGTCGCCCTGCCCGATGGCGGCTTCGTCGCGGTCTGGTCCGATGCCTCCTCGGGCGTCGACAGCGCCGATTACAATATTTCCGGCCAGCGCTTCGATGCCTTCGGGAGCCGGGTCGGCAGCCAGTTCACCGTCAACACCGGCACCGACGGCATCGATGGCCAGTTCTTTCCGCATGTCACGGCGCTCGCCGACGGCCGGCTGGTGGTGGCGTGGCGCAGCGCCATCACCCAGGAGATCCGGACCCAGATCATCGACCCGCGCGACGGGGTGGTGACCGGCGACGAGGACGCCAATGCCCTCTACGGCCACAACTCGGTCGCCGACGAGATCAACGGCCTCGGCGGCGACGATGTGCTCAACGGTCTCAACGGCGATGACGCGCTCTATGGCGGCGATGGCGACGACATCCTCCGCGGCGGCGCCGGGGCGGACGACCTCGACGGCGGCGCCGGCACCGACACCGCCAGCTATTACACGGGCTTGGCCGGGGTCGCGGTCAGTCTCGTGACCGGCATCGGCAGCGGCGGCGCGGCCGAGGGCGACACGCTGGCCGGGATCGAGAACCTCGCCGGCAGCCAGGGCAATGACAGCCTGGTCGGGAACAGCGGCGCCAACGCCCTGAACGGCAGCAACGGCAACGACATCCTCACCGGGGCCGGCGGCAAGGACATGCTCACCGGCGGGGCGGGGGCCGACCGCTTCGTCTACAGCAGCACGGCGCAGAGCCCGGTCGGCGCCGGGGCCGACCGCATCGCCGATTTCAGCCACGCCCAGGGCGACCGCATCGACCTGTCGGGGATCGACGCCAATACCGACGCGGCCGGCGACCAGGCCTTCGGCTTCATCGGCACCGCCGCCTATTCCGGCGTGGCGGGACAGCTGCGCTACGCCGTCTCCGGCGGCGTCACCACCATCGCCGGCGACGTCGACGGCGACAAGGTCTCCGACTTCCAGATCCAGCTCACCGGCTCGATCGCCCTCGTCGCCGGCGACTTCGTGCTGTAGCGCGGGTGGAAGATGATGGCGACCCCGGCTGGACTCGAACCAGCGACCGTCCGCTTAGAAGGCGGGTGCTCTATCCAGCTGAGCTACGGGGCCGTTCTCCGGCGGCGGCGGCGCTCAGCGCGGCCGCGGGCGGAAATTGTCGGCATAGTTGCGCGGCACCACCCGGCGCTCCTGCTCCGGCAGCACGGAATAGGCCAGGCTCTTGCGCTCGGCGAAGGCGATCGCCTCCTCCTTGCTCGGGAAGGTCAGCTGCACCTGGTTCAGCGTGTCGCCCGAGGCGACCCAGCCCATCAGGGGTTCCGGCCGGCGCGGCGTCGCCAGCTCGTATTCCAGGACCCAGTCATGGACCTTGCCCCGACCGCTCTGCATCGCGGATTTGGAACGACGATAGATGCGCGCCTGCATGGCTCGGCCGACCCTCTGTGTTCTATCGGGATGGTCGGGGCGGAGAGATTCGAACTCCCGACATCCTGCTCCCAAAGCAGGCGCGCTACCAGACTGCGCCACGCCCCGCCGACCCGAAACGCCGCAGTTCTCGTATAGGGAGCGCCTGGATTTGGCAAGACAGATCTGATGAACAGACGATGCGTCCCTGCCCTCCACGACATCTGCCAGGAGGACGCAAAGGACTGTCAGGGCCGGTCTCGCAGCGCGTAGAGATAGGCTGCGATGTCCCGTGCCTCGGGCTCGGAGATCCGCGTGCTCGGCATTGCCGTGCGCGGATTGACGCCGCGGGAGTCGCGGATCCACCGCACCAGGTTCGCCGGGTTGTTCGGCAGCGTACCGCCGATGAAGGCGCGACTTGCCAGGCCCGACAGGACGGGACCGGCCGTGCCGCGCGCCGCTCCGATGCCGGGGATGGTGTGGCAGCCGGCGCAGCCGTTGCGGAGGATCAGCGCCGGCGCCCGGCCCGGGTCGCCGCCGGTCAGCGCCGCTGCCCAGCGCTCCGCCGCCCGCTGCTGCTCCAGGCCGTAGACGGCGGCGCCCCCGCCCAGCAGTAGGACCAGACCGAGCGCGGCCACGGCCCAGGCCCAGATATGCCTTCGGCGCCGGAGTTCCGGTGCCGGCCGGCTTTCGGCCAGTGGCTCCAACCGTGGCCGCAGGCCGCAGGCCGCGAGCACGGCGATGGCCGCCGTCGCCAGCACCGCGGCGATGCCCCTACCGCGCCCCGACGGCATGGCGCCCCTCCCCTGCCCGCCGGCCGGCGCCGGCGATCCACAGCCCGGCCAGCGCCAGGCCGGCGACCGGATAGGCCAGGCAGGCCGGGATCCACATCACCAGCCCGGCCAGCTGCTGGTCCTCCAGCGCCGTCAAACCCCAGCGCGCCGCCTCCCCTGCCTGGTCCGGGAACCACACCCGGGTCGAGAACACCAGCAGCGCCCCGAGCAGGCCGGTGTGCAGCGCCGTGGCGAAGAGATGGCCAATGGCGGCAGCCCGGCTGCCGCGGCGGCACAGCAGCGACCACCAGAACAGCAGTGCAGTGACCAGGAAGCTGGCGTGCTGCAGCGCGTGCATGCCTTCGTCCGCCAGCGCGGCCGCGAACAGCGCCGGCACGTGCCATGCCCAGATCGCGATGCCGTGCAGCACGGTCGCCGTGAGCGGGTCGGTCAGCGCCCACCAGCAGCGGCGCCAGACCCGCGCACCCGCCGCCGCGCCCAGCGACCGGCGCCAGCCCTGCGGCAGGCCCCACAGCATGGCGCCGATCGGGCGCGACAGGACGAGAAGCGGCGCCGCCAGCACCATCAGCACCTCGTGCTCGACCATATGCGCCGTGAACAGCCGCTCGCCCAACGCGTGCAGCGGCGTGACCAGCGCGACGGCGAGCGCCAGCCAGCCGGCGGCGAACATCGCCGTCTGGCCGGAACCGACGCCGCGTCCCGGCCCGGCGCGCCGCCACAGCCGCGCCACGCCGCCGGCATAGAGCAGTGCGGTCAGAAGCAGCGGCCCGGTGACCCACGGATCCCAGGTCCAGGGATAGTCCATGCCGTGATCATGCCCGGCATGGGCCAGCGCCACTGGCGGCATCAGCAGGATCACGACGGCAAGGCTGAAGCGCTTCATCTCTCGCACCCCGTGAACACCAGCCCGGCCGAGCCCTGCAGCGCCACGATCAGCGCAAAGAGCAGCGCCGCGCCGATGCCGAGCAGGGCGATGAAACGCTCGGTCCTGACCGGCCGGGCGGTGATGCCGGGCCGGCGATAGGCGCGCCAGGACAGCGCTCCGCCGGCGAGCGCGAGCAGGACCAGCAGCAGCGCCGACCACGGTACGACGCCCCACTGGCGCGGGCAGTCCCAGGGCACCAGCGCATAGTTCAGCTGCGTCGACAGCGCCCAGGCGGCCGGCCCCGACAGCAGCCCGGCCCAGGACAGCCCATGCAGCCGGATCCGGGTGAAGACGCCCGCGCCCATCACTGCACCCAGTAGAGCAGGAGGTAGATCGGCAGCCAGGAGGCGACCACGAAATGCCAGTAGAAAGCATTGTCGCTGACATCGCTGAGGCGCTTCCCGCTCCTGGCATGGCGGGTGAACATCAGCACGGTCAGGACGATGGTGTCGCCGGCATCGGTCAGCAGATGCGTCGTGTGCAGGCCGAGCAGGAACCAGATCACCGAGCCGTAGGCGTTGGTGTCCCACAGCACCGTCAGGGCGCCGAACTCGAAAATGCGAGCAACCAGAGGCGCGATGCCGAACAGGCTCATCACCACCAGGCCGAACCGCACCTTCCGCAGGTCCTGCCGCTTGGCCCACCGGTCGAGCAGCAGGTTGGGCACGACGCTGGCCAGCAGCAGCAGGGTCAGGATCGTGGCGGCCCAGATATCGTGTTGCGGCGGCGCGATCGGCCAGCTCGGCGCCAGATGAGCCAGGTAGAGATAGGCGCCGATCGCCAGGGCGAAACCGGTGCCTTCGAGCGCCACGAAGGCCAGGGTCCCCCACCAGATCGGGCTTTGCGACCCGAAGCCGTAGGTCGGCAGGTTCGAGACGTCGGCGACGGGGCGGATCTTCATTCCTCGTCCTCCGGCGTGCCCTTGGGCCAGAACCAGCCGATCAGGGTGATCGCGACGGGGATGCCGCCCCAGATCACCGCCCAGGGGGTGAAGATCGAGCCGAGGAAGGCGGCCCCGACCGCGAGCGCCGCCAGCAGCGGCCAGATCGACGGCTCGGGCGAAGCTTCGCGCAGCTCCGGCTCGGCCTCGGCCAGAGTACCCGCGATCAACTCGCGCGCATCGACGCGCAGGCCGGTCGCGACCGGCAGATCGCCACGCGCGGCCCAGAGCGGCTCGAGATGCGTCACCACCGGGATGCGGGCGAAGTTGTAGGGCCGCGGCGGCGAGGTTGTCGCCCATTCGAGGGTGCCGGCATCCCAGGGATTCGGCCCCGCGACCTCGCCGCGCCGCAGGCTGCGCACCACGTTGACCAGCAGCAATGCGAAACTCGTGGCCAGCACCACCGCCCCGGCGGTGACGAAAAGGTTGGTCCCGCCCCAGCCCGACGCCTCGGGATAGGTGTAGACCCGGCGGGGCATGCCCGAGAGGCCGAGCAGATGCATCGGGAAGAACGCGGCGTTGAAGCCGATGAAGGCGAGCCAGAAGTTCCAGCGCCCCAGCCGCTCGCCCAGCATCCGGCCGGTGAATTTCGGGAACCAGTAATAGACGGCGCCGAGCAGCGGGAAGACCGCGCCGCCGATCAGCACGTAATGGAAATGCGCCACCACGAAATAGGTGTCGTGCACCTGCAGATCGATCGGCACCGACGCGACCATCACCCCGGTCAGACCGCCGATGACGAAGACGACGATGAAGCCGAGCACGAACAGCATCGGCGTTTTCATGACTGGCCAGCCGCCCCACAGCGTCGCGATCCAGCAGAAGATCTGCAGCCCGCTGGGGATCGCGATCAGCATGCTGGAGGCGGTGAAGAAGGCGGCGCCGAGCTGCGGCAGCCCGGTCGCGAACATGTGGTGCACCCACAGGCCGAAGGACAGGAAGCCGGTGGCGATCAGCGCCAGCACCATGCCGAGATGGCCGAAGACCGGGCGCCGCGCGAAGGTGGCGACGATGGCGGAGACCATGCCGGTCGCCGGCAGGAAGATGATGTAGACCTCGGGATGGCCGAAGAACCAGAACAGGTGCTGCCACAACAGGGCGTCGCCGCCTTCGGCCGGGTTGAAGAAATGGGTGCCGACCAGCCGGTCGAGGATCAGCATGGTGCTGGACACCATCACCGCCGGCATGGCGAACAGGATCATGAAGGCGGTGACCAGCATCGCCCAGACGAACAGCGGGACGCGGTCCAGCGACATCCCGGGTGCGCGCTGCTTGAAGACGGTGACGACGATCTCGACCGCCACCGCCAGGGCCGAGACCTCGGTGAAGGTGACCATCTGGGCCCAGAGGTCGCTGCGCTTGCCGATGCCGTATTCCGGCCCGGCCAGCGGCACGTAGCTGAACCAGCCGGCATCCGCCCCGGCGTTGAGCGCGAAGGCGATCCAGATCATCAGCCCGCCGGAGAGATAGACCCAGTAGCTGAAGGCGTTCAGCCGCGGGAAGGCGATGTTGCGGGTGCCGACCATCAGCGGCACCAGATAGATCGCGAAGGCTTCCATCACCGGCACGGCGAACAGGAACATCATCGTCGTGCCATGCATGGTGAAGAGCTGGTTATAGAGGTCCGGCCCGACCACGCCGGCCTCGGGCCGCGCCAGCTGCAGCCGCATCACCACCGCCGCCAGGCCGCCGAGAATCAGGAAGAAGAATGCCGTGACGATGTAGCGGCGGCCGACGATCTTGTGGTCGACGGTGGCGAGGCGTGCCAGCAGCCCCCGGCCAGTGCCCCAGGTGCGGGATAGCAGCCGGTCGAGCGTGGCGTCGTCGAGGCCGGTGTCGCGCAGGCCGCTCGGCGCGGTGTCGGGCGGCAGGGCGTGCACGCTCATTTCAGCGCCTCGAGATAGGCGACGAGGGCGTTCAGCTCGTCGGCGTCGAGACGGACCCGCGGCATGTTGCTGCCCGGCTTCACCGCCTGCGGATCGGCGATCCAGGCGGCCAGGGCGCCGCGGGTCATCGGCAGGACGCCGGCCGCGATGGTCTCGCGGCTGGCGAAATGGGTCAGCTCCGGCCCCGAGCGGGCGCCAGCCGACGTGCCGCGGATCTGGTGGCACATCAGGCAAGGCCTGGACAGGAAGACGTCGCGCCCCCGCCGCGCCTCCGCCTCCTGCGGCTCGGCGGCGGGGGCCAGCTGAGCCTCGCGCCAGGCATCGAATTCCGCGCGCGGCTCGGCGATCACCAGCAGCGCCATCTTCGCATGCTGCAGACCGCAGAATTCGGCGCACTGCCCGCGATAGCGGCCGGGCGCGTCGGCCTTGACGGTGATCACGTTCTGGCGGCCGGGGATCAGGTCCCCCTTGCCCGTCAGCTGCGGCACCCAGAAGGAATGGATGACGTCGGTCGCCTCCAGCTTGATCTGCACCGGCTCGCCGACCGGGATGTGGATCTCGTTCGCCGTGGTCAGCACCCGGCTGGGCTGGTCGTCCTCGTACTGCACCTGCCACCACCACTGGCTGGCGGTGACCTTCAGCGTCAGCGCTGGCCTCTCCCCGAGGGCCGCCAGCCCCTTGCCGGTCCACCAGCTGAAGCCGGTCAGCGCGACCAGGATCAGGCCGGTCGCGGCCACGCAGGTGCCGACCACCCGGTACGCCACACGGTCGCGCCGCGGCTCTTCCGCCAGCGGGTCGGGCCGGTCGGCGCGGCGGCGGGCGATGCCGATCGCCAGGGCCAGCGCAACCAGCAGCCAGACCGCGGCACAGACGGCGGTGAACAGCCAGAACAGCCCGGCGATCCGATCGCTGCCCTCGCCCATCGGCGACAGCGCCCCCGGCCACCGGCTGCAGCCGGCAAGCAGCGCGGCCCCAAGCGGGACGAGCAGCCGCGTCACTGCGGCACCCCGACCGGGCGCGGCTCCGCCGGCGGCAGCCGGTTCTCGGCCGGGCGCGACTGCATGCCGTCGTTGCGCGACGGCGCCGCATCCTTCGGCACGAAGCGGCCCACCGAACGGACATAGGCGGCGATCTGCCAGATCTCGTCATCCGGGATGCGGCCGCGGAAGGACGGCATGCCGTTCGGCCGGCCCTCGCGGATGGTGGCGACGATGTTGTCGATGCCGCTGCCGTAGATCCATTTGTCGTCGATCAGCGCGGGGCCGGAGCCGCCGCCGCCATTGCCGTGGCAGCCGCTGCAGTTGAACCATTGGAACAGCCGCTTGCCCTGGCTCAGGGCATAGGCGTTCCGCTCAACCTCCGGCCCCCTGGGATCGGCCGCCGTCTGCGGCGGATTCCCACCGGGCGAGAACGGCGCCAGCGCCACGATCGTCTCGGCGGCGGATTCCGCCCGCGACGTGTCGTAGTCGCGCTCCTCGCGCCGGCACCCGGGGGCCAGCAGGACGGCGGAGAGCAGCAGGAGGATCGAAGTCCGGCCCATCTCACGGCCCCACATGCTGGGCGAGGTCCAGGCGCGGCACGCCGTATCGCGCCAGGATCGCATCGATCTCGCCGCGATGCCGGCTCAGCGCGGCGTTCACCTCGTCGGCCAGCCCCTTGTCCTCGCGGCGCACGCCCATGGCGATGTCGAACACCATCGGCATCAGCCCCTCGGTCTGCGGCTGCACCGGGGTGACCGTCAGCCCAACCCGCTGGCGAGGTGCGAAATAGCCGGCGAAAGGCCCCCAGACCACGGCGACGTCGATCTCGCCCTTCGCCACCGCCGCGACGATCCGGCCGGCCGGGCTCGGTTCGGCGTAGTTCCCGTAGACGGTGTAGCCGACGACGTGCCCGGCCAGGCCGCGCCGGGCCAGCGCCTCGGCCGGCGGCGGATTGGCGCCGTCGTCGCCGACCAGTTGCACGCCGATGCGCAGGTCCTTGAGGGCGGGGTCGTCGAAGGACCGGATCTGCGGGCCGTCGGCGCGGGTGACGAAGACGTAGCCGGAGCGGTAATAGGGCCGGGTCGAGCGCAGCATCTCCAGCCCCAGCATGGTGCCGGGGACCAGGTCGCACAGCCCGGCCTGCAGCGTCTCGCGGATGAAGCCGCGGCGCTGCGCCCACCAAGTGTAGGTCACGGTGGCGCCGAGATCCTGCGCCACCAGCGCGGCGATGCGGTTCTCGAAACCCTCCTCCTTCTCGTTCGAGAACGGCAGGTTGTTCGGGTCGGCGCAGACCCTGAGCTCGCGTGCCCCGGCGCCGCCGGCGGCCAGCGCCAGCACCGCGGCCAGCAGCAGCCTAGGGAAGGCGGAAGACATAGAGCATGCCTCCCCGCGTCGTCGCCGTCTTGAGGTCGCCCATGGCGCCGACGAAGCCCAGCGCCGCGGTCTGGTCGCGCGGGTCGAGGTCCCCGGCGACGACCGCGCCCGCCCAGCCGCCGGCGCCGGACAGGATGGCGACATACTGGTGCCCGTCCGGCCCGCGATAGGTGGTGGGCTGGCCGATGATCCCGGAGCCGGTCTTGAACTGCCACAGCAGCCTGCCGCTGCGCGCGTCCAGCGCCTTGAACCAGCCTTCGAAGGTTCCGTAGAAGACCACGTCGCCGGCGGTGACCAGCGCCCCGCTCCAGACCGGGAAATTCTCCTGCACCGTCCAGGCCGGTTCGCCCTCGGCGACCTTCCAGGCGGTGACCTCGCCGCGATGGCCGCCGGGGCCGGGCTTCATCCGCACCTCGGCGCCGACATAGGGGGTGCCGGCGATGTAGTTCGCCTCTATCCCCAGGACATCCATGCACAGGTTGTTGTGCGGGATGTAGAGCAGCCCGGTCCGCGGCGAATAGGCCGAAGGGTTCCAGTCCTTGGCGCCCGGCGCCGCCGGGCAGATGTCGCGGATCACCCGGCCGGTCTGAGGCGCCTTGTCCGCTACCATCGCCAGGCGGCCGGTCTTCAGGTCGACGCCGCTGCTGCTGGTGATCGGCACGAAGGGCTTGGCCGACAGCACCTCGCCGGTGACACGGTCCAGCACATAGACGTAGCCGTTGCGCTCCGGCCGGACCAGGACCTTCCGCGGCTGGCCCTGCCAATCCATGTCGAGCAGTATGTTCTCGTTGATCCCGTCATGGTCGTAGAGGTCGTGCGGGCTCCACTGATAGGCCCAGCGGGCGGCGCCGGTGTCGAGGTCGCGGGCGAAGATGCCGGCGGTCCATTTGTTGTCGCCAGGGCGGAGATCCGGGTTCCAAGGTCCGGGATTGCCGGTGCCGTGATAGATCAGGTTCAGATCGGGGTCGTAGGAGATCCAGCCCCAGACATTGCCGCCGCCCTGTTGCCAGGCGCCGGGCGGCCAGGTCGAGACGCCGAGGTCCTTGCCGCGATCCGCCTCGTAGAAGGGCTTGAAGTCCGGGCCGATCAGGACATCGGCGTCGGGCCCGGTGCTGTAGGCCTTCCAGGCCGGCTTGCCGGTGGCGGCGTCGAGCGCCGCGATCCAGCCGCGCACCCCGTACTCGCCGCCGGAATTGCCGACCAGCACCTTCCCCTTGGCCACCAGCGGCGCCATGGTGATGGTCTCGCCGATATTGATGTCGCCGAGCTTCGTCCGCCAGATCTCATGGCCGGTCGCGGCGTCGACGGCGATGGTGTTGCCGTCCAGCGTGTTCAGGAAGACGCGGCCGTCGGCCACGGCGGGGCCGCGGGTGACCACGTCGCAGCAGGCCACGCCCTGAGCCGCGGCCTCGGGTTTCGGCTCGTACATCCATTTCAGCGGCGCGCCCGGCCTGGTCAGGTCGAGCGCGTAGAGGATGTTCGGATAGGGCGCCTGGATGTACATCGTGTCGCCGACGACGAGCGGCGGCGCCTCCTGCCCACGGTTGACGCCGAGCGAGAAGGTGAAGGCGGGCTGCAGCCCGGCGACGTTGCCGGCGTTGATCTCGTCGAGGCCGCTGTAGCGGGTGCTGGCGTGGTTCTTCGCCGGCATCGCCCACTGCCCGTCCTCGGGCGGGGCCGCAGCGGCGGGCGGCTGCGGCAGATCCTGCGCCGTCGCGACGCCCGCCCAGACGAGGATGCCCATCGCGACGAGGATCCGGTGGCGCAATTCGATCCCTCGATCCTGCCCTCCGACGGCTGGCCAACAGGGTCGCGACGGCCGGGGTTCCAAAGTACGATTCGGACCGGAGTCCGGTACCGTCACGGCTCCTTCTTGCGCTTGCCGTAGAGACGGTCCGCCTCGTTCACGATCGCCTGGCGGACCCAGTCGTCCTCGATATCCTCCGGCCGGATCACCGCGACGCCCTGGCTCTGCCAGGCCGCTTCCCGCATCCGGCGCAACCGCTCCGCCTCCAGCGGCGGGCGCGGCCGGTGCCGCGACAGGCTGCTGCGCGGCTCGCTCATCGCGGCCACCCCGTCGCTTCGGCTGCGTAGCCGCCGGCGACCAGCAGGGCCGGCCGGCCGGCGCGCAGGGCCAGCGCGGCGGCGATCACCGCCTGCAGCCGGCGGCTGTGCTCGACCAGGACGACCAGATCGTCGACCAGCTGGGCCAACGCTTCGGCCGGCAACGCCGCGACCGCGGCGATCGGCATGCCCTCGATCTGGTCGAGGGTCGGCAGGATGCTCATGAAACTCTCCATGTCGGGTTTCGGGCGGAGGTTCACCGCGGCTCATCCGGAACGTGCAGCCGGACCAGCAGCGCGTAGTCGACGCCGCCGATGCCGCGCCGGGCGGCGGCGGCGACGACGCGGGGCCAGAAGCGCACCGGGATCGACCGCCGCACCCGCATCATCCGCAGATGCTGCGGTGAGACGCCGAGATCGGCGGAGAGGTGGCCCTGGCGCGGCCAGCGGGTGAACAGGTCGTCGAAGCTGGTGATCGTCTCGTCCATGTCCTGACGATACGTTTCGTATCCAGTTAAGGCAATACGAAATGAATTGTCTGCAGGTTACAAAACGTGCTAAATGCCATGCATGCTGGAACCGCATCAACGCTTGGTGCTGGCACGGACCAAGGCCGGTCACGAGACCGCGGCGGACGCCGCCCGCGCCTTCGGCTGGAGCCCGATCACCTACCGCGCCCATGAATCCGGGCTGCGCGGGCTGCGCCGCGATGCCGCCGCGCGCTACGCCGCCGCCTTCGGCGTATCCGAAGCCTGGCTGCTCACCGGCGAGGGCGCGCCGGCGGGGCTGCGGCCGATGGTGCCGGTCGTCGGCCATGTCGGCGCCGGGGCCGAGGTGCATATGCTCGAGGGCGACCAGTCGACTGAGCGGATCGACGAGGCCGATGCCCCTCCGGCGGCCGACGAGCACACCGTCGCCGTCATCGTTCGCGGCGATTCGATGGCGCCCGCCTTCCGAGACCGCGACGTCATCTACTACCGCAACGTCCGGGCCGATCCGGAGCAGTTGATCGGCCGGGAATGCGTGATCCGCCTGGCCGACGGCCGGACCTTCGTCAAGATCCTGATGCGCGGCAGCGGCCCCGGCCTGTTCACCCTGTTCAGCTACAACGCACCCCTGATCTCCGACGTCGCGATCGAATGGGCTGTGCCGGTCAAATGGGTGATGCGCGACTAGGCGACAAGATACGATTCGTATTGACGCGCAAAAGAAAGATACGTAACGTATTCATCGGCTCCGCATGAGCCGCTTTCCTCCCTGACCTCGCCGGGGCCTTCGCGCCCCGGCCTTTTTGTATGTCAGCCGGCTTGACCGAACGGTCAGGATCGACCTTGCCTCTCCTCGCGATCCGTCCCACTCTCCCCATCGACAGGGAACCAAGGCACGCGACAAGAGGAGAGCGCCGGCCATGACGATCGCACTCAAGGGCGGCACGGTGGTGAACGCCGACCGCAGCTTCCGCGCCGATGTGATCTGCGACGACGGCAGGATCGTCGCCGTCGGCCCCGACCTCGAGGCCCCGACCGGCGCGCGGGTGATCGACGCCTCGGGCAGCTACCTGCTGCCGGGCGGCATCGACCCGCACACCCACATGCAGTTCCCGTTCATGGGCACGGTGGCGGCCGACGACTACTACACCGGCACCGCCGCGGCGCTGTCCGGCGGCACCACCATGATCATCGACTTCTGCATCCCCGGCCCGCAGCAGAGCCTGCTGGACGGCTATCGCCAGTGGCGCGAATGGGGCGAGAAAGCCGTTTCCGACTGGTCGCTGCACGTCGCCATCACCTGGTGGTCCGACCAGGTGCGGGAGGAGATGGGCACTCTGGTGGCCGAGCACGGCGTCAACAGCTTCAAGCACTTCATGGCGTACAAACACGCCCTGATGGTCGATGACGACGTGCTGATGCACAGCTTCACCCGCTGCCGCGAGCTCGGCGCCCTGCCGATGGTGCATGCCGAGAACGGCGACATCGTCTGGCTGCTGCAGAAGGCGCTGCTCGAGGCCGGCATCACCGGGCCGGAGGGCCATGCCCTGTCGCGCCCGCCCGAGGTCGAGGGCGAGGCCGCCAACCGCGCGATCATGATCGCCGGCGCCGCCGGCGTGCCGCTCTATGTCGTCCACACCTCCTGCCGCGAGGCGCATGAGGCGATCGCCCGCGCCCGCGCCAATGGCCAGCGGGTGTATGGCGAGCCGCTGATCCAGCACCTGACCCTCGACGAGAGCGAGTATCGCAACAAGGACTGGGCCTATGCCGCCGCCCGGGTGATGAGCCCGCCCTTCCGCTCCAAGGACCACCAGAAGTCGTTGTGGGACGGGCTGACTTCCGGCAGCCTGCAGGTCGTCGCCACCGACCACTGCGCCTTCAAGGCCGAGCAGAAGCGCATGGGCATCGACGATTTCACCCTGATCCCGAACGGCACCGGCGGCATCGAGGATCGCATGGCGGTGCTATGGACCCACGGCGTCAACACCGGCCGCCTGACCCCGAGCGAGTTCGTCGCCGTCACCTCGGCCAACGCCGCGAAGATCTTCAACATCTACCCGCAGAAGGGCGTGATCGCGCCCGGCGCCGATGCCGACCTCGTGGTCTGGGACCCGGCGGCAACCAAGACCATCAGCGCCGCCACGCAGCACTCGAATATCGAGGTCAATGTGTTCGAGGGCATGGAGGTGCGCGGCCTGCCGGTCATCACCCTGAGCCAGGGCAAGGTGGTGTGGGAGAACAGGGAGCTGAAGGTGCAGCGCGGCGAGGGCCGCTTCGTGCCGCGCCCCGGCACCGCCCCGGTGTTCGAGGCGATGAAGATCCGCAACGAGCTGCGCCGGCCGGTTCCGGTGAAGCGCGACCCCAGCGTGCATGTGACGCCATGAGCATCGGCCTGAACGACGCGCTGCAGCGCTATCTGCTCGACGCCTCGCTGCGCGAGCCGGAGATCCTGGCCCGGCTGCGGCGGGAGACGCGCCGGGTCGCGGCCGACCGCGCCGGGATGCAGATCACGCCGGAGCAGGGCCAGTTCATGGCCCTGCTGGCCCGGCTGATCGACGCCCGCCGGCTGGTCGAGATCGGCACCTTCACTGGCTACAGCGCGCTGGCGGTGATGCTGGCGCTGCCGCCGGAGGCGCGCCTGCTGTGCTGCGACGTCAGCGACGAATGGACATCGGTCGCCCGGCGCTACTGGCAGGAGGCCGGCGTCGCCGACCGGATCGAGCTGCGCCTGCAGCCGGCCCTCGACACGCTCGGGGAGCTGACGCGCGCGGACTGGGCCGGGACCGTCGACATGGTCTTCGTCGATGCCGACAAGGACAACTATCCGGCCTATGCCGAGGCCGCGATCGGCCTGCTACGCCCGGGTGGGCTGCTGCTGGTCGATAACGCGCTGTGGAGCGGCCGCGTCGCCGACCCGGCCGACCGGACGCCGGGCACCGAGGCGATCCGCCGGGTCAACGCCATGCTGCGTGACGATCCCCGGGTCGACTTCTCGCTGATCCCGATCGGCGACGGCGTCGCCCTGGCGCGGAAGCGGGAGCCGGCCGAAGGGTAAGCCTGCTGCAGGTTGGGTTCGCCAAGCGAACCCAACGGGCTCCGGCGGCAGGATGTCGGGTTCGTCCGGCGAACCCAACCCACGAATTCGCCCTACAGCACCCCGGCCGACAGCTTCCGCACCACCTCGGCCTGGCGGCGGGTGTCGGTCTTGGCGAAGATGCTCTTCAGCTGGCTGCGCACCGTCAGCGGCGAGACGCCGTCGACCGCGGCGATCTCGGCCGGGGTCAGCCCCTCGATCAGCCGCCGGGCTACGCGCAGCTCCGCCGCGGTCAGGCCATAGGCGGCGCGGGCGCTCTCGATTCGCGCCGCGGCGGAGGAGACCGCCGGATCCTCGATCAGCACCATCGCCGCGGCGCCGGCGAAGAACACCTGCACCGATGCGGGATCCAGCTGCACGAACCGCACCCGCAGCGGCGGCCGGCCGCCGTCGCGCCGCAGCAGCTGGGTGTCGAGCAGCCCGCGCGACAGGCCCAGGCGGATCGTTCCCAGCGCGCGGTCGAGCGCGACGGTCACGTCGGGCGAGGAGAAGCGCAGGCGCCCCTCCCCGTCCTGGCCGACCGCGCCGCCGGCGGCGATCAGGGCTTCCGCTGCCCGGTTGCCGTGGCGGATTCGCCGGTCCGGCGCCACCAGGATCAGGCCGATGCCGAGCAGGTCGAGCAGCGAGAGACCGTCCTGCAGGGCGGCGCCGGCCTGGGGCGAGCGGCGGTAATAGGCGAAGACCCGGCGCAGATGCGGTGCCAGCTGGCCGAGCAGCGCACGTGCGGCGTCCACGGTGGCGTCGTCCGTCTCCGCGCCCAGCACGCTGAGCATGAAGTTGCAGCGCTCCTCCTTGTACACCGTCACCCCAACGGCGGTGCCGAGGCCGTGCGGCTGCAAATAGTCGGCGTAGAACTCGGTGCGCAACAGGTCATGGCGCGGCAGCATCTGCTCCGCCCGGACCGCCAGCCCGACCGGGCGCTGCGCCGCCGCGCGCATCCATGGGTTCACCCGGCTGAAATGGCTGCCGTAGGCGGCCATGGCATCGGCCGAGAAGCCTGCATTCAGCGAAAACGCGCCGCAGCCGCTGTCGAGGTCATGGAAGAACAGCACCGCCTTGCCGTTCGGCAGGCAGGCCGCGACCTCCTGCAAGAACAGTTCCCACCCGATCTCGCCGACCAGCGCCGCATAGATTCGGTCGATCAGGACGGCCGCACGATCCGACCCATCCAAATCCGATGTTCCCCGCCGGATGTTGCGATGCAAAACATAACATCGGTCGGGAGCGTGCGGAATTCCGGCCGAGCCATATACTCCGTTTGGGTGAGCTTCGGTTCCTAGCTTGCGGCCGCAGTCTTCACCGATCCGGCCGACCAGCCGCCGCCCAGCGCCTTGTAGAGGGCGACCGCGGCCTGCAGCCGGTCGGACTTGGCCTGCACCAGCTGGTCGCGGGCGGAGAAGTAGCTCTGCTGCGCGTTCAGCACGGTCAGCAGGTCGACCGCCCCGGCCCGGTACTGCGCGTCGGACAGGCGGAACGCCTCGCGCGCCTGGGCCACCACCTCCTGCTGCGCCTGATAAGCCAGCCCGGTCTGCTGCGTGGCGATCAGCGCGTTCTCGACGTCGCCGAAGGCCGCCAGCACGGTCTTCACATAGGTCTGGCCCAGCTCCTGGTATTGCGCCTGGGTGAGCTGGACCGCCCCGCGCAGCGCGCCGCCCTCGAAGATCGGCTGGGTCAGCGAGGCGGCGAGGCTGTAGAGGGTGTTGGCGGAGTTGAACAGCGTGCCCAGCGCCGCGCTCTGGAACCCGCCCTGGCCGGTCAGCTGGATCGACGGGAACAGCTGCGCCTTCGCCTCCTTCACGTTGAACCGGGCGGCGAGCAGCTGGGCATCGGCGTTCTGGATGTCCGGCCGGCGGTCCAGCAGCGAGGACGGCAGGCCCGCGGCGATCACCGGGATCTCGAGGTCGTCGAGCGACTGGCGCTGCAGCGACAGCCGCTCCGGCGGCTCGCCGAGCAGCAGGGCCAGGGCCGTCTCGGTCTGCTGGCGCTGCTGCTCCAGCGGCGGGATCGCGGCCTTCTGCTGCGCCACCACCGTGCGCTGCTGCGCCACGTCGAGGGCCGAGGCGGCGCCCGCCCGCTCCTGCGCCAGCACCACGTTCAGCACCTGCTGGGCGTTGGCCAGGTTGTCCCGCGCGATCGCCAGCCGGTCCTGGAACTCCAGCACCTGCATGTAGGTGGTGGCGGTGCTCGAGGTGACGGTCAGGGCGACGGTGTCGCGGTCGTAGCGGCTGGCCAGCGCCGAGGCCTGCGCCGATTGCAGCGCCGCCCGGTTCTTGCCCCAGAGGTCGATCTCGTAGCTGGCCGAGAGCCCGGCCGAGAACTGGTCGCTGACCGTCCGGCTCGAGCCGGTACCGAAGCTGCTGGCGCGCTCCGGCGACACCGAATGCGAGGCATCGCCCGTCGCCCCGACGCTGGGCAGCAGCGGCGCGCCGGCGATCCGCGCCTGGGCGTCGGCCTGCAGCACCCGGGCCACAGCCGCGCCGATGTCCTGGTTGTTCCGCTGGGCAGTGCGGATCAGGCTGTCGAGCTGGGACGAGCCGAAGCTGCGCCACCATGTCGTCTCCGGCCAGGTGGTGCCGGCCGGCCCATCCGCCTTCCAGCCGCCGGGGATGTCGAGGGCGGGCTTGTCGTCCTCCGGCCCGGCGCAGCCGGCCAGCAGGGCGAGGGTCAGGACCGCCGCGAGAGGGCGATGAAAGCGGAACGGACGCGGCATGGTCACTCGGCGGAGAGGGCGACGACGGGGTCGAGGGTGGCGGCCTTGCGCGCCGGCATATAGCCGAAGACTAGGCCGGTGAGGAAGGCGCAGCCGAAGGCCAGCAGCACCGGCCCGGGCGAGAACTGGATCGGCGTGCCGAAGGCCTGCAGCGCCGCCGCCACCCCCAGGCCGCCGGCCACGCCGACGGCCCCGCCGATCGCCGAGACCACCACGGATTCGGTGATGAACTGCTGCAGGATGTCGCGCATCCGGGCCCCGGTCGCCATCCTTACCCCGATCTCGCGCGTCCGCTCGGTGACGCTGACCAGCATGATGTTCATCACCCCGATGCCGCCGACCAGCAGCGAGATGGCGGCGACCGAACCGAGCAGGATGGTCAGCGTGTTCTGCGTCGCCGAGACGGTCTCGATCAGCGACGACATGTTGCGGATCTGCACGTCCGGACGGCGGTGCCGCTCCTCCAGCAGCGCCTGCACCTCGGCCTGGGTCTCGTCGATCCGGGCCGTGTCCTCGACCTGCACGGTGATTGAGCGGACGAAGCGCTTGCCGAACATCCGCAAGCTGCCGGTCGACAGCGGCATGAAGACGATGTCGTCCTGGTCGGCGCCGTAGGGCGTCGCGCCCTTCGCCTCCATCAGCCCGATCACCTGGAACGGGATGTTGTTGACCAGGACGTAGCGGCCCAGCGGGTCGACGCCCTCCGGGAACAGGATCCGCGCCGCGGTCTGCCCCAGCACGATCACCGGGGCGTAGCTGGCCTGGTCCCCCGCCGAGACGAAACTGCCGCGCTCGACCGACCAGTTGCGCGCCCGGGTGAAGTCCGGCGTCGTCGCGTCGGCCTGCGTCGAGTAGTCGGTGTTGCCGTAGCGCAGGGTGACGGTGCCGGTCAGCTCCGGCACCGCGGCGGCGACGTTGGGCACTTCCGCCAGCGCCTCGGCATCCTCCGGCACCAGCGTCGCGATCACCCCGTCGGCGGTGCGGTTGTTGCTCTGCGCCGGGCGGATCAGCAGCAGGTCGGTGCCCATCGCCGAGATGCGGTCGACCACCGACTGCTTCGCCCCGTCGCCGATCGCCAGCATGGCGATCACCGCGCCGACGCCGATGACGATGCCGAGCAGCGTCAGGATGGTGCGGAACAGGTTGGCGCGCAGGGCCCGCAGCGCCATCTTCACCGCCTCCGCCATGTCGGCGACGCCCAGCGCGCCGGCATCGCCGCCATGGGTCACATCGGCTCCGGCCGCGGTCACCGCGGGTCCGCGCACGCCGCTGTCGCCGACGATCCGCCCGTCCCGGATCTCGATCAGCCGGTGCGCGTGCTCCGCCACCGCCCGGTCATGGGTGATCAGGATGACGGTGCGGCCGGCCTCGCTCATCCGCTTCAGCAGTGCCATCACCTCGGCGCCGCTGCGGCTGTCCAGCGCGCCGGTCGGCTCGTCGGCCAGGATCACCCGGCCGCCATTCATCAGTGCCCGGGCGATCGACACGCGCTGCTGCTGGCCGCCCGACAGCTGGTTCGGCCGGTGGTCGGTGCGGTCGGCGAGGCCGAGCGAGGCTAGCAGCTGCTCCGCCCGCTCGCGCCGCTCGGCGGCGGCGATGCCGGCATAGATCGCCGGCACCTCTACATTCTCGGCCGCGGTGGCGGACGGGATCAGGTTGTAGCTCTGGAAGATGAAGCCGAAGGTCTCGCGCCGCAGATGCGCCAGGGCATCGCCGTCCAGCGTCGCCACATCGGTGCCGTCGACCCGGTAGGTCCCGGTGGTCGGCCGGTCGAGGCAGCCGAGGATGTTCATCAGCGTCGACTTGCCGGAGCCCGAAGCGCCCATGATAGCGACGAACTCGCCGGGGTGGATCTCCAGCGAGATGCCGTGCAGCACCTCCACCGCCAGGTCGCCGTTGACATAGGTCTTGGTGACGTCGCGCAGCGACACCAGCGGCCGGGTGGCGGCCCGGCCGGACGTCCCGTGGACCGGCTCGCGGATGTCCATCACAGCCTCGGGGTCCGCACCGGCCCGGATGGCGGCGCGGCATTCGGCCGGCGGCTGCCGGTGATCACCTGCTCGCCCGGCTCCAGCCCGCTCAGGATCTCCGCCTGCGCCCGGTTGGTCACGCCGACGGTCACGGCGCGGGTCTCGACCGATCCGCTCGGCTTCAGCACGCGGACCGTGGCCCGCCCCGGCGCGGCCGAGGAGGTGCCGGGCGACAGGCCCGACAGGGCCGTGACCGGCACCAGCAGCGTGTCCTGGGCCGCGGCCGAGACGAAGAACACCTGCGCCGTCATCTGCGTCATCAGCGCGCCGTCCTGGTTCGGCACGTCGAACAAGGCGTTGTAGAGCACGACGTTGTTGACCACCTCCGGCGTCGGCTGGATCTGCCGCAGCGCGCCGTACCAGCGCTTGTCGGGCATGCCGAGGGTGGTGAAATAGGCGGTCATGCCGAGCCGAAGCCGGCTGACATCGGCCTCCGACACCTGCGCCTCGACGGTCATGGTCGTCAGGTCCGCGACCTGGACGATGATCGGCGCCGACTGGTTGGCGTTCAGCGTCTGGCCCCGGCGCGCCGACTGCGACACCACCGTGCCGTCGATCGGCGCATAGATCTTGGTGTAGCCGAGATTGGCCTCGTCGCCCTTCAGGGTCGACTGGATCTGGCGGGTCTGGGCGTCGATTGCGTCCAGCTGGGCCTGGGCCGCGGCATAAGCCGCCTCGGCCACCTGCAGCGCGTCGTCGCTGGTGGCGCGGGACGCCTTCAGGTTGCGCTGCCGCTCGGCCTGCTGCCGGGCCAGCAGCAGCTGCGCCTCCTTCTCCGCCCGCTGGGCGGCGAGGTTGGCGATCTGCGCCCGGTCGGCCTCGACCCGCGACTGGTAGACGGTGGGGTCGATCTCGGCCAGCAGGTCGCCGGCCTTGACCCGGTCGCCGATCGCGACATGCAGGGTCCTGAGCTGGCCGGAGACCTGGGTGCCGACATCGACATAGCTGAGCGGCTGCAGCGTCCCGAGCGCCGTGATCGCGTCCTCGATGTCGCCCCGCTCGGCCGTCGCCGTGATCCAGAGCTGATCGGGCGCGACCGCCCGGCCCCAGCGGTACCAGGCGCCGCCGGCCACCGTCAGGCCGAGCACCAGCAGCGCCAGCAGCAGGAAGCGGCGCCGGCGGGATGACTTGCGCGTTGTCCGGGTCGGTCCGGGCAAGGGCGGCGGCGCCGCCTCCCGCAGCCTCGGCTCGATCTCAGTCCTGGTGTCCGGCATTCCCCTCGGCCCGCACTGGTGTCGTCCCTTCACGGCCCGGCTGGGAATTTCCGGCGCAAGGCCGCCTCTGATCCGGCTGGTCTGGCCGAGGCGACCCGATTATATCGTTTCGCAGGCCTCCTGGCCCCAGACTCCGATACGGCTTCTCCGACACGGCTATCGAGGCAGGCATGGCCCGTGCGGCTGGTATTGCGCTTTCCGTCCTACTCCTGACCGCCCCGGTCCAGGCGGCGCCGGCCTCCTGCGGCCCGCACGACGTGGTGGCCGACTATCTGGCGCGTGCCTTCCAGGAGACGCCGGCGGGTGCCGGCACGGCCAACAGCGGCGGCCGGGTCGAGCTGTTCACGGCGCCGAAGGGGCGGAGCTGGACCCTGCTCTACACCGGTCCGGACGGGCAGTCCTGCATGATCGCCGCCGGCCGCAGCTGGGCCCCGCCCCTGCCCGGCCCGGACGAGGAGACCACCAGGCCGCGCTGAGCTCAGCCCTTGGTGGCGGCGATCAGCGGATGGACCACCCGGTCGCCCGGCCTGATGTCGAGGAACCGGGCGATGCCGCCGTTCAGCTCCAGCACCGCCTTGGCCGGCCCGTCCGAGCTCCGGGGGTCCAGGGTCTGCGGCGGCACCTTCTCCAGGATGTTGGCGATCGTCCCGTCGGTGCGGATGAAGATCATGTCCAGCGGGATCAGCGTGTTCTTCATCCAGAAGGCCTGCGGCCCGGCCTGGTCGAACACGAACAGCATGCCGGCATCCGGCGCCATCTTTTCTCGGAACATCAGGCCGCGCTGCTGCTGCTCCGGCGTCAGCGCCAGCTCGACCGTGAAGTGGAAGCTCTTGCCCGCCGCGGTCTCGATGGTCAGGTCGCTGGTCTTGGGCTGGGCCGCCTCCTGTGCCGGGACGGAACCGGCGGCGACCAGCAGCAGGGCGAAAGCGGCGAGGAGCGTCTTCATCATCGTCCCATCTCGTCAGGGTGCCATGACGGCGCGGATCACATCCCGGACCTCCGGCCGCACCGGGCCCGGCCGCGGCACGTCGTCCATGCGGTCGAACCAGGCGGGCTCGGGCGGGGTGCCGCGGCGGCGCGACCAGGACAGGCCGGCCAGCACTGCGCGGGACTCCGCGGTCAGCGGCGCCGCCGGGTCGAAGCCGTTGAGCACCGCCCAGACCCCGGCCCAGCAGCGCCCGACAGTCCAGGGATTGTAGCCTCCGCCCCCCAGCACCAGCAGGCGCGGCGCGACGTCGCGCACCGCCGCCACCACGTCCCACAGGGCGTGGTTGGACAGCGACAGGCGGCTCAGCGGATCATCATGCAGCGCGTCGGCGCCGCATTGCAGCACCACGACCTGCGGGCGGAAGCGCTCGACCAGCGGCAGCAGCGCCTGGTCGCGCACCGCCGCCATCTCGTCGTCGTTCAGCTCGCGCGGCATCGGCAGGTTGCGGGCGTTGCCGCCGCCGCGGTCCTCGACCGCGCCGGTGAACGGCCAGCGCTGCGCCTCGTGCACCGAGACGGTCAGGACGCGAGCGTCGCCGGCGAAGGCATCCTGCACCCCGTCGCCGTGATGGGCATCGACGTCGAGATAGGCGATGCGGTCGACGCCGCGGTCGAGCAGGTCGAGGATCGCCAGCACCGGGTCGTTGAAGTAGCAGAAGCCCGAGGCACGGTCGGGCCGGCCGTGATGCAGCCCGCCGGCTGGGCTGTAGACCACAGCGTCCTCGGCCACGAGGCCGGCGCCGAGGACAGAGGAGCCGCAGGCCGTGGCCGGGCGGCGGAACACCTCGGCGAAGATCGGATTCTCGACCCCGCCGAGATTGTGCCGCTGCCGGCGCGCCGGATCGAGATCCTGGTCGCGCTCGGCATCCTGCACCGCGGCGACGTAGTCCGGGTGATGGAACCGGGTCAGCGCCTCGACCCCGGCCAACGGCCCGTCGCGGTACTGCCCGTCGGCCAGCCAGCCCTGCGCCCGGATCAGGTCGAGCGCGGTCGAGACGCGCGGGATGGCGAGCGGATGCTTCGGCCCGTAGCTGGAATGCCGATAGACCTCGCTGCCGATCAGGATCGGCCGCGCCGCCGCCATCTTCCGCTCAGGCGCCCTTGCCCGCCGGAGTGCCGTCCGCCGGAGCCGCCGGCGGCGCCTTCTTGCGGAACAGCTTCTCCTCGCCGAGGAACAGCAGGATCGGCGCCGCGATGAAGATCGAGGAGGTGGTGGCGACCACGACCCCGATCAGGATGACGATGGCGAATTCCTGCAAGTTCTCGCCGCTCCAGATCGCCAGCGGCAGGCACGCCAGGAAGGTGGCCAGTGAGGTGCCGATGGTGCGGTTCAGGGTCTGGTTGATCGACAGGTCGATCAGCGCCCTCAGCGGCATCGACTTGTACAGGCGCAGGTTCTCGCGCACGCGGTCATAGACCACGACCTTGTCGTTCACCGAATAGCCGAGGACGGTGAGCAGCGCCGCGATCGAGGTCAGGTTGAACTGCATTCCGGTGACGGCATAGACCCCGACCATCTTGGTGACGTCGAGGATCATGGTGACCACGGCGCCGACGCCGAACTGCCATTCGAAGCGGAACCAGATGTAGAACAACATGGCGACGAGGGCGAGGCCGAGCGCCAGCATGCCGTTCTGGAACAGCTCGCCCGAGACCGTGCCGCCGACGGAATCGACGCTGCGGATCTCGGTCCCCGGCACCGTGTCGGTCAGGGTCTTCTTGATCGTGTCGACCGCCGCCTGCTGCTGCTGTTCGGTCGGCTGCGCCTCCATCCGGATCAGAACGTCGTTGGGCGAGCCGAACTGCTGCAGCTGGACCTGGCCGAGGCCGAGATCGTCGAGGGCGGTGCGCAGCTGCCCGAAATCCGCCGCCTGCGGCGTCTGGATCTGGATGGCGATGCCGCCCTTGAAGTCGACGCCGTAGTTCAGCCCCGGATAGAAGAACAGCACGACGGAGGCGATGCTGAGGAAGGCCGAGGCGGCGAGGCCGGCGATGCGGCCCCGCATGAACGGGATCTTGGTGTCGTCCGGGACGAGACGGAGCCAGAACATCACGCTTTCCTCAGCACGGGCAGGACGGTGGGACGCTTGCGGCGGATCCAGGTGACCATCATCAGCCGCACCAGCACCACGGCGGTGAACATCGAGGTCAGGATGCCGATCCCGGTGGTGACGGCGAAGCCGCGCACCGGCCCCGTGGTCAGCGTGTACAGGATCGCCATCTTGATCAGCGAGGTGATGTTGGCGTCGAAGATCGTGGCGAAGGCCCGGCTGAAGCCCGCATCCATCGCCGAGAAGGGCGACCGCCCGCGTTTCGTCTCCTCGTACAATCGTTCGTTGATCAGGATGTTGGCGTCGACCGACATGCCGAGGGTCAGCAGCATGCCGGCGATGCCGGGCAGCGTCAGCGTCGCCTCCAGCAGCGACAGCACCGCCACGGTCAGAACCAGGTTCATGATCAGGGCGACGTTGGCGAACAGGCCGAACAGCCCGTAGGCCAGCAGCATGTAGGTGACGACCAGAACGAAGCCGACCGCCACGGCGATGATGCCGGCCTGGATGGCGTCGGCGCCGAGGTCGGGGCCGACCGTCCGCTCCTCGACGATGGTCAGCGGCGCCGGCAGCGCGCCGGCGCGCAGCAGCACGGCCAGGTCGTTGGCGGTCTGGGCGGTGAAGTTGCCGCTGATCTGGCCGCGGCCGCCCAGGATCGGCTCGTTGATGTTCGGATAGGTGATGACCTTGTCGTCGAGCACGATGGCGAAGGGCTTGTTGACATTCGCCTGGGTGACCTGGCCGAAGCGGCGGGCGCCGGCACTGTCGAACTCGAAATTCACGATCCACTGCCCGGTCTGCGGGTTGGTGCCGGCGCGGGCGTCGACCAGGTTGGCGCCGTCGACCTCGATCCGCTTGCGCACCGCGATCGAGGTGCGCTCGCCCGGTCGCGGATTCTCGATCGGCAGCACCTCCGTGTCCGGCGGCACCGGCTGGCCCTCCTGGTAGTCCAGGTTGACCAGGTGGAAGGTCATCTTCGCCGTCTGGCCCAGGAGGCGGCGGATGCGGTCGGGGTTCTGCTCGCCGGGCAGCTGCAGCAGGATGCGGCTGTTGCCCTGGCGCGAGATCAGCGGCTCGCGGGTGCCGCTCTCGTCGACGCGGCGGCGGACGATCTCGATCGACTGCTCGACCGCCCGGGCCTCGCGGTCACGCAGGCCTACCTCGGTCAGGGTCAGGCTGGCCTTGCCGTCGCCGCCGACGTTGATGTCGAGGTCACGCTGGCCGCCGGCCAGCGGATCGACGGCGCCGGTCAGCAGGTTCTCGGCCAGGAGCGTGCGCGCCCGGTCGGCCTGGGTGGGATCGGACAGGGTGAAGTTGACCGAATGGTCGTTCACCGAAAGGTCGCTGTAGGCGATGTTCTCGCGCCGCAGCAGGCTGCGGATCGAATCCTGGATGTTGGAGAGGCGGCCGTCGATCACCGCCTTCATGTCGACCTCCAGCAGGAGGTAGGAACCGCCCCTGAGGTCGAGGCCGAGATTCATCTGCCGGGCCGGGATCCAGGACGGCAGCGCGTCGAGCGTGCTGCGCGGCAGGATGTTCGGCAGGCTCAGGATCACGCCGAGGAGGCACACCACCAGGATGGTGACCTTCTTCCACGGGGCGAAATACATCATCGACGGCAAGCTCTCATGGGTTCGGTCGGTTCGGGCTGGCCCGGCCGAGACGTCACAGATCCGGACCGGCATGCCGGTCCGCAGGGCGCGCACGGTACAATGCGCGCGGTCGTTTAGCCATGGCGAAGTGGCGACTCGATGACGCTGGCGTCGACAAGCCGCGCCAGATGCGCCGCCACGGCCGGCGAGACGTATTCCGCCAGCAGGTCCGGGCCCAGCGCGGCGGTGGCGATCGGCCGCCAGTCGCGGGTGGCGGCGGCGCTGCCCGGGAAGGCGATGCGGTTGCGCTCGCCGCCGCCGATCGCCGGCGCGATGAAGACATGGGCCAGGTCGACCCGCCCAGCCTCCAGCAGCAGGCCGAGCAGGCGCGGACCGCCTTCGACCATGACCGATCCGACCGGCCGGCCCAGCCGCGCCACCACGGCCGGCCCGGCCAGGGTGTCGAACAGCGCGTCGACCGGCGGCCCGTCCGGCAGCGCCAGCATCGCCGCCGAGGGCGGCAGCATCGCCTCGACCGCGCCGGCCTGACGCGCCGCCGCCCGGCCCAGCAGGAACACGGTGGGCGCATCGGCGGACAGCAGCCCGGCTTTCCATCGGTCCAACCGCTGCGGCAGGGCGGCCAGGGCCCGGCCGTTCGGATCATAGACCAGGCGCAGCGGATGGCGGTGCCGGTCGCCGGCGGCGTCACGCACGGTCAGGGCCGGATCGTCCGCCAGCACGGTGCCGGCGCCGACCAGGATGGCGTCGTATTTCTGGCGCAGCCAATGGGTGTGGGCGCGCGCCGCCTTGCCGGTCAGCCAGCGCTCGGCGCCATCGTCAAAAGCGAGCTGGCCGTCCAGCGTCTGCGCCCATTTCGCCGCCACCAGCGGCCGGTCGAGCCGCTGCCGCAGAAGGAAGGGCGCGTGCCAGGCCGCCGCCTCCGGCGCCAGCGTGCCGAGGCTGACATCGACGCCGGCGGCCTGCAGCCGGGCCAGGCCGGCACCGTCGACCAGCGGGAACGGATCGCGCAGCGCCGCCACGCAACGCGCCAGCCCGAGCGAGGCCAGGAGGTCGGCGCAGGGTGGCTGGCGGCCGTGATGGCTGCAGGGCTCCAGCGTGACATAGGCCGTGGCGCCGCGGAACGCCGACCGGTCGGCCACCGCCTCGACTGCGACGCGCTCGGCATGGCGCTCGCCGATCCGTTCGGTGGCGCCGCGCGAGACCACGCGGCCGTCGCGGACGATGACGCAGCCCACCACCGGGTTCGGGTCCGACAGCCCGTTATGGGTCATCGCCGTCCGCAGCGTCTCCAGCATCCAGGCTTCGTCGTCGCCTGTCGTCCGGGCCGGGGGCGCGGCGTCGCGCAACGCCTCCGGCAGCGTGTCGCGGAAGACGCCGCCGAAGCCGAAGCCCGGCCGCAGCGAGAACCCGGCCGGCAGGGTCAAGGCTTGCCCAGGCGGCGCACCCCCGGGGTGTCGCCAACTGCCAGAGGCAGCACCGTGGCCTGATCTGAAATTTCCGTTAGATCAATACGGTGTGCGTGCTTCTTCACCTTGGCTTCGAGATACTGGATGTTGTGCTCGGTGACGAAGACGCCGGTCGGTACGATCTCGGCGATCTCGATCCCGGCGGCCTCGAGCTGCTTCGCCTTGTCCGGGTTGTTGGTCAGAAGCCGGATCCGCTTGACGCCGAGCGCCAGCAGCATCTGCGCCGCCGGCGTGAAGTCCCGCATGTCATGCGGGAAGTTCAGCCGTTCATTGGCCTCGTAGGTGTCGAGCCCCTGGTCCTGCAGCACATAGGCGTCGAGCTTGGCATAGAGGCCGATCCCGCGCCCCTCCTGCCGCAAATAGAGGACGAAACCGCCTTCTTTTCCAATGCGGTGCAGGGCGTCGTTCAACTGCGGGCCGCAGTCGCAGCGCTGCGAGCCGAAGACGTCGCCGGTCAGGCATTCGGAATGCACGCGCACCAGCGGCACGTCGCGGCCTTCGGGCCCGAGCGCGATGGCGAAATGCTCGCCGCCGTCGGCGAAGCCGCTGAAGGTGTGGAACACGCCCTTCCCCGCCCCGTCCAGGATCGGGATGGTGACGGTGGTGCGGATCTCGACCGGTGCCTGCATCGAATACCCCGACGGCCGCGCCGCGACCGACCTCGTGAAACCGTGGGGCACAATATCGGTGGCCGGCCCCGTTATTCCCAGCCCCAACGAACGGAGACCGGCTATGCGGTTCGCTACGTCTGCAAAGCGCGGATCTCGTGCACCGCGGCGATCCGGGTCCCGTCCCAGTGATAGGACAGGTGCCGCTCCTGGATCACCGGGGTCAGCACGCTGCGCGGCCGGAACACCGCGGCGCAGTGGCCGCCCGGGTGGCGGACGCTGTCATAGGCGACACCGAAGGAGCCGTCCGCATGCAGCCGCCGCCCCAGCGCCTGGCCGGCCGAATAGTCGACCGGGTCGTAGACGCCCGGCAGTTCGTCGCCCAGGCCGCGGATGTCGTGCAGGTCGCCGGACAGGCTGTTGATCAGCACGCGCATGTCGATCGTGGTCGCCGGCGTCGCCGTCGCCGCGAAGAAGCGGGCGCGGTGATAGCTGGTCTCCGCCACCGCCGTGTCCAGCGCCGCGGCGCCGTAATAGGCGCCATAGGTGCCGTCGGTGAAGCGGCTGCCGTCCGGATGCAGATGGGTGAAGGGCGCCATGATGAAGCTGGTGCCCGGGCCGCTCATCCGCTCCTCCAGCGGGATCAGCGAGATCTGCCCGACCTGGTCGCGCAGCCGGTCGTTGGTGCGGGATTCGAGCTCGATCAGCAGCTCCCAATCCTCGGGGGGCGCCACCCGTTCGAACAGGTCGATCGGCGGATACCGGCTGGGGATGATGCGCCAGCATTCGGGCCATTCGACCCGGCGAACCGGCAGGATCAGCCCCAACCGCCGCGCTCCGCATCCAGGTAGCGGCGGACCACGAACAGGTCGGCGACGTTGCCCGACAGCATCCGGTCGAGCGCCGAGCGGCCGCCGAAGGGCGAGGCCGCGTTCGGCCGCCGCACCCAGCCGTCGGCCAGCTTCGCGTCCTTGAACAGGATCTGAAGCGCCCGGTAGATGCCGAGGATGTAGGAGATCCGCTCCATCGTGTCGGCCGAGGGATGGCCGGTCGCACCGGCCTTCCAGCGGTAGAAGGTGGCCTTGGACGGGCGGCCCAGCAGCACGCGCTTCTCCTCGTCCTTCAGCCCCCAGGCCTCGGCGATGTTGAAGAAGGCGTTCAGGCCCGCCCGGGCCAGCCGCCCTTCGGCACCGCGCGGCGCCACTGCCGCCTCCCGCGCCATCATCGAACCGCTCCTCTCTCCAAACTCATCTGAGATTTTTGATCTCGTTTGAGACAAATATAGCGAGACACCCGCCCCGTGACAAGTCCCGCCCCATCAACACGGCAGCCCTCCCCCGTGTTGCATCGCGATTGACGCGGTCCCCCGGCCATGGCTCTACTGACGCCATGAGCGCGATCCGTTCGATCATTACCGCGACCACCAAAACGACCACCGCCAGTGGCGGGTCGTGCGGAGGTCGTGCGCGCTGATCGGACAGCGCCTCTGATCCCAAAGGGCCCCGCCGGCGACGGACGGGGCCCTTGGTCTTTCTGGGCTCTCCCTGCGCCGGTCCACCGCAACGGAGACTTCCCATGGACGACATCGATCACCGCAGCCTCGGCAACCGCCTCGACCTGTTCCACCAGCAGGAGGACGGCCCCGGCATGGTCTTCTGGCATCCGCGCGGCTGGGCGCTGTACCGCGTGGTCGAGGACCATGTCCGAAGGCGCATGGCCCGGGCCGGCTATCGCGAGGTGCGGACACCGCAGCTGCTGGCCCGGGGCCTGTGGAACCGCAGCGGCCACTGGCAGAAATTCGGAGCCCAGATGTTCGCCGTGGCCGATGAGGGCCGGATCATGGCGCTGAAGCCGATGAGCTGCCCCGGTCACGTTCAGATCTTCAACAAGCGCGTGCGATCGTACCGCGAGCTGCCGATCCGCTATTTCGAGTTCGGCGCCGTGCACCGCAACGAGCCGTCGGGCGCGCTGCAGGGGCTGATGCGGGCCCGCGGCTTCGTTCAGGACGACGCCCATGTGTTCTGCCTGGAGCACCAGATCGAGGCCGAGGTGGCGCGGTTCTGCGGCCTGCTGCGCCGGATCTACGCCGATTTCGGCTTCGACCGCTTCGACGTCGCCTTCGCCACGCGGCCGGCGCAGCGGGCGGGGTCGGACGAGGTCTGGGACCGGGCCGAGGCGGCGCTGGCGGAGGCGGCGCGGCAGGCCGGGCTGGACTTCGAGACCCTGCCCGGTGAGGGCGCCTTCTACGGCCCGAAGCTGGAGTTCCATCTGCGCGACAGTCGCGGCCGGCGCTGGCAGTGCGGCGTCATCCAGCTCGACCTGGTGATGCCGGAGCGGCTGGGCGCCGCCTATGTCGACGAGCACGGCACCCAGCAGCAGCCGGTGATGCTGCACCATGCCGTGCTGGGAAGCCTGGAGCGCTTCATCGGCGTCCTGCTGGAGCATCATGAGGGCAAGCTGCCGCTGTGGCTGGCGCCGGAGCAGCTGGTGGTCGCCTCGATCGGCGCCGACGACGTTGTCCCGGCCTGCCGGGTGGCCGAGGCGTTCGAGGCGGCGGGGCTGCGCGTCGCCCTCGATGCGCGGCCCGAGCGACTGTCGCGCAAGATCGTCGACGCCCATGGCGACGGCGTGCCGGTGCTGGCCGCGATCGGCGCGCGCGAGGTGCGGGACGGCACCGTCGCGCTGCGCTTCCGCGACGGCCGGCAGGAATCCCTGCCCCTGGCCACGGCGATCGCCCGGCTGGAGGCGGAGGCGCGGTCGCCTTCGGAGGTCCCTGCCCTCGCCGCCTGACCGCCTGGGGCGCGGCGGAATATGCTTTGCCGCGCCCCGCTTCGGCGCGAAGATCCGTCCGTCCCGATCCCAATCGTCGGAGACGGTGATGGCCAGCACCTCCCTGGCGGCGCAGGACGGCCGTCTGCACCGCGTCCTTCGCCATCTCGGCCGGGAGGTCCGCCACGTCCTGCCGCCGACCCTGTTCTTCCTGGTCGGCTTCAACCTGATCGTGTTCACGCAAAACCTGGTGCTGTCCGAATACCTTGCCCGGTCGATCAATTTCCTGGTGGCGACCACGGCGGCGCTGGTGGTCGGCAAGGCGGTGCTGGTCGCCGACAAGATGCCGTTCCTGCGCCGCTTCGACAACGCGCCGCTGATCCTGCCGATCCTGTTCAAGACCTTCGTCTACTGGTGTTTCGTCTTCATCGCCCGGCTGCTCGAGGCCTTCATCCATCATGTCGCCGACACCGGCCGGATCGGCGGCTTCGGCGTCGCCCTGGCCGAGCAGTTCTCCTGGCACCGCTTCCTCTTCATCCAGACCTGGATCCTCGTGCTGTTCCTGATCTACACCACGGCCGCCGAGCTGAACGGCCTGTTCGGCGACGGCGAGCTGGCGCGGATCCTGTTCCGGCACCGCTCGTCCGATCTCAAGCAGACGCGGCGGCAGCGGATCCGTGCCCTGGTGCGGTTGAGCCATCTGACCGAGGACCAGCCGAGCTCCGCCCTGCGCGATCCCGCGAGCCCCACCCATCGCGAGCTCGTCGGGCTGATCGAGCAGCTGGCGCAGGACGCCGACAGGCGTCGTGGCAGGGCTGCCGGCGGATAGCGGCCCGCGACCGTTCATCGCGGGCAGGCCGCCGTGCCGCGCACGCTATCCTGCCGGCGGACCCGATCGAGACGGCAGAGATGATACGACGGCTTGCACAGGCGCTGATGTTCCCGGCCATCGCGGTCCTCGCTCTCTCACTGCCGGCGGTTCCAGGCCGTGCGGCCGGCACGGATGTCGAGGCGACGCTGGCCGTCGACGGCGTGCCCCGCAGCTATATCCTCCACCTGCCGCCGACGGCGACGGGTCACAGCCCGTTGCCGCTGGTCGTGGTGCTGCACGGCGGCGGCGCCAATGCCGACAGCGCGATCGCGCTGACCGGCTTCAGCGCCGAGGCCGATGCGGAGGGCTTCATCGTCGCCTATCCGAACGGCACCGGCCGCGCGAAGCCGACCGCGGAGACCGCCGGTCAGTTCAGCTGGAACGCCGGCGACTGCTGCGGCGCGGCGATGCGCCAGGAAGCCGACGATGTCGGCTTCCTGCGTACCCTGGTGTCGACGGTCGAGCAGGAGCGCGCGGTCGACCGCCACCGCATCTACGCCGCCGGCTTCTCCGCCGGGGGCATGATGGCCTATCGCCTGGCCTGCGAGGCCGGCGACATCTTCGCCGGAATCGCCGTGGTCTCGGGCGCCGTCCTGGTGCCGTCGTGCGTCCCGAGCCGCCCGGTCTCGGTGATCCACATCCACGGCACCGACGACACGGCGGTCCCGTTCGACGGCACCGCCGAGCGGGAGAGCTCCGCCCGCGCCAAGTGCCCGCCGGGGCGGGACTCGGTCGCCTTCTGGGCCGCCTTCGACGGCTGCCGGACGAAACCGGTCACGCGGGACTCGGTGACGGGAATCAAGGCGGAGGACTATCCGGACTGCAAGGCGGGAACCGCGGTGCGGTTCGACGTGGTCGAAGGCGGCATCCATGCCTGGCCGGACGGCACCGACACCCCCGGCTTCGCCGCCACGCCGCATATCTGGCACTTCTTCGCCGACCATCCGCGGCTGTAGCAGGGTCAAGCCGGCAGGCCGAGCTCCCGGCGCAGCCTGACGGCCGTGTCTTCGTCCTCGGGCAGGGCCGCGCCTTCCAGCCGGGCGACCGCGCGGATCGACAGGGCATTGGTCAGCAGCAACGCCTCCGCCCGCTGCAGATCCTCGACGTCGAGCGGTCGTTCCGCCGCCCCCAGCCGTGCCAGCACCTCGGCGCGCATGATCCCCGGCAGCCCCCCCTCCGCCACCGGCGGCGTCGCCCAGGCGCCATCGATCCGGGCGAAGAGGTTGGCAATAGTGGTCTCGGCGACCCGGCCCGCGGTGTTCAGCATCACCGCGTCGTCGGCGCCGCGCTCCGCCGCCTCGCGCCGGGCCAGAACAGCATCGAGATAGTTCAGCGACTTGATCCGGCTGAGCGGCGAGGCCTGGTTGCGGCAGGTGCCGCGGGCCACGACCAGCGCCACCGGCCCCTGCGGCGGCAGCCCGGCATGGCCGGCGACCAGCACGGTCGCCACTGGTGCGGCCGGGGGCAGCACGCCGCGGGGACCGACGCCGCGGCTGACGGTCAGGCGCAGGGCTCCGGCCTCGATCCCCTCCGCCGCGATCACCGCGGCGCAGGCCTCGGCCAAGGCAGCGTCGCCGAAGCGGGCCGGGATGCCGAGCACGGCGCGGCCCTCGGCCAGCCGCCTCAAGTGCCGGTCCAGCCAGACCGCGGCGCCGTCCTTGACCCGGATGGTCTCGAACAGACCGTCGCCGAGGGTGAAGCCGCGGTCCGCGGGATCGATCCACGCCTCCCCGGCCGCGAGCAGCCGGCCGTTCAGCCAGGGCATCAGCTTGTCCCCGCCAGGGCCTGCAGCAGCGGCCGGACCTTCACCATGGCTTCGTCGTATTCGGCATCCGGGTCGGAATCGTAGACGATGCCGCCGCCGGCCTGGGCCGCGACCTGGCCCTGCGCCCCGCACAGCGTGCGGATGACGATGCTGGAATCCATCGATCCGTCGAAGCCGAGATGGACGACCGAGCCGCAATAGGGCCCGCGCCGTGCCGGCTCGAGCTCCCGGATGATCTCCATCGCCCGGATCTTCGGCGCACCGGTGATCGAGCCGCCGGGGAAGCAGGCGCGCAGCAGGTCGACCGCACCGCGGCCCGGCGCCAGCCGGCCTTCCACCACCGAGACCAGGTGGTGGACCCTCGGGAAGGTCTCGAGCCCGCACAGCACCGGCACCCGCACGCTGCCGACCGCGCAGACCTTCGACAGGTCGTTGCGCAGCAGATCGACGATCATCAGGTTCTCGGCCCGGTCCTTGACGCTGGCCTGCAGCTCCGCCGCCAGCGCCGCATCCGTTGCCGGATCGACGCCGCGCGGCCGGGTGCCCTTGATCGGCCGGGTCTCGACCCGCCCCGCCGGATCGACCGCCAGGAACCGCTCCGGCGAGGCGCTGGCGATCCAGCGCCCGTCTCCCAGGTCGAGGAAGGCGGCGAAGGGCGCGGGCGACAGGGCACGCAGCCGGCGGTGCAGCGTGAAGGGATCCAGCCCGTCCGGCAGGTCGGCCAGGAAACGCTGAGTCAGGTTGGCCTGGTAGATGTCACCGGCGCCGATCCAGCCGCGGATCCGCCGGACGCCGTCGCGATAGCCATCCGCCGGCATCTCCGACTGCCAGACACCGCGGGGCGTGGGGTCTGGCGGCGGCAGCGGCGGGGCGGCCGCGACCGCCGCGGCGAGGTCGTCGGCCTGCGCCTGCGCCCAGTGGCGGCGGGCCACGGGATCCTCCTCGGGCCAGCCGGTCGACAGCACCCAGGCGCGCCGCTCGACGGCGTCGAACACGGCGACGCAGTCATAGAGGCCGAAGGCGATGTCCGGCAGGTCGAGCCCGGCCGGCTGCGGCGCCGGCATGCGGTCGGCGAAGCGACCGGCCTCATAACCCAGAAAGCCGATCGCGCCTGGGCCGAGCAGCGGCAGATCCGGATCGGGCTCGACGCGGTAGCGGGCCAGGAGGGTGGCGATCGCGCCGAAGGGGTCGGCCGGCGTCTCCGCGGCCCCGACCTCCACCCAACGGAACGGATCGGCCGCGATCAGCGACCAGCGGCCGCGGGTGCCGTCGACCAGGGCCGAGTCCAGCAGCACCGGCCGGGGACGATGCCGGATCGCGGCGAAGGCCTCGACCGGGTCGCGCCACGGGACCGGGCGACACAGGACCTCATGCGCCGCAGCGACGGGCGAAGGGAACGGAGTGGCCAGGCTGTGGTTCACGTATCGAGCGGGCTCCGAAGACAGCGCAGCCCGAAGCTAGCACGCGGCGGGCCGGCACACACCGCCACGCCTTCGGGAGGGCACTCATGGAACTCGTTTCCCGCCTGGCCTTCTTTCTCGTCAGCGTCATCCTGATGCTTCTGGCCGCCGGGCTGACCGCCTATGCGATCTATTCGGTGGTGATGACCTTCCAGACGCCGCACGCCGCGACCGACACGGCGATGCTGGACGTGATCGGCTACCTGATCATCGCCACCGCCGTCTTCGACGTCGCCAAATACCTGCTGGAGGAGGAGGTCGCGCGCGGCCAGGAGCGGCGCCGCGCCTCCGAGGTCCGCAAGAGCCTGACCAAGTTCATCTCGACCATGATCATCGCCGTCTTCCTCGAAGCCCTGGTGGTGATCTTCAAGGTGGCGCGCGACGACGTGAACCTGCTGCTGTACCCGACCGCGCTGATCGTGGCGGGGACCGGCATGATGCTGGGCCTCGGCCTGTTCCAGCGACTCAGCGCCTCGGTCGAGCGCGACATCGAGCGGGGCGCGGTCGACGACACCGATGACGAGGAAGGCGAGACGCCGCGCGTCCGGCGGCGCAAACCGTCCCCGTCCTGATGCCGGCCGTCAGATTCCCGAGCCCGCCATCGTATCCGGCCCCGGCCGGGCGCTGCCGTCCGGGCGCAGCCGCAGCAGCCATTCGCGGCCGACCTTGACCATCGGCTTGCCGTCGTACTCGACGATGTCGGCGGTGGCGTAGGTCTCGCTCCAGCGCTCGGGCAGGAAGCTGCCGGTGCCCACCACGTCGATCGGCGCCTTGGCCAGCGCCATCACCCGGCACTTGGCCGGGCTGAAGCCGCTGGAGACCACGATCCTCACCTTGCCGAAGCCGGCCTCGTCCAGCTTGTCGCGCAGGTGATGGATCGCCGCGGCCGAGACGCCGGTGCCGATCAGGTGGCGCAGCTCCTCCTCGCTGCGATAGCCGCGCACCGCCTCGGGCACGTGGCGTTCCAGCACCGCATAGGATTCGCCGGGCCCCAGCCCTTCCATGTAGCGGCCGCCGCCGGTGTCGATGCGCACCGACAGCCGGCCGGCCGCCGCCATCTCCGGGAAGCGGCGGCAGACCTCGAGCGCGTCGGTGACCTCGCGGGCGAAGTAGTCGACCAGCACGGTCAGCGCCTCGTCCGGGAACACCTCGTGGAACATCTCCGCGGCGCGGACGGTGGAGCCGGCATAGCCGATCAGGGCGTGCGGCATGGTGCCGAGGCCGGCGGTCTGGCCGAAGAAATGCGCCGTGGCGTCGGTGGCATTGCCGACGAAGCCCTTGGCGTCGTGCTTGCGCTTGGCGCGGGCCGAGCCGACGCTGGCGGCATAGGCCATCGATTCCGCCATCTCGGTGCCGGCGCAGTGCCGCGCATCCATCGCCAGGAATGCGGCGCGGGGCAGCTCGGCGCACATGGTGTAGGCGTTGTAGGCAGCGACGCAGGCCGGCCCCAGCTTCTGCAGCAGCACGGTCTCGCAATCGACCAGGTGGCGCAGCGGGCCGGTGATGTAGAGCATCGGCTCGCCCGACCCAACCCATTTGCCTTCGGCATAGCGCAGGTCGATCTCGACCGCGAAGCCGCGCTCCTTCGCCACCTGCTGCAGCCACTCGACGGCCAGCCGCGGCGCCGCCACCACGGGCCGGCGCATGAACACGGCGTAGGTGACGCGGGTGTCGCCGAAGCGCTCCACGATCCCCTTGGTCCGCAGGAAGTACTTGTCGGTCCAGCGCGACAGATCGTCGACCGAAGGGGTCATGGACGCCGTTCCCCTGGAAGGGTTGCTATTCCGCGGCCGCCGCACGACGGGCCGCATGTCCTTATTCGGCCGCCGCGGCCCGCCGGGCCGCATCCTGGGCGCTGCGCTCCTGCTTCAGCTTCTCGGCGATCAGGAAGGCCAGCTCCAGCGACTGGCTGGCGTTCAGCCGCGGGTCGACCGCGGTCTGGTAGCGCAGCGACAGCGCCTCGTCGGTGATCGCCTGGGCGCCGCCGGTGCATTCGGTGACGTCCTGGCCGGTCATCTCGAAATGCACGCCGCCGGGATGGGTGCCCTCGGCCCGGTGCAGGTCGAAGAAGTCGCGCACCTCGGACAGGATCCGGTCGAACGGCCGGGTCTTGTAGCCGGAGGGCGAGGCGATGGTGTTGCCGTGCATCGGGTCGCAGGCCCAGACCACGGCCCGCCCCTCGTCGCGCACCCGGCGCAGCAGCGGCGGCAGCTTGTCCACCACCTTGTCGGCGCCCATGCGCACGATCAGGGTCAGGCGGCCGGCCTCGTTGTCCGGGTTCAGCGCGTCGATCAGGCGGATCAGGTCGTCGCCCTCGAGCGACGGGCCGCATTTCAGGCCCAGCGGGTTCTTCACCCCGCGCAGGAACTCGACATGCGCGCCATCGGCCTGGCGGGTGCGGTCGCCGATCCACAGCAGATGGGCCGAGACGTCGTACCAGTCGCCGGTGGTGCTGTCGATCCGGGTCAGCGCCTGCTCGTAGGGCAGCAGCAGCGCCTCGTGGCTGGTGTAGAAATCGGTCTCGCGGATCGCCGGTGTGGTCTCGGCCGTGACGCCGCAGGCGGCCATGAACTCCAGCGCCTCGTCGATGCGCGTGGCGAAGGCCTCGTAGCGCTCGCCCCAGGGCGACCGGGTGACGAAGCCGAGGTTCCACTGATGCACCTTGTGCAGGTCGGCATAGCCGCCCTGGGCGAAGGCGCGCAGCAGATTCAGGGTGGCGGCCGACTGGTTGTAGGCCTGCACCATGCGGGCCGGATCGGGCACGCGCGAGGCCTCGTCGAAATCGACGCCGTTGACGATGTCGCCGCGATAGGAGGGCAGCGAGACGCCGCCGATCGTCTCCAGGTCGGCGGAGCGCGGCTTGGCGAACTGCCCGGCCATGCGGCCGACCTTCACCACCGGCAGGCCGCCGCCGAAGGTCAGGATCACCGCCATCTGCAGCAGCACGCGGAAGGTGTCGCGGATCTTGTCGGGATGGAACTCGGCGAAGCTCTCGGCGCAGTCGCCGCCCTGCAGCAGGAACGCGCGGCCGTCGGCGACGCGGCCGAGCGCGGCCTTGAGCGAGCGGGCCTCGCCGGCGAAGACCAGCGGCGGGTACTTCGACAGGGTCTGCTCCGCCGCCGCGACCTTGGCCGCGTCGGGATATTGCGGCATCTGCCTCACCGGCATCGAACGCCAGGAGTCAGGGGTCCACCGTTCCGCCATCGCCGTACACTCCGCACCTTGCGCCCCCGTCCGCTCTCTCCCCTGCGGACGGGACCGGATGTGAGGCTATACGCCTGCGCCTCCGGCTTTGCCAGCGTCGCAGCGCAGCCCTCTCATGACAAGAACCGCGTGCAGCCGCTATGCCGGCTTGTCCGCCGCCAGCAGCAGGAAAGGCGGCCGCCGGCGCTGCAAAGCGAGGTCCGGCCGTGCCGCCAGCGCCGCCGGATCGGCCTCGGGCTCCTCCAGCCGCGCCGGCGACAATCCGGCGTCCACCAGGCCGTTCACATAGCTGGCGACCGTGCGATGGTATTTGACCCCCCCGTCGACGAACCAGCGCGTGTCGCGCCGGCCTTCCTCGCCGTAGCGATCGACCGGCCAGTGCAGCTCGGCGCCGGCCTCATCGCGATGCCATTCGTAGACGGCCATCGCGGTGCAGATCGGATGCTCGACCGAGAAGGCGAAGCGACCGCCGGGCGCCAGCGCGGCGGCGATCTTCCGGACCGCGCCCGCATAGTCGGCGACGTAGTGCAGGGCGAGAGAGGAGATCGCCAGGTCGAACGCCCCCGGCTCCACGGCCAGCGTCTCGATCGCCGCCTGCTCGTAGCGGATGGCCGGATCGTCGGTCCGCCGCCGGGCTTCGGCCAGCATCTTCGCCGAGACATCCACCCCCAGCACCGAGGCGGCGCCCTGCGCCCGCGCCTTGCGGGCGAAATCGCCGAAGCCGCATCCGAGATCAAGGATGCGCAAGCCCGCCAGCGAGGCCGGCAGCAGCCGCGCCAGCGCCGGCTGTTCCAGCACGGCGTTCAGCCCGCTCTCGGCGTCGCGCAGCGCCGCGTAGCCGGCGAAGAAGGTCGGATCGTCGTAGATGTTCTGCGGCGCGTCGGTCATTGCGCCAACCCCGGGCTGGCCGGCCGCTCGACCTTGCTGCGCATGGTCACGAACTCCTCCGCCGCGGTCGGATGGATGCCGATGGTGGCGTCGAACTGCGCCTTGGTGGCGCCGCAGACGAGCGCGATCGCCAGCCCCTGCACGATCTCCGGCGCGTCCGGCCCGACCATGTGGCAGCCCAGCACCCGGTCGGTCGCCGGATCGACCACCAGCTTCATCAGCGTCCGCTCCTCCCGGCCCGACAGGGTGTGGCGCATCGGCCGGAACACGGCGCGGTAGACGTCGACCTCGCCATGGCGCTGCCGCGCCGCCGCTTCGGTCAGCCCGACCGTACCGATCGGCGGGTTCGAGAACACGGCCGTCGGCACGTTCTCGTAGGACGGCACCCGCGGCTTGCCGCCGAACAGCGTGTCGGCCAGCGCATGGCCCTCGGCGATCGCCACCGGCGTCAGGTTCAGCCGGTCGGTGACGTCGCCCAGGGCATAGATGTTGGGCACGCTGGTGCGGTACCGCTCGTCGACCACGATGGCGCCGTCGGCATCCAGCGCGACGCCGACCGTCTCCAGCCCCAGCCCCGCCGTGTTCGGCTTGCGGCCGGTGGCGTACATCACCCCGTCGGCGGCGATCACCTCGTCATTGCTCAGCGTCACCGCCAGAGCGTCGCCGACCTTGGCGACGCCCTCGACCTGGCAGCCCAGGCGCAGATTGACCCCGGCCTTGCCCATCTCGGTGGCGAGGTGGACGCGCAGGTCGTCGTCGAAGCCGCGCAGCACCATATCGCCGCGATGCACCAGCGTCACCTCGGCGCCCAGGCCATGGAAGATGCCGGCGAACTCCACCGCGATGTAGCCGCCGCCGACGATCACGACGCGACGCGGCATCCGCTCCAGATGGAACGCCTCGTTCGAGGTGAAGGCGTGCTCGCGCACGCCGGGCTTGTCCGGCAGCACCGGCCAGCCGCCGGTCGCGACCAGGATGCGGTCGGCGGTGACGCGCCGGCCGCCGACCTCGACCGTGTGGGCGTCGACCAGCACGGCGCGGGCGTCGAACATGGTGGCGCCGGCATTGGTCAGCAGGTTGCGATAGATGCCGTTCAGCCGCCCGATCTCGGCGTCCTTGCGGGCGATCAGCGTGGCCCAGTCATGGGTCGCGCCCGGCACGGTCCAGCCGAAGCCGGCGGCGTCCTCGAAATCGGCGGAGAAATGCGCCGCCATGGCCAGCAGCTTCTTCGGCACGCAGCCGACATTGACGCAGGTGCCGCCCCAGTAGCGCTCCTCGGCGATGCCCACGCGGGCGCCGTGCTGGGCCGCGATGCGGGCCGAGCGCACGCCGCCCGAGCCGCCGCCGATGACGAAATAGTCGAAATCGAATCCGGTCATGGCACGTCCAGACCGCCTGGCGCGGTCAAAGCGGCGCGGCCTTGGACCGGCCGCGCGGGAAGAGGTTCACCTGGCATTTGGGCCGCCGTGCCCCTTCGAGGCAAGCCCGTTCAGCCCGCAGGGCGGCTATGACTTGATCATGCGGAACAGCAGCTTGTGCTCCGCCCCGTAGGTCACAGCGTCGATCAGCCTCGGGTAGTAGCGCCGATCCTTGCCGGCCGGCACGAAGCCGTCATAGCCGAACTTCTTGACCGAGACCGCGAAGCCGGCGGCGGCGAAGGCCTCGGCATAGTCGTCGGGCGACCGGTCCTGCACCGGCGCGTTGGTGGTCCCGCCGATCAGGCTGCGCCATTGCGGCCACAACGGGCTGTCGGTGTGGCAGCCGGTCACCGCGTAATAGACGCCGCCCGGGCGCAGCGCCTGGAAGACCTGCGCCGCATGGCCGGCGATGTCGGGCAGCAGGTAGATCACCTCGTAGCTGAAGGCGATGTCGAAGCGGCCGGCCCAGGGCGACAGGTCGGTCGCGACACGGTGCTCGACCGGCAGGTCGCCCTTGGCGGCCTCGGCCGCGGCGATCGAATCGGTGGCGATGTCGACGCCGAGCCCCCAGCGGAACGGCCGCCGCGCGTGCAGAAGCTGCAGAAAGCCGCCGCGGTTGCAGCCGAAGTCGAGCACGTCCCTGCCGGCCAGGTCCATCTCCGGCACCAGGCCGATGAAATGCTCCCAATAGGGCCGGTGGCCGTCCGCCATGGCGACCTCGCGCGCAGGGTCGGCGTGCCAGGTGCCGTAGCTCGCCCGGGTGCTCATGCGGAATCTCCTGGTCTCGACAAAGCGCCGGACCATAGCCGAGGCGGACCGCGTTGTCCGCCCCGGTTCGGAGACTTCAATGCGAAGGCAGCAGCGAGGTCGTCGTGCCGTCGGCCTGGCCGATGATCGCCTGCTCGGCCCCGCCCAGGAACAGCCCGGTCTCGACCACGCCTGCGATCGACTTGACCGCCCGCTGCAACCCGTCCGGGTCGCGGATCGGCGCGAAGCCCCCGCAGTCCAGGACCAGGTTGCCGCCATCGGTACGGACCGCCGCGCCGTCCCGTTGCCGCAGCACCGGGGCGCCGCCGAGGGCCGAGAGCCGACGGGCCGTCGCCTCCCAGCCGAACGCCGTGACCTCGACCGGCAGCGGCGCCTTCTCGCCGAGCACATCGACGATCTTCGAGGCGTCGACCACGGCGATGAAGCGGGACGAGGCCTCGGCCACGATCTTCTCGCGCAGCAGCGCCCCGCCCAGCCCCTTGATCAGGCGCAGCGTGCCGCGCTCGACCTCGTCCGCGCCGTCGATGCAGAGGTCCAGCGCCTCGGTCGCGGCAAAGTCGGTCAGGGGAATGCCGAGCGCCCGCGCCCGCTCGGCCGTCTGCTCCGAGGTCGGGATACCGGCGACGCGCAGCCCCTCCTCCCGGATGCGCCGGCCCAGCGCCTCCAGCACCCAGCGGACGGTCGACCCGGTGCCGAGGCCGAGGCGCATGCCGTCCTCGACCAGCGCCGCCGCGGCCTCGCCCGCGGCGCGTTTGCCTCGTTCCTGCGGCGACAGCGTCTCGCTCACCGGTTCAGCCCGCCCATGCACAGGTACTTGACCTCGAGATAGTCCTCGATGCCGTAATGCGAGCCCTCGCGTCCGAGGCCGCTCTCCTTCACCCCGCCGAAGGGGGCGACGGCGGTCGAGATGATGCCTTCGTTGATGCCGACGATGCCGTATTCCAGCGCCTCGCCGACCCGCCAGATCCGGCCGATGTCGCGGCTGTAGAAGTACGACGCGAGGCCGAACTCGGTGTCGTTGGCCATGCGGATCGCCTCCTCCTCGGTCTTGAACCGGAAGATCGGCGCCAGCGGGCCGAAGGTCTCCTCCCGCGCCACCTTCATCTCCGGCGTCACGTCCAACAGGACCGTCGGCTCGAAGAAGGTGCCGCCCAGGGCGTGGCGCCTGCCGCCGAGCGCGACCCGCGCGCCCTTCCCGACCGCGTCGGCAATGTGCTCCTCGACCTTCTCGACCGCCTTCATGTTGATCAGCGGCCCCTGCTGCGCGCCGTCGGCCATGCCGTCGGCGACCTTCAGCCTGCCGACCGCCTCGGCCAGCTTGGCGGCGAAGGCGTCGTAAACCCCGTCCTGCACCAGCAGGCGGTTGGCGCAGACGCAGGTCTGGCCGGTGTTACGGTACTTGGACGCGATCGCCCCCTGCACCGCGGCGTCGAGGTCGGCGTCGTCGAAGACGATGAAGGGCGCGTTGCCGCCCAGCTCCATCGACACCTTCTTCACCGTCGAGGCCGACTGCTGGATCAGCAGCTTGCCGATCTCGGTCGACCCGGTGAAGGTGACCTTGCGGACGATCGGGCTCGACGTCATCTCGCCGCCGATCTCGCCGGCGCTGCCGGTGACGACCGAGAACACGCCGGCCGGGATGCCGGCGCGCTCGCCCAACTCGGCCAGGCCCAGGGCCGAATAGGGCGTCTCGCTGGCCGGCTTGACCACCATGGTGCAGCCGGCGGCCAGCGCCGCGCCGGCCTTGCGGGTGATCATCGCCGCCGGGAAGTTCCAGGGCGTGATCGCGGCGCAGACGCCGACCGGCTGCTTGATCACGACGATCCGGCGGTCGCCGGCCGGCGCCGGGATGGTGTCGCCGTAGATCCGCTTGCCCTCCTCGGCGAACCATTCGATGAAGCTGGCGGCATAGGCGATCTCGCCTCGGCTCTCGGCCAGCGGCTTGCCCTGCTCCGCCGTCATCAGCTTCGCCAGGTCTTCCTGATTCGCCATCATCAGCTCGAACCAGCGCCGCAGGACCGTCGCCCGCTCCTGCGCCGTCTTGGCGCGCCAAGCCGGCCAGGCCTTGTCGGCGGCGGCGATGGCGCGCCGGGTCTCGGCGGCGCCGGCCCGCGGCACGACGCCCAGCCTGGCGCCGTCGGCCGGGTTGGTGACCTCGATCACCCGCTCGTCATCGGCGTCCACCCAGCGCCCGTCGATGTAGCATTGCTGGCGGAAAAGCTTCGAGTCGGTGAGCTGCATCGGTTCGGTCTCCCTCTTCTCGGCGTGTCCGTCCGCCTGGATCTCGGAGGGAGGTTGTAGCGCGGCCGGCCGGGGGCTGCCAGGGCGCCCGGAATTCTGCTATGCGCCGGACGCGGGGCTTGCCGCTTCGCCGCAAGGTCCAAAACCGGAACACCGTCCGGATTTGTCGGACGTTGAAGATGTTAGCAGCCGCTTCGCTTCTCTGCTCTTAAATAGTCTTACCAATCAATTGAACCACTCGACTTTCCAGCATCGTGTTTTCGGCCGGACGAATAGGCGATCGAAGCGACCTATGCACTCCAGAAAAGTCGAATAATTTTTTTACGCCCGCCTGCAATACATGAACCGGCGTCGCTTCTGTATTGGCGCTCCAAAGCGGGCAGGAATCGGGCGAAAAGGTGTCATTTTCGCTTGGCGGGAATATTTCAGAATGTTACTAGACGTCCTTGCCGGCGAGGGGGCGATGACTGGGGTCATCGGACGAGCCGGACGGAAGGGCGCTGCATCCGTTTGGAGCGCCAAGGGAGCGAGTGCAGTCCGGTTGAACAGCGCAGGGGGGACGGGCCAGTGATGACCCGCGACACTGACTATGATCTCAAAATCAGACCTCGACGTCGGGCCAAGCGCCCTCTCAGGACCCTCACTGCAAGTCTGTTGACGCTCGTCTGCAGCGTCGCCCTTCTCAGCGAAACAGCGCATGCCGCGTCGCGCACGACGCGTGAGCTGAACGCCGCAGCGGCCGCGGCCGCCGGCCAGCCCAGCGATCAGGTCGAAGGCGCCGTTCGCAATGCCGTGACCACCGACCAGGCCGCGACGAACCGGGCGGCCAGCCCGGCCCCGGGTACCGAGCGGAAGACGGCCGCCGCGCCGGCGCCCCGGATGCGCCCCCGGGCTCCTGCCGTGGCCGATGCGCCGATCCCGCGCGCCCAGCTGACGGCCCGCAACGTCACCGAACAGCGGCAGATCCAGCGCGTGGCCGCGCTGAAGGCCCAAGGCCGCCGCTGGTCCTGCGTCCCCTTCGCCCGCGAGCTGACCGGCTTCCAGATCTCCGGCGATGCATGGCGCTGGTGGGATGCCGCCGCCGGCCGATACAACCGCGGCCGCATGCCCGTCGCCGGCTCCGTGATCGTGCTGAAGCGCTACGGTTCGATGCGACGCGGCCATGTCGCGGTGGTGCGCCGGGTGGTCAGCTCCCGCGAGATCATCGTCGACCAGGCCAATTGGGCGCCGCGCGGCCGGGTGAACGAGCCGGCCCGGGTGATCGACGTGTCGGCGAAGAACGATTGGAGCCAGACCCGCTTCTGGCACCAGCCGACCGGCCAGATGGGGACGACGGTCTATCCGACCTACGGCTTCATCTACGCGCCGAACACCCAGGTCGCCGAACGCGCCGACTGACCGACACTTCCCGCTCCTTGGTTCCAGCGAGGCCCGCCCGCGACCGCCGGCGGGCCTTCGTCTTTGCGGGGCTGTCGAACAAGAGGGCCATAAGCAAGATCACAGCTTTCCGCCTCCGGAAAGTTTTAACTTCTCTCCATAATACTTGATCGAGAAGCGGCCGATGTCCGTGACACGAGCTCGCATCTCCAAGTAACCGCCATACCATAAATGTATACAAAATTGTAAATACCGGAAGCCCAACGGAATCATTATTTCTAATCGTGCTGCATCCCCGCCACCCAACGACCGGGGCCGTGGCCGAGCGTTTCCATTGAGCTGCGACGACATCGTGAGCACCGAGGCGGTCCGATCCGCATCCGTCACCGCCCCCCCGGCCATCCTGGGGAACCCGCATCCTGGCCCCGGCACGGCGGCGCGCTCAACCATCCGCAATATCCACCCCCTCTGGGTTCCCGCCTTTCTCGGCGCGAGCTTCCTGGCCTGGACCCTGTTGCCGGCTTTGCTGGCCGGCAACCTGCATCCCGACACGCTCGAAGGGCTCTATTGGGGGCAGCACTGGCTCTGGGGCTACCACAAGCACCCGCCGCTCGCCGCCTGGTCCTCCGAGATCGTGCATGCCGCGTTCGGCAGCGCCAACTGGGCCTATTACGCGCTGAGCCAGGCCTTCATCGCCACCGCCTTCGCCGCCGTCTGGCTGGTGACCCGCGACATCGCCGGGCGCCGCGCCGCGCTGGTCGCGGTGGTGCTGCTGGCCCTGACGCACTTCACCACCTACGCCGCGCCGCGCTTCAACCCGAACACCGTGCAGTTCGCCTTCTGGGCCTGGACGATGGCGCTGTTCTGGCGCGCCGTCACCCGCGACCGTGCGGTCTGGTGGCTCCTGACCGGGCTTGTCGCCGGCATGGGCCTGCTGGCGAAGTATTCGATCACCGTGCTGCTGGCCACGCTGCTCGCCTATCTGCTGCTGTCGCCCGCCGGCCGGCGGCAATTCGCTCGGCCCGGCCTCTATCTCGGGCTGGCCGCCTTCCTGCTGGTGATCGCGCCGCACCTGCTGTGGCTGGCGCAGAACGATTTCAGCACGCTGGGCTACCTGGCCGAGCGCAGCGACGGCACGCTGGTCGGCCCGGCGGGGCATCTGATCGCCCCCCTCGCCTTCCTCGGCGACCAGGTCTTCGCCATCGCCCCGATGCTGCTGGCGGCAGCGATCGGGCTCACCCCCTTGGGGCGGGACCGGATCGCCGTCCTCCTCCATCTCGCCCGCCGGCGGCTGCGTTCCCCGGCCGGGTGCTATCTCGCCTTCGTCTATATGGTCCCGATCGCCGCCCTCGCCTTCGCCTCCGCGGCCACCGGGATCCGCATCCGGACGATGTGGGGCATGAGCTTCGTTCTGGCAGCGCCGCCGCTCCTGGCCCTCCTCCTGCCGGCGCTCGCCGCCACGGGTCTCTCGGCGCCGCGCTTCCGCACCGCCGCCTCCGCCCTGGCGACGACCTTCGTGATCGGCTTCGCCGCGCTGATGCTGGTCAAGCCCGGCCTGTCCGGCAGGCCGAACATCATGAATCTCGACGGCCCGGCCCTGTCCGCGGCGGCGGAGGCGCTGTGGCGGAAGAGCCAGCCCGGCGCGCCGGAGACCGTGATCGGCACCATCCCGGAGGCCGGGACCGTCTCTCTCTACGGCACCGCGCGGCCGCAGGTGTTCGAGGATGCCGATCCGGCGCTTTCGCCCTGGGTCGACCAGGGCCGCCTGCTGCGTAGCGGCGCCGTCTACGCCTCGCGCCGCGAGCCCGTGCCGGGCCGCCCGATCGCCGGGCTGTGCCCGCAGGACGTCACCGCCTTCGCCTGGCCGGCACGGACGGCGCTCGGCACGGCGCTCGAAAGCCGCACCGTCTGGCTCGCCATTCTGCCCGGCCGGGCCGCCCCCGCCGTCACCTGCCCTGCAGCATGAGGGCTGCGATGAACCACACCCTCGCGACCATCACCCCGCGCCGCCTGTCGATCGTCGTGCCGCTGTACAACGAGGCGGATTCGATCGCGGCGCTGCACCGCCAGCTGGAGGCCCTGGCCGCCCGGCTCGACGAGGCGCATGGCCTGGCGGTCGAAGCGATCTATGTCGACGACGGCAGCCGCGACGGCAGCGCCGGGATCGTCGCCGCCCTGCCGGAAGGCCGGGTACAGGTCGAGCTGATCCGCCTCAGCCGCAACTTCGGCAAGGAGGCGGCGCTGACCGCAGGCCTCGATGCCGCGACGGGCGATGCGGTGGTGTTCATGGATTCCGACGGCCAGCACCCGCCGGAGCTGATCGACACCTTCGTCCGCCACTGGCTGGTCGACGGCGACGACATCGTCTACGCCGTCCGCCGCCGGCGGCAGGAGGGACCGGTCTACCGCCTGCTGGTCAAGTCCTTCTACGGGCTGATGAATTCCGGCAACACCTTCCGCATCACGCCGGATGCAGCCGATTTCCGGCTGCTGTCGGCGCGGGCAGCCGAGGCGCTGCGCGGCCTGCGCGAACGCGGCCGGTTCTTCAAGGGCCTGTCGGTCTGGGTCGGCTTCCGGCAGCGCCGGATCGACTATCAGCCGGCGGAGCGGATCGGTGGCACCACCAAATGGTCGTTCTGGAAGCTGCTGCTGCTGTCGCTCAACGGCGTCACCTCCTTCAGCCGCATGCCGCTGCGGATCTCGACGCTGCTCGGCTTCGCCATGGCCCTGACCGCCTTCGCCTACGGGCTTTGGATCACCGTCGTCTGCCTGGTTCACGGCGTGGCCCTGCCCGGCGTGCCCGGGGTTATCGCCATCCTGGTGCTGATCGGCGGCGTGCTGCTGATCAATCTCGGCATCCTCGGCGAGTATCTCGGCCAGATCCTCGACGAGGTGAAGGACCGTCCCCTCTATGTCGTCGCCGAGCACAGGCGGCGCGACCGCGTGGAAGAGATGAGCCATGCCCTCCAGGCGTATCACCCTGGTCGCCGATGATTACGGTCTCGCCCCCGGCGTGTCGTTGGCGATCCGCCAGTTGCTGGCCGAAGGCCGGCTGTCCGGCACCAGCTGCCTGACCGTCGGGCGCTTCTGGATGGAGGCGGCCGGCCCGCTGCGCGACCTGGCTGCCTCAGCCGGGTCGATCGAGATCGGCCTGCATCTCTGCCTCACCGGCCCCTTCGCCCCGCTGTCGCCGCAGCTGCGCGTCGATGCCGGCTGGCGCCGGTTCCCGACCCTCGCCGCCCTGATCCGGCTCAGCCTCTCCCGGCGCCTGCCGCCGGGGGCGCTGTCGGCCGAGATCGAGGCGCAGCACGCCGCCTTCGCCGCCGCCTTCGGCCGGCCGCCGGACTTCATCGATGGGCACCAGCATGTCCATCTGCTGCCCGGCGTCGCGGAGACCCTGGCCCTGACCCTGCGCTCGGCCGGGCTGCGGCCGCGCTGGATCCGGCGCTGCGGCGACCGGCCGCGGCGGATCCTGCGCCGTCCCTTTGCCGCGAAATCCCTGGCCCTGCAGGCGCTGAGCCTGCGCTCGGACGCGGTGCTCGCCGGCGTGGCCGGCCGGCGGAACGACAGCTTCTGCGGCATCTACGACTTCGTCGACCGGGGCTACGGCGTGCTGTTTGAGCGCTGGCTCGAGACCGCGCCGGACCGGGCGGTGATCATGTGCCATCCCGGCCTGGTCGACGCCAGGCTCGCCGCCCTCGACCCAGTCACCGGGATGCGTGCGGTGGAGTATCGCTACTTCGCCGGGCCGGATTTCCCGGCCGCGCTGCGGCGGCATGGCGCGGCGCTGGCGCCCTTCGGCGCGCCGGCGGCGGCCAACGGCCCCGCCCCGGCCGCGGAGGCTCCCCTCCGGCGAGAAATCGGCTAGACTCTTCGGTCACGCACCGCAGATCTCCGGAATCCCATGCCGTCCTTCGACATCGTCTCCAAGACCGATCTCACCGAAGTCGACAACGCCATCGCCGGCGTCGCCCGCGAGGTGGCGCAGCGCTTCGACTTCAAGGGGTCGAAATGCACGATCGAGCGCAGCGACAACACGCTGACGATCCTGGCCGATGACGACCTCAAGCTGAAGCAGATGCACGAGCTGCTGCGCGGCTATTTCGCCCGGCGCAAGCTCGATGCCGGCGCCCTCGACTTCAAGACGCCGGAGAAGGCCTCCGGCAACATGGTGCGGCAGGAGGTGGTGGTGAAGCAGGGCATCGACCGCGACCTGGCCAAGACCATCATAAAGGCGATCAAGGACAGCAAGCAGAAGGTCCAGGCCGCGATCCAGGGCGACGAGCTGCGCGTCACCGGCAAGAAGATCGACGACCTGCAGGCCACCATCGCCCTGGTCCGCGGCCTGAAGATCGAGCAGCCGCTGCAGTATCTGAACTTCCGCGACTGACCCGGGGGCTTTGGGCGCCGATTCCCACGGGAACCGGCGCCCACCCGGTCACAGCACGAAATCGGCCGCGGTGAGGGTAAGGGTCCCCTGCACCAGGATGGCGAAATCGGCAATCTTGTCGCCGTTCGTATCACCCTCGACCATGAGGTCGTCGCCCGCGGCGGTGAAACGCACCTCGGCCCCCGCCCCGGTGAAGGGGCCCGTGCCGATGAAGCTGAAGGCGTTGCCACCGTTGCCGGCGTTGCCATCCGCATCGATCTGGCCGAGGTCGATCCTGTCCTGTTCCAGGCTGTTGAAGTCCTGGATCGTGTCGCGGCCTGCGACGGCGACGGTGCTGTCGCCGACGGTGCGGTAGGTGAACAGGTCCCCGCCGGCGCCGCCGTTCAGCACATCGGCCCCGCCGGCCCCGGTCAACCGGTCGTTGCTGTCCTCGCCGGACAGCATGTTGGCGCCGGCGCTGCCGGTCAGCGTGTCGCCACCGGCGGAGCCGACGACGTTCTCGATGCCGGCAAAGGTGTCGCCCTGCGCCTCGCCGAACAGCCCGCGATTGGTCCCGAGATCGACGGTGACCGCCAGGGCCGAATGGGTGTAGGTCGCCGTATCGATACCATCGCCGCCGTCGAGGCGGTCAGCGCCCGACCCGCCTTCGAGCAGATCCTGGCCGGCCCCGCCTTTCAGGGAATCGTTTCCGCCGTTGCCCGACAGGTTATCGTCGCCGGCGAACCCCCAGAGACCGTTGACCTCGCCATTGCCGATCACGACATCGTCATGGCTGCTGGCAGTCACGTTCTCGATCGAGGTCAACTGGTCCGCGAGAGACGATCCGTCGTCGCCTACTCCTTGGATCAGGTCCACATGAACGCCCACGGTGCTGGCGCCATAATCGGCCGTGTCGATTCCGTTTCCACCATCGAGGATATCGCGACCCAGGAAATCGGGTGAATCCGACCCCCGTCCCAGGAGGATGTCATTGCCATCCCCGCCGCGGAGGACATTGCCGCCATCGTTGCCCGTGAGGATGTCGTCGAAGGAGCTGCCGATTGCGCTCTTGATACGGATGAAGATATCGCCTTCGGCATCGCCGCCGATACCGGCTGCCCCTCCATTTGCCCCGCCGGTCAGGTTGATGCGGATGCCGGCCGAGCTGTCGGCATAGGACACGGTGCCGACGCCGGCTGCCGGACCACTCGCAGCACCGACGAATCGGTCTGCGCCCGCGCCACCGATGAATGTCGCGTCAAGCCCGTTGCCGTTCAGCGTATCGTCGCCGGCTCCTCCTATGAGAGTGACGGGCCCTCGATAATAGTAACTGAATACCGACAGCACATCGTTGCCATCTCCGCCATCCAGGACGCCGGCATCGGCGGTGATGTGATCGTCGAAAGCAGAGCCGATGAACTTTTCGATCGATGAATCCTGCAGAATCAGGTCGCCCTGGGCGTCGCCGCCGCTACCGGGCGTCGGGCTGGTGATCAGTGACACGCCGGCCGCGCTGGCGGCGTAGCTCAACGTGTCGAAACCGGTGCCGCCGGCCAGCGTGTCGGCACCGGCGCTGCCCAGTAGAAGATCGTCCCCTGCACCGCCATTGACCGTATCGTCGCCGATCCCGCCCGTGATGATGTCCGCGCCCGTGCCGCCGATGATGCGGTCGTTGCCTGCGACGCCGTTGATCGTATCGCCGGAGTCCGTCGCCACCGGCATGTCGTTGAAGCCGGGAGCGGTGCCGCCCTGGCCGGGAACGTGAATGAAATCGTTGCCGCTGGTCCCTGTAATCGACGCCATTTCAAACTCCTAGGCCAATCGTCACAATATGAGACGTCATCCATACCTCCATCCATCGGATCAAGACAATGCGCAGAAAAATTATCCGTAATTATAATAAGCGCTTATTGAAACTTTGCGCCCATCCCAATCACCGGAGCGCAACCGATCGGGCCGTCGAACGTTGTCGTGAGCAGAGCAGTACCCGGGCTAAGGACCGCCGATGAACCGCTTGTTCCTTCCAGCAACCCTTACGATGGCCACACTTCTTCTCACCGCCTGCGGCCCTACCGGGGAGACCGCCGCGCCGGCGCCCATCCCGGTTGCCAGCGCCGCCGTCACCGGCACCGCGACCTATCGCGAGCGCATCGCCCTGCCGGCGGATGCGGAGCTGATCGTGCAGCTGCTCGACGTCTCTCTGGCCGACGCGCCGTCGACCGTGATTGCCGAGCAGCGCATCGCCCCGGTGCGCGTGCCGGCCGCCTTCACCCTGTCCTACGACCCGGCGCAGATCGATCGGCGCCACAGCTACGCCGTCTCGGCCCGGGTCGAACGCGGCGGCAAGCAGCTGTTCGTCACCGACACCCGCCATCCGGTGCTGACCCAGGGCGGCGGCAGCACGGTCGACATCGTCATGACCCGGGTCCGGTCGCCCTGAGCCGGGCGCCCGCTCAGCCCTGCTGCCGGTCGCGCCACAGCGCGTAGAGGTCGAGCCCGTCCAGCCGAACCGGCAGGTGCCGGATGGTCATCGCCTGGTCGGCCGGCGGCTTGGCCAGCTCCGCATAGACCCCGGCGGTGGACAGGCCGTAAGGCGCGCCCTCGTCGTTGGAATGGGCGTAGTAGACCGCCGCGACGCCGGTCATGGTCATCGCGGCAAGGCACATCGGACAGGGATGGCCGCTGGCGTAGACGGTGCAGCCGTCGAGCCGCAGCGCGCCGAGCGCATGGGCGGCCGACCGGATCGCCTGCAGCTCGGCATGCGCCGTCGGGTCGCCGGTGGCGCCCATCTCATTGACGCCGGTCGCGATCACCGCACCGTCCCGCACCAGCACCGCGCCGAAGGGGCGGCCGCCCCGTTCCTCGACATTGCGCCGCGCCAGCTCGATCGCCTGGGCGAGGAAGCGTTCATGCGTGGTCATCGTTCTCTCCCCGCGGTCATGACAGGCCCGTCCTGGTTTCGACCGCTCGGGCCAGGATGGCGTCGACGGTCTCGCCGACCGTCAGCCCCGAGCTGTCGAGCCACAGCCCGAGCCGCGGCGTGTCGGCACGCGGGCCGCGGTCCAGATCGGCGGGCGTCCGGGCGCCGTAGCCCGTCTTCGCCCCCCCCGCCTCGCGCTCGGCCACCGCCCCGGGCGGCGGGCACAGCACGACGATGCCGAAGGACCGGCCGCGCAGCAGCTCGGCGACCCGCGCCCGGGTCGGGCCGAGGATCACATCCTGCCAGATCACGGTGAAGCCGGCCTCGGCATAGCGGCCGGCCACCGCCGCCGCCAGCTCGTGCCGCAGGTCGAGCTGGCGCATCGCCTCGGCCGGCAGGTCGGGCGTCACCTCGACGCGGCCGGAGACGATCATGCGCCGGAACACGTCGCCGCGCAGATGCACCGCCCGCGGCAGCCTCTCGGCCAGCGCCTGGGCCACGGTCGACTTGCCAGCCGCCATGATGCCGGTGACGACGAGGATATCGGGCAGGTCGGCTTCGATCGGCACGGCGGCAAAGCTCCTGGGTCATCGCCTGTGGTAGACAGGCATGGCGCGACGGTATCACCGCGATGTCAACAGCCCGCCGCCGACGATGCCCGAGGGACACGATGAAGCACATCGCCTGCGCCATCCTGCTGCGCGACGGCCGCGTCCTGCTGGGCCGCCGTACGCCGCAGCGCCGCTTCTATCCGGATTGCTGGGACGTGCTGGGCGGCCATCTCGAAGCCGGGGAGACGCCGGAGCAGGCGCTGGTCCGCGAGGTGCAGGAGGAGGCCGGGGTCACGCCCGTCCGCCACCGTCTGGTCACGACGCTGCCGGATCCGGATCCGTCCCGGAACGGCGAGGCCCGGTACCACGTCTTCGTCGTCACCGGCTGGACCGGGGGCGAGCCGCGGATGCTGGGTGACGAGCACAGCGAGATCCGCTGGATCCCGATCGACGAGGCCGTCCGGCTGACCGACCTCGCGATCGAGACCTATCGCGACATCTTGCGGTCGCTGGACTCGGCCGGCCCTTAGGTGCGGGCGCTGCATTCGCGCAGCAGCAGGGTGGCGAACCAGTCGTCCTTCAGCAGGAAGTTCAGGTTCTTGGCGATGGCGTCGTCCACCGCCCGGTCGACCGGCTGGCCGCGGGCCACCGTGAAGGTGGTGCCGAAGGCCTGGTCGAACTGGACGTTGCCCGCGACGGCCAGCACATAGCGGATATCGACGCCGTAATGCTCCTCCGGCCCGGCCCGGTCGACCTTGAAGTCGCGGATCGTGCCGTCGAGGATGCAGCGCGACGAGTTCAGACCGGCGCCGGCGCGACGCAGCTCCGCCTTCAGGGCGCTGGTGACATATCCCGGCACGTCGCGAACGCTGCCCTGCGGCGCCACCCCGCCGCGCGGCCGATAGTCCATCGGGTTGACCGCGATCGCCCCGGTCAGATGCGCGGTGGTCTGCGGCTGATAGCCGGTGCGCGGCCCCGGCACCGGCTGGGTGGCGCAGGCGGCGACGAGAAGGGCAAGGGCGAGCGGCAGGCGACGCAGCATGGGGGCTCCCGATAGTCCGGCGGGGCCGGAACGCCCCGCCCCGACATAGCCTCGCCGCCGCCGCGGGGTCAATCCGATGTCCGCGTCGCGGGCCCGCCGTTCGGAACCGGCCGCCGCATCGGTACGTTTCTGGTGATGTCCACGGCACGAAGCCAAGCCGCTCGCTTCCGCGTTTTTCTCGTTTCCGCCGCGGCGTCGCCGCCCACCCGACTGCGCCGATCAGCACCGGAGTGCCGCCATGTCCCCGAACGACCTGAACGTGAAGCTCGACGCCGACATGCCGCAGCTCAAGATTCTCGATCCCGAGCTGCTCGACTATATCCAGCGGCGCCGGGTCGAGGACGTCGCCTTCGCCGCCGGTGCCCGGATCATGACCGAAGGCGACCCCGACCCGCCGCTCTACACCGTCGCCAGCGGCTGGGCGATGCGCTTCAAGATGCTGAAGGACGGTCGCCGGCAGATCCTGTCCTTCGTCCTGCCGGGCGACGTGATCGGCTTTCAGGCCCAGTTCTTCGACCGGGCCGTCACCTCGATCGAGGCGATCACCGACATCTCGCTCTGCGTCGTCCCCTACCAGGACATCGCCGGGCTGTACCAGGACCAGCCGGAGATCGCCTTCCGCTTCGCGGCCTTGACTGCGGACCAGAAGCGCGTGATGGAGGAGCAGCTGCTGTCGCTGGGCCAGCGCACGGCGCTGGAACGGGTGGCGGCGCTGATCCTCGATCTGTACGGCCGGGCCGAGGCTCGCGACATGGTGCGGAACGACGGCATGCCCTTCCCGCTGACCCAGCAGCATGTCGCCGACGCGCTGGGCATCTCGCTGGTGCACGCCAACCGGACGCTGAAGCAGTTGCAGCGCGACGGGCTGTTCCGGATCAAGGGTCGCCGGCTGCAGCTTCTGGACGCGGCGGCGCTCGAAAGAGTGGCGCAGAAGCCGGCTGCCGCCTGACGTCAGGCGGCCTCCGCGGCCGGCGGCACATAGGCCATCCGGGCGGCGCGCACCTTGTCGTGATGCAGGTCGGCCCAGCGCACCAGCGCGTCCAGCGGCTCCATCAGCGACCGGCCGAGCGGCGTCAGCGCATAGTCGACCCGCGGCGGGATGGTCGGATGCACGGTGCGGGACACGAGGCCGTCCTGCTCCAACCGACGCAGCGTCTGCGCCAGCATGCGCTGGGAGATGTCGCCGATCTCGCGCTTGACCACGGTGAAGCGCTTCACCCCCGGCGCCAGCGTCTGCAGCACCAGCAGGCTCCAGCGATCGCCGATCCGGTCCAGCACGTCCCGGACCGGACAGGGATGGAACGCCCCGTCCACCATCTTGCGCGCCACCATGACCGGTTCCTCCGCCGCCGCGACAAAGCTCGACGGTATGTTATCGGAACTGAAATCCTGAACGGAACCGCCTCGTTGCCGCAGGTCCGTAGACATATCGGAAGCCGTGCAAGCGAAGCCCGGCGAACCGGTTCGAAATTAAGGATTTTTCATTGGGAACCTCGCCTCGCTGCGGCCTATTCCCATGAAGTGAGCCCACAGCAAGGGAGCTTGGACCATGGCGAACAGCCAGACTCCGCACCGGGGCGGCGCCGGGAACTTCGCCTACAATCGGGAGCGTGCGGCGGAAGCCGGCCGCAAGGGCGGCCAGATGAGCAGCGGCAACTTCGCCCATGACCCCGCCCGCGCTTCGGAGGCCGGCCGCAAGGGCGGCCAGCACAGCGGCGGGAACTTCAAGAACGATCCGGCCCGGGCCGCGGCGGCAGGCCGCAAGGGCGGGCAGGAAAGCGGCGGCAACTTCGCCAACGACCGCGAGCGCGCGGCCGAAGCGGGCCGTAAGGGCGGCCTCTCCGGCCACGGGCCGCATTGACGCCGCGGCGCTGAATTCGGGTCATCGGGGCAGGCTGGGCCTGCCCTTCTTTTTTGTTTCGGATCGCGATTCGGCCGGGCCGTCCTGCAGGAACGGCCCGGCCGATGGTCTCAGGCCGCGTGGGCGTGCTGGGCCGCCGCGGTGTTGACCGCGGTCTTCGCCAGCTTGGTCAGCGTCTCGTCGGTCTCCTTCTCCTCCGCCAGGGTCTCCAGCAGGAGGTTCAGGGCCTTCTCGTGCTTCATCGCCTTGGCCCAGGTGCAGATGGTGCCGTAGGTGGCGATCTCGTAATGCTCGACCTTCTGCGCCGCCGCGATCAGCGCGGCGTCGAGCGCGTCGGGCTCGAGCCCGAGCTCGGTCAGCTCATGCGCCTCGGCCAGCAGCCCCTCCATCGCCTCGCAGGTCTGGCCGCGCGATGGCGCGTCGAGGCTCTCGAACACGGTGTCGAGGCGCTCGACCTGACCCTTGGTCTGCTCGAGGTGATGCTCGAAGCCCTGCTTCAGCTCCGGGTTGGTGGCCGCGCTCGCCATCTTCGGCAACGCGCGGGTCAGCTGCTTCTCGGCGTTGTAGATGTCTCTCAGCTCATTGAGGAACAGATCGTGCAGCGTCTTCGTCGCCATGGCCGGCCTCGCTGTTGCTGGTGACGAGGGCCGCCGACGGCGCGGCGGCCCTCACACCAGCCAATGGCAGCGGCCGGTCCGGGGTTCCGATCAGGCGAGGAGCGGCATCATCGCGGCGACCAGCGGGTGGCGCACGATGTCCGCGGTGGTCAGCCGGACGACGGCGACGCCGTCCAGCGGCTCCAGCCGCCGCGCCGCCTCCTCCAGCCCGGACAGGCCGGGCAGCAGGTCGGTCTGGTCGGGGTCGCCGGTGATCACCATGGTCGAGTGCCAGCCGAGCCGGGTCAGCAGCATCTTCAGCTGCTGGAAGGTCATGTTCTGCGCCTCGTCGACGATGACGAAGCTGCGCGAGATGGTGCGGCCGCGCATATAGGCCAGGGGCGCGATCTCGACGATCCCCTCCTTGGTCATCTGGCGCACCTGCTTGGCGCCGAGACGGTCGGACAGCGCGTCGTAGATCGGGCGCATCCAGGGGTCCATCTTCTCGTTGATGTCGCCGGGCAGGTAGCCGAGGCTCTCGCCCGCCTCCACCACCGGCCGGGTGATGACGATGCGGCTGACCCGCTCCGCGGTCAGCGCCTCGACCGCCTTGGACACGGCGAGATAGGTCTTGCCCGTGCCGGCGGGGCCGAGGGCGAGGGTCATGGCGTGGCCGTCGATCGCCTTCATCAGGACCTCCTGATTGGCGGTCCGCGGCTTGACCGTCTTCAGGTAGCTCTGCTCCCGGAAATCATCGTCGTAGCCCTCGCTGATGGCGACGACACGGGCACTGGAGGCGTTGCGTTTGGCCATGGAACGTCGTCCTTTGCTCTCGCTTGCATCCTCGAACAGCGGATCCCAGCCGCCGCCCCCTTGATCGGGTGATCTCATTCGCCGGAACCCTCCGTCGGGTCGGGTGGAACAGGACAGGTCGGGGATCGGAACGGGCGGCCGAAAAAGACAAACGCCCCTGCGAGGGGGCGTTCGAACGAATGTCGATGCTGATGCTGCCCCTGGTCGGAGCCGGGAAGCGGATGGTGATGCCAGGCCGTTGCCCGTCGCATGTCGCCTTTCCGATCACTGACGACGGAAATCGCGTCGCCAGGGATGAGGGTCGCACCAACCCTCGTGCTGCACCAGCGAAAAGACGCGGCGACACGGAAAATTCATACCAATTGTGGCCGAACCCTGGCCGGGCTGCGGCTAGATCTAGCGGCTACCACTAAAAGATGCATCGACCTGCGTCGCCATGTCGATGAAGGCGCGCGCCGCCGGCGAGGTCTCGTCCCGGCGCCAGGTCAGCCACATCGTGGTGACGGCGCCCGGGTCGGACAGCCGGCGGAACACCACGCCCTCGACCTGGATCCGCTGCAGCGAGGCGGGCAGCAGCGACACGCCGAGCCCGGCCGCGACCAGCCCGACGATGGTCGAGACCTCGCGCGCCTCCTGCCCCAGCCGCGGGCTGAAGCCGGCATCGCGGCACAGGCCGATCATCTGGTCGTACAGGCTGGTGCCCTGGTCGCGCGGGTAGCAGACGAAGGATTCCCCGGCCAGCTCGGCCAGGGCCAGCGGCGCCGGCGCATCCGCCGCCAGCGGATGGTCGGTCCGCAGCACCGCCACCAGCGGGTCGCGGAACAGCTCGCGCACCTCGATCCCGTCCGGCACCGGCGGGAAGGTCGGGTTGCGCAGGAAGCCGATCTGCAGCCGGCGCTCGGCCAGCGCCTCGATCTGCTGCCGGGTCGGCATCTCCTGCAGCTCCAGATGCACGTCCGGGTGGCTGCGGCGGAAGGCGAAGATCGTCTGCGGGATCAGCGTGGTGAAGGGGGCGGAGGCGGTGAAGGCGATGCGGATCTCGCCGATCTCGCCGCGCTGCGCCCGGCGCGCCACCTCCGCCGCCCGGTCGGCCGCAGCCAGCACCGTCCGCGCCTGCTCCAGGAACAGCCGGCCGACCTCGGTCAGCGCCACCCGCCGGTTGCTGCGCTCGAACAGCCGGGCGCCGAGTTCCTCCTCCAGCGCCTGGATCTGCTGGCTGAGCGGCGGCTGGGAGATGCCCAGCCGCGCCGCCGCCCGGCCGAAATGCAGCTCCTCGGCCAGGGCCACGGCATAACGCAGATGCCTCAGCTCCATCATTCGCCAAAACTATCAAACATGCCGCCAAACATATTGGACAGTATCAATCCTGGTGGCCATGTTTTTTGAGCGCCGGGCGCCCTTCCCCTCCGCAGGCCCGGCCGGAGAGATCCCGTGACCTCATCGGTCCAGTCGCTGCCGCGCTCCTCCGCGTCCCCTTCGATCGCCGGCACCATGCCGGCCGGCACGGTCGCGGCCGAGGATGTCGTCGCCTATATCGAGCACGGCACCGCCGCGTTCCACCGCACCAACCTGGCGCTGTTCGCCGCCGGCTTCGCCACCTTCGCCCTGCTCTACTGCGTGCAGCCGCTGATGCCGGTCTTCGCCGAGACCTACGGCATCGGCGCGGCCGAGAGCAGCCTGTCGCTGTCGCTGACCACCGGCACGCTGGCCTTCGCCATGCTGGTGGCCAGCGCCCTGTCCGAGGCCTGGGGCCGCAAGCCGGTGATGGTGGCCTCGCTGTTCGCCTCGGCCGTGCTGACGGTGCTGGCCGCGCTGATGCCGTCCTGGCACGGCCTGCTGCTGCTGCGGGCGCTGATGGGGCTGACGCTCAGCGGCCTGCCGGCGGTCGCCATGGCCTATGTGAGCGAGGAGATGCATCCGCGCTCGGTCGGGCTGGCGATGGGGCTGTTCATCGGCGGCAGCGCCCTGGGCGGGCTCGGCGGGCGCCTGATCGCCGGCGTGCTGACCGACCTCGCCTCCTGGCGACTCGGGCTCGGCGTGGTCGGGCTGACCGGCCTGGTCTGCGCCGTGCTGTTCTGGCGCAGCCTGCCGCCCTCGGCGCATTTCACCCCCCGGCCGCTGCGGCCGCAGGCCCTGCTCGCCGCCTTCGCCGACCATCTGCGCGACCCGGGGCTGCGCTGGCTGTTCCTGGAAGGCTTCCTGCTGATGGGCGCCTTCGTCACCCTCTACAACTACACCGGCTTCCGCTTGCTCGCGCCGCCCTTCGGGCTCAGCCAGACCGCGGTCGCGGCGATCTTCGTGGTCTATCTGGTCGGCATCGGCGCCTCGATCTGGGTCGGCCATCTCGCCGGCGTGCTCGGCCGCCGCAAGGTGTTCTGGGCCCCGATCGCGCTGATGCTGGCCGGCATCGCCCTGACCCGCGGCGATGATCTCTGGGCGATCGTCGCCGGCGTCGCGGTGCTGACCTTCGGCTTCTTCGGCGCCCATTCGGTGGCCAGCAGCTGGGTCGGGCGCCGGGCGCTGCACGCCCGCGCCCAGGCCTCCTCGCTCTATCTGTTCTTCTATTATCTCGGTTCCAGCGTCGCCGGCTCGCTCGGCGGCATCGCCTGGGCCGGCTGGGGCTGGCCCGGCGTCACCCTGATGATCGGCGCCCTGGCCCTGGCGGCGCTGCTGATCGCCCTGCGCCTGGTCGTCCTGCCGCCGCGTCAGGCCTGACCGAGCGCTTCGGCGAGGTAGAGCCGGGTCATCCGCCTCAGCTCGGTCAGGGCGGCGGCGCGCGCCTTCAATCCCGGTTCGGTGCCGAGCGCCGCCGCCGCCTTCATCTGCAGCAGCACGACGATCGCCGTGGCCATGGCGCGGTCCGGCGGCAGCCCGGGCGCACGCAGGGCCAGGATCCTGGCCACGCCCTCGCGCAAGGCATCGCGCAGCCGCAAGGGCTGTGCGACGGCGTCCCGTCGCGCCTCGATCAGCGCCAGCGCCGCCGCGCGCTCCTCCTTCAGCCCGAGCAGCAGATCGATCAGCGCATCCGCCAGGGCCGGGATGGCAAGCTGCGCCGCCCGTGTCTCGATCGCCTGCAGCCCCGCCAGCACCTGCTCGCCATAGCCGGCGAGCAATGCATCGGCCAGCGCCTCCTTGCTCGGGAAGAACTGGTAGAGCGACCCGATCGACGCGCGGGCCCGGGCCGCGACCTCGGTCATCGTCGTCGCCTCGTAGCCCTTCTCGGCGAACACGGCCGCGCCTGCCTGCAGCAGCGCGGCGACACGGTCGCGGCCGCGCTGGCGCCTGGGCTCGCGCATCGCGACGGCAACGGAGGCGGTTGACTTTTGTGAGGACATGCTCATAAAACTATTTGCGAGGCTATCCTCATATTTTCACATGTGCCCGCCCCCGTCCATCCGCCCGGTCCGCTGCCGGGAACGGAGGAGTGCGGCCTGTCCAGAAAGGTGTCGATCATGCCCACCCTCGACCCGCGCAGCACCGCTTTGGTCCTGATCGATCTGCAGGCCGGAATCCTGGCCATGCCGCTGGCGCCCCGCAGCGGGGCGGAGGTCCTCGCCACGGCGAAGACGCTGGCCGGCCGCTTCCGCACCGCCGGCGCCCTGGTGGTGCCGGTCCGTGTCGGCTGGGCCGCCGATTACGCCGATGCGCCGCGGCAGCCGGTCGACCGGCCGATGCCCCGCCCGCCAGGCGGCCTGCCGGCAGGCTGGAGCGACCTCGTCGAGGGCGTGGCCGAGCCGGGCGACATCGTCGTCACCAAGCGGCAATGGGGCGTCTTCACCGGCACCGAGCTCGACCTGCAGCTGCGCCGGCGCGGCGTCACGACCATCGTGCTGGCCGGCATCGCCACCAATTTCGGCGTCGAATCCACCGCCCGCAGCGCCTGGGAGCTGAACTACGCCGTCGTCTTCGCCGAGGATGCGATGACCAGCCTGTCGGCGGAGATGCACGGCTTCGCGATCGAGTCTATCCTGCCGCGCATCGGAATTGTCTCCCAGGCCGCGGACATCGCGCTCGGCCGGTCCTGAGGCGGAAAGCGAGGCTGCTGTGGTGACCGTGAACGGCCCGGCCCTGCCGGCCCTGGCCAGGCTTCCGCGTGCCGGGCAATGGGCGGTGCTGCTGGCCGTCTCGGCCGCACTCGCGGCGTTGCTGGAGGTCGCCGCCCTGCCCGCGGCGCTGCTGCTGGGCCCGATGGCGGCCGGCATCCTGGTCGGCGTCGGCGGCGGCACCATCCGGGTGCCGCGCCAACCCTATCTCGGCGCCCAGGCGATCATCGGCTGCCTGATCGCCGGGGCGATCACGCCGACGATCCTGGTGTCGTTCCTGCGGGACTGGCCCCTGTTCCTGGTGATCGTGCTGTCGACGCTGGCCGCCAGCAGCGTGCTGGGCTGGATGATGAGCCGCTGGCAGGTGCTGCCCGGCACTACCGGCGTCTGGGGCTCCTCCCCCGGTGCCGCCACCGCCATGGTGCTGATGGCCGAGGCCTTCGGCGCCGACGCCCGGCTGGTCGCCTTCATGCAGTATCTACGCGTCGTCTGCGTCGCCACCGCCGCCTCGCTGATCGCGCGCTTCTGGGTGGACACGGGCGATGCCGGCCCGGCGGCGATCGACTGGTTCCCGCCGATCGATGCCGGCCCTTTCGCGGCGACGCTGGCTTTGGCCGCGCTGGGCGCCGTGCTCGGGCGGCGGCTGCGCATCCCCGCCGGCTCGATGCTGCTGCCGCTGGTGGTCGGGTCGGTGCTGCACGCGCTCGGCCTGATCGAGATCGAGCTGCCGGAATGGCTGCTCGCCCTCGCCTATGCGCTGATCGGCTGGAACATCGGCCTCGGCTTCACCCGGTCGGTGCTGGTGCATGCCGCCCGGGCGCTGCCGCAGATCCTGCTGTCGATCGCGGCGCTGATCGCCTTCTGCAGCGGCCTCGCCTATGTGCTGGTGCGGACGCTCGGCGTCGATCCGCTGACGGCCTATCTCGCGACCAGCCCCGGCGGCATGGATTCGATCGCCATCATCGCCGCGTCGAGCGACGTCGACCTGCCCTTCGTCATGGCGCTGCAGACCGTGCGCTTCTTTCTGGTGGTGCTGCTGGGCCCGGCGGTGGCGCGCTTCATTGCCCGGCGGTCCCCGCACGCCGCTTCGTAGAGATCAACTGGCCGCTGTCTTCAGCCGGCCCAGCTCCTCCAGAAACCGTTCCGCCGCCAGATCGGGCGCCCAGGGCTCCCAGGGCGTGCCGCCATAGACCGGCAACAGCGGATCGTCATCGACCGGCCGGAACCGGATCTTCAGCACCTTCGAGACCTCTTCCCGGGTCCAGCCGACGACGTGGATCGCCTCGCTGGCCGCGGCCACCCGGTCGGCCCGCTTGTGGAACGCCTTCTGCTCCGCCGTCCAGCGCGGCAGGCCGTAGCGCTGGAACACCGTGTCCTCGAGCCGTGAGGTCAGGTCGCGGAATTCCTGGCCCAGAAACGGCTTGATCACCGACAGCGGGTCGAAGCCCAGCAGCCCCTCATCGGCGTCGTGCAGCAATTCGCGCAACTCGGCCAGCGGCGACAGCGGCGCCGGCGCCCAGGCCCGGCACAGCGCCAGCACGGCCAGCGAGTGCTGGGCGACGGAGAGCGGCATCGGCCAGGCCGAATGCCCGCCCCAGCGATAGGTCCGGGCGAGGCCCAGCGCCAGGTCGCGGTCGTCCCAGTCGAACGGGGTGGGGTTGAGCAGATCCAGCCGCTTGCCCGACGGCAGCCGGACCCAGGCCCGCGCCATCGCCGTCCGTCCCTCCCAGCGCATCCGGTCCCCTTCGATCACCTGCCGCTCCGCCCTGTTCCGGGTAGCACCGAACCCGGCGGGCTGTCACCCGCGGCGCAGGCGCGGGCACGCGAAAACCGGCGGGCCGCGTCGGCGGCCGCCGGCTTGATCGCTCAGGATCGTCGGGAGAAACCTACAGCTTGATGCCGCCCGGCTGCGCGTGGCGCGGCGCCCAGTTGCGCACGACGGAGCTGGCGGGACCGTAGCGGCGGGCGAACTCCGCCTGGGACAGGCGCAGCCCGCGGCACAGCATCTCGGCCCGGAGCGCCGCCTGCACCCGGGACTGCCGGGGCGCGGCGGAACGGGGGGTCTCGGCCGAAAGGTCCATATCCGCGATCTCCCTCATCGGGACCACAGCGTCGGTATCGTTCGCGGCCTTCGGCGGAAGGGAAGCTAGCTTGTGCTCATCCGCCCGAAGCGGGGCCGGATTCGTCCTGGGACGCCTGCGGTGCTGACCAGCCATGGCGGTTCCTCCAGCGGCTTTTGTCGTTGCGGCCCTCGGCGGCCCCGGAGGCCCGCCGCGCGCCGTGGTTCCTGCAGGAGAAGATCGATCACTGCATGTCCATCGGCGATGCGACGATCCTGTGAAGCGCATCGGCGCCGGGGGAACGGCGCCAAACCGACAAACACACGGGCCAGCGAGGCTATCGGCAAATCGTGGGCGACGCACTCGCGGTCGATCTCCGACCTGCAGGGTGGGCACTCTGCGCCAGCAGGGACGCCCCGACAAGGAAAATCATCAACGATGATATAATATTACATTCCTATGACGTCGCGAGATCTGGACGGCCGAACATATGTTCACGACGCCGTCGGCTTGAACACTGCCGCCACCTCCGCCGGGACCAGCAACCGCCACCGGCCTTCTGCCAGATCTTCGAGGCCGAGGCCGCCGATGCCGGCCCGATGCAGGGCTTCGACATGGTTGCCGACCGCCGCGAACATCCGCCGGACCTGGTGGTAACGGCCCTCGGTCACAGTCAGCCGGGCGCGCCGCGGCCCGAGCGGTTCCAGCACCGCCGGCTCCAGCGGCGTTGTCTCCGACCGCAGCATCAGCGTGCCGGAGGCGAAGACCACCGCCTCCTCCCCGCTCAGATCGCGCGCCAGCTCCGCCTCATAGATCTTCGGGATCCGGCTTTTCGGCGAGATGATCCGGTGCAGCAGCGGCCCGTCATCGGTCAGCAGCAGGAGGCCGGTGGTGTCGCGGTCCAGCCGCCCGACCGGGGCGATGATCGGGTTGCGCAGGCGGAAGCGCGGCGGCAGCAGCTCATAGACCACCCGTCCCGGATCGCTGGTCGAGCAGGTGTAGCCGGCCGGCTTGTTCAGCATCAGCACCGCGCCCGGCGGCGGGTCGAGCGGCCGGCCGTCGATCCGGATCGCCTCGTGCTCCGGCTGCGTCTCGGCACCCAGCGGCCGGCCCTCGGCATCGGTGACGCGGCCGTCGCGCAGCAATGCTTCCACCTGCTTGCGGCTGCCGTAGCCGAGATTGGCGAGATAGCGGACCAGCTTCATCGCACGCCCTTCGAGGCTTCGATCACCTTGTAGGCGCCGTCGTCGGCGACGCGGCGGACCATGGTGAAGGCCTGCTCCAGCGTCGCCTCGTAGGGCAGGTGCCGGTTCGCCACCAGAAACAGCCGGCCCTTCTGGCGCAGCGCCGCCGCCGCCGCGGTGATGAAGGCACGGCCGAGATCGTGCCGGTCGGCCCGCCCGCCTTCGTGAAAGGGCGGATTGGTCACGACGAAATGATAGCGCCGGTCCCGCGGCAACCCGGCAGCGACATCATGCCAGAGGTAATCCAGCTCGGCCCGGCCGGCATAGGGCTCCAGGTTGCGACGCGCCAGCTCCAGCGCCCGGGCCTCGGCCTCGTAGAGATCCAGCGCCGTGACCTCCGGGCAGCGGTCGAGCACTTCGGCCGACAATGTGCCGAAGCCAGCGCCGAGATCCGCGCCCTGCCCCTTCAGATCCGGCGGCAGATGGGCGGCCAGCAGGGCCGAGCCGGGGTCGATCCGGTCCCAGGCGAACAGGCCGGGACGGCTGAGGAAGCGGCCGTCGGCCACCGGCCGCGGTTCGTCCAGGGCCTTCCATTCCGCCTGCAAGGCCGGATCGCCGGCGCCGGCATGCGCCCAGAACACCCGGCAGCGGTTCTTCGACAGGCTGTCGACCCTGCCGGCCAGGCGGCCCAGATCCTCCTCGACCGAGCGCGCCCCGTCGGCGTTGGCCAGGCTGACCACCACCGTCCCGCCGGGTTCGGCCTGCTCCAGCGCCCGGGCCAGCAACGCCCGCGCCGCCTCGCGCTGGCGCGGCGGCAGCACCAGCACCAGCGGGAACCGGCCTTCCACATGCGTCGACACCGTCAGCCCCGTCGCCTCCAGCGCCGCGGCCCGTGGCCGGAAGCTCTGCTCGCAAACCAGAGCCGGCGAGGCGAACTCGGCCAGAGCCGCCCCGGCGCGGGCGCCGAGAAGCAGGGCGCGACCGTCCACCGGCCACGCCAGGGCATCGGTTCGAAACGGCAGGAACAGGGTGTCGAGCGCGGGATCGTCGGTCATGCCGGCCTCCCTGGCATATCGACGCCGAAAACGGAAGGGCGGGCTTACCCGCCCCGGCCGGCGCTGCCCAGCAGTTGGGCCGGCCGGCGCAGGGCCGGGTCGAACGGGTTGAGGCGCGGGCCGATCGCCGCCGCCTCGCGCTTGAGGATCTCGACCACGGTCGGCAGCCGGTCCTCGCCCAGCCGCTCCGAGATCGTGCCGATGCTGAGCGCCGCCACCGCCCGGCCTTCCCGGTCCAGGATCGGCACCGCCGCGCCGCCCATGCCGGGCAGCACGAAGTCGCGCCGGGCGGCAAAGCCGGCCTCCCGCGCCTTCGCCATCTCGGCGCGTAGATAGACCTCGTCCATGAAGCCCTGGCCGACCAGGCGCGGGACGTTGAAGCGGATCACCTCCTCGCGCTCCGCCTCCGGCAGGAAAGCCAGGATCACCAGCGCCCCCTGGCCGACCCCGAGCGGCACCCGGCCGCCGATGTCGCCGGTGAAGGAGCGGATCGGGAACGGCCCCTCGCAGCGATCCAGGCACAGCGCGTCGAAGCCGCTGCGCACCAGCAGGAACACGGTGTCTCCGAGCATCGCGGACAGGCGCTGCAGCACCGGCCGGCACAGGTCGCGCAAGTTGCCGGGGTTCCCGGCCCGCGCCGCCAGGGCGAAGAAGTCGATGCCGAGCCGGTACAGCCGGCTGCGCCCGTCCTGCTCGACCACCCCCTCGGCCAGCAGCGCCTGCAGCAGTCGATGGACCGTCGCCTGGGTCAGGCCGGTGGCCTCGGCGATGCGGATCAGCTTCGCTCCTTCCCCGCCCGCCTCGGCCAGGGCCCGCAGGATGGCGAAGCCGCGCTGCAGGCTCTTGCCCGGGGCTTCGCTCTCTTTCGCCATTTTCGGAAACTCCAGATCCACATCACACTGATTGATTCCGTATTTCGGAATGTATGTGAGATTACTCCTGATAAAACGGAATGTCTCCTTGACTCGTCGTTTCGAAACGGTGTTGTGAGAAGACGCGCCGGCACCTTCCGTTCCACGGAAGCAAGACCGGCGGGGCCGATGCGCGGCAGCGCGGAACGGCGGTCATCGACAGGGATGCCAGGGAGCCGGCAGTGACCTTTCTCCGTCTCGAGCGGATCTCGAAGCTCTATGGCGACGTCGCCGCAGTCGCCGATCTCGACCTGACCGTGGAGCGCGGCGAGTTCGTCTCTCTGCTCGGCCCGTCCGGCTGCGGCAAGACCACGACGCTGCAGATGGTCGCCGGCTTCGTCCCGGCCACCACCGGGCGGATCGTGCTGGACGGGCAGGACCTGACCCGGGTGAAGCCGAACCGCCGCGGCCTCGGCGTGGTGTTCCAGAGCTACGCCCTGTTCCCGCACATGACCGTGGCCGACAACGTCGCCTTCGGCCTGGAGATGCGCGGCATCGCGAAGCCGGAGCGGGCGAAGCGGGTCGAGGAGGCGCTGGCGCTGGTCCATCTCGACCACCTCGCCGGCCGCTATCCGCGGGCCCTGTCCGGCGGGCAGCGCCAGCGCGTCGCCCTGGCCCGCGCCCTGGTCATCGAGCCGCCGGTGCTGCTGCTGGACGAGCCCTTGTCCAACCTGGACGCCAAGCTGCGCGAGGCGATGCAGTTCGAGCTGCGCCAGATCCAGCGCCGCACCGGCACCACCACGATCATGGTCACCCACGACCAGGCCGAGGCGCTGTCGATCAGCGACCGGGTGGTGGTGATGGAGCGCGGCCGCATCACCCAGATCGATCAGCCCTACCGGATGTATGAGCATCCGCGCAGCCGCTTCATCTCCGACTTCGTCGGCAAGGCCAACCTGCTGGACGGGGTGGTGGCCCAGGCCGGCGCCACGGCCCGGGTGACGGTCGGCGACGCGACGCTGGAGGTGCCGGGCGACGGCCTGCCCGCCGGCGCTCGCGTGCTGCTGTGCCTGCGGCCGGAGAAGCTGTCGCTGGGCGCGCCCGGCACCGGAAGGCTGCCCGGCACGGTGTCGCGCCGCTACTTCCTGGGCAGCCAGTGGCTGTACCACCTGGACAGCCCGGCCGGCGAGCTGCTGGCCGCTGCGCCGAACCTCGGCGGCGAGCCGCTGGCCGAGGGCGCGCACGCCGGCATCGACTGGGCGCCGGACATGGTCCGGGTGCTGTGCGACGCCGAAGCGGCCGAGGCCGTCCGATGAGCGCCACGATCGAGGAGCGCTTGGCCCCCGCGGCGATGGTGCTGCCGGCGACGATCCTGTTCGCCGGGCTGGTGCTGGCGCCGCTGGCCCTGACCCTGATCCTGTCCTTCCGCGTCTATGACCACACGACCGGCGTGCAGGACGCATGGACCCTCGGCCAGTACCTGACCGTTCTGACCGACCCCTACTATTACGAGATCTTCCTGCGCACCTTCCGCCTGTCGGCCCTGACCACGCTGATCTGCATCGTGGTCGGCGCGCCCGAGGCCTATGTGCTGAGCCGGATGCGCAGCCCGTGGCGGTCGGTCTTCCTCCTGGTGGTGCTGGCGCCGCTCCTGGTCTCGGTCGTGGTCCGCGCCTTCGGCTGGAGCATGCTGCTGGGCCCGACCGGGCTGGTGAGCGAGGCGACGCAGGCGCTGGGCATCGGCCGCGTCCGGCTGCTCTACACCGAGACCGCGGTGGTGGTGGCGCTGGTGCACATCATGCTGCCCTTCATGGTCATTCCGGTCTGGACCTCGCTGCAGAAGCTGGACCCGGCGACCGAGCAGGCGGCGCTGTCGCTGGGCGCGTCCCCCGCCACCGTGCTGCGCCGGGTGGTGCTGCCGCAGATCCTGCCCGGCCTCCTGTCCGGCAGCCTGATCGTGTTCGGCCTGGCCGCCAGCTCCTTCGCCATCCCCGGCCTGCTCGGCGGTCGGCGGCTGAAGATGGTCGCGACCGTGGTCTATGACGAATATCTGAGCTCGCTGAACTGGCCGCTGGGCGCCGCCATCGCGGTGATCCTGCTGGTCGCCAACCTGGCCATCATGCTCGGCTACAACCGGATCGTCGAAGGACGATACCGGCAAACCCTTGGGTGAGGCGCCGATGTCCCGCAACGGCCCTCTCGCCCTGGTCTTCCACACGCTGGTCGTGATCTTCATGCTGGCGCCGCTGGCGATCGTCTGCCTGGTCGCCTTCACGCCGGAGAGCACGCTGAGCCTGCCGACCGCCGGCGCCTCGCTGCGCTGGTTCGCGGCGGTGTTCGACCACCCGGACTTCCTGCAGTCCTTCTGGAACAGCCTGTGGCTGGCGACCCTGTCGGCGACGCTGTCGACCGCGATCGCGGTGCCGGCCGGCATCGCCACCACGCGCTACGCCTTCCGCGGCCGCGACGCGCTGAACGCCCTGTTCCTGTCGCCGCTCTTGATCCCGCATCTGGTGCTGGGCGTGGCGCTGCTGCAGCTGTTCTCGCGGCTCGGCGCCGCCGGCAGCTTCTTCTGGCTGGTGCTGGCGCACAGCGTGGTGATCACGCCCTACGCGCTGCGGCTGGTGATCGCCGCCCTGGTCGGCTTCGACCGGTCGACCGAGCAGGCGGCGGCGTCACTGGGCGCCGGCGCCTTCACCGTGTTCCGCCGCATCACCCTGCCGATGATCCTGCCCGGCGTCGCCGGCGGCTGGCTGCTGGCCTTCATCAACAGCTTCGACGAGCTGACGATGTCGATCTTCGTCACCTCGCCCGCCACCGTCACCCTGCCGGTGCGGATGTACATGTACGCGACGGAATCGATCGACCCGATGATGGCCGCGGTGTCGGCCCTGATGGTCGCCGTCACCGCCGTCGCCATGGTCGTGCTCGACCGCATCTACGGCCTCGACCGCATCCTGGTCGGCCGCCAGTGACCGGATCCCCCTCATGCCCATCCTGACCCGCCTGGCCGAGACCGGCCGGCCCGAAATCCGCTTCCGCCTGGACGGGCGCCCGGCCACGGCCCTGGCCGGCGACACGGTGCTGACCGCGATCCTGACCACGGCCGACCGGCTGCGACGGTCCGAGTTCGGCGGCGGTCCCCGCGCCGGCTTCTGCCTGATGGGCGCCTGTCAGGATTGCTGGGTGGCGACCGAGGACGGGCAGCGCTTCCGGGCCTGCTCGACCTTCATCGCCGAGGGCATGCGCCTGGTCATCGGCCCGGGAGAGGCGGCATGAGCGGCGAGATCAGGCCGGTCATCGTCGGCGCCGGCCCGGCCGGCATCCGTGCCGCCCAGGCCCTCGCGGCGGCCGGGCTGCGGCCGGTGCTGGTGGACGAGGCCGCCAAGGGCGGCGGCCAGATCTATCGCCGCCAGCCCGACGGCTTCACCCGCGGCGCCAAAACCCTCTACGGCACCGAGGCTGCCAAGGCCGAGGCGCTGCACCGCACCATCGACGGGCTCGCCATCGATCACCGGCCGAACACTCTGGTCTGGAACATCGAGGCCGGGGCGCTGGACCTGCTGCGCGACGGTCGCACCGAGCGTCTGCCCCACAGCCACCTGATCTTGGCCACCGGCGCGACCGACCGGATCCTGCCGATCCCCGGCTGGACCCTGCCCGGCGCCTACAGCCTGGGCGCGGCGCAGGTGGCGCTGAAATACCAGGGCTGCGGCATCGGCCGGCGCGTCGCCTTCATCGGCACCGGCCCGCTGCTGCCGCTGGTCGCCTCGCAGTACCTGAAGGCCGGGGCTGAGGTCGCGGCCGTGCTGGACACCGCGCGACAGGCCGACAAGCTGGCCGCCCTGCCCGGCCTGCTGCGCGGCCCCACGGTGCTGGCGAAGGGTCTGCGCCTGCTGGCGGCGCTGAAGGCCGGCGGTGTCCCAGTCCGGCATGGGGCCCGGCCGCTGCGCATCCTGGGGACCGAGCGGGTCGAGGGCCTCGCCTGGCATGATGGCGAGCGTGAGCATCGCATCGACTGCGACGCCGTCGCCTTCGGCTACGGCCTGCGATCTGAGACACAACTCGCGGATCTGGCCGGCTGCCGCTTTCGCTTCGACCCGCTGAACCGCGCCTGGCTGCCGGAGCGCGACGCCGCCGGCCGCAGCAGCGTGGCCGGTGTCTACCTGGCCGGCGACGGCGCCGGCATCGCCGGGGCGGATGCCGCCGAGCTGGCTGGCGAGCGCGCGGCCCTGGCGCTGCTGCAGGATCTCGGCCGGTCGTTCGACCGCGCCCGCGCCACGCGGCTGGAGGCGAAGCTGGCCGCGATCGGCCGGTTCCGCCAGGGCCTGGAGCGCGCCTTCCCCTTCCCCGCCGGCTGGGCCGCTCAGGCGCCGGACAATCTCGTGGTCTGCCGCTGCGAAGAGGTGTCGGCCGGCACGCTGCGCGCCACCGCCACCCGCTGGAACACGCCGGAGCTGAACCGGCTGAAGGCGCTGTGCCGGGTCGGCATGGGCCGCTGCCAGGGCCGCATGTGCGGCGCCGCGGCGGCGGAGATCCTGGCCGCCCACCGCGGCGTGCCGGTCGAAGCGGTGGGGCGGCTGCGCGGCCAGGCCCCGGTCAAGCCGATCCCGGTCGCGATCGAGGACGCGCCGGAGGAAGCGGCATGATGGGGCGCATCACAGACTTGACCCGGGAATCCTGTGCGGTCGCCGAGATGTGCTGGATGGGAGGGGCCGGAGCCACCCCCTCACCCGGAATCGCTGCGCGATCCCGACCTCTCCCCGAGGAGAGGTGTAGGGCGGCCGCTCTTCTTCCCTCTCCTTGGGGAGAGGGAGGGGCCCGGCGCCGCAGGCGACGGGAGGGTGAGGGGGTGGCTCAGGCCTCTCCGTCTCGTCACCGCGCAATGGCCGGGACGCAACATGAGCTCCACTGAGCGCATCACCACCGATGTCGCCATCATCGGCGGCGGCATCGCCGGCGCCGCCGCGGCCCTGGCGCTGCGCCGCATGGGCATGACGGTGCTGCTGCTGGAGCGCGGCTTCTGCGGCGCCCAGGCCAGCGGCGTGAACTATGGCGGCGTCCGTCGCCAGGGCCGGCCGCCGGAGCAGATCCCGCTGGCACAGCGGGCGCATGCGATCTGGCAGAGGCTGCCCGAGACGATCGGCATCGACGGCGAATACATCCGCTCCGGCCATCTCAAGCTGGCGCGCAGCGAGGCCGACCTGGCGTCGCTGGAGGCCTATCAGGACCGGGTGCGCGACCTCGGCCTCGGGCTCGAGATCGTCGCCGGCAACGCCTTCCGCGCCCGCTGGCCCTGGCTGGGCGACCGGGCCATCGCCGGATCCTGGTGCCCGGCCGACGGCCATGCCAATCCGCGACTGGTGTCGCCGGGCTTCGCCCGCGCCGCGCGCAAGGCCGGGGCCGATATCCGCGAGCAGACCGCGGTGCAGGAGGCGGTGCGCGACGGCGACGGCTTCCGCCTGCTGGCCGGCGACGGGCTGGAGGTGCGGTCGCGCCTGCTGCTGAACTGCGCCGGCGCCTGGTCCGGCCGCTTCGCCGCCGCCTTCGGCGAACCGGTGCCGCTGGTCTCGGCCCATCCCAACATGGCGGTGACCGAGCCGCTGCCGCGCTTCATGGACGTCAATGTCGGGGTCGAAGGCGGCGGCATCTATGCCCGCCAGGTCCAGCGCGGCAACTGCGTCATGGGCGGCGGCCGCGGCGTCGCGCTGGATGCCGACCGCGCCCGGCCCGGCCGCAGCGCCATCGGATCTCTGCTGCGCCAGGCGGCGGAGCTGTTTCCGGCCCTGCGCGGTGCCCAGGTGATCCGGTTCTGGAGCGGGGTCGAGGGCGACACGCCCGACCGCAACCCGGTGCTGGGGCCGAGCCGCACCACCCCCGGGCTGATCCACGGCTTCGGCTTCTCCGGCGCCGGCTTCCAGATCGGGCCGGCGGTCGGCGAGGTGCTGGCCGAGCTGGCGCGCGACGGCCGCAGCCCCACCCCGATCGAGGCCTTCGACATCGGCCGTTTCGCCGGAACGGCGGCGGCCGCCTGAGCATCAACAACCGGAAACAGGAGAGAGCGACATGAACGGACGGACCACGACGGCGCTGCTGGCCACCACCGCGCTGCTGGCCTCGGGCGCGGCGATGGCGGAGACCAAGACCCTCTATGTCGGCATGAACGGCGGCGACATGGAGAAGGCCTACACCCAGCACGTCTTCCCGGATTTCGAGAAGACGAACGACGTCAAGGTGGTGGTCGTCCCCGGCACCTCCTCCGAGGTGCTGGCCAAGCTGCAGGCGGCCAAGGACAACCCGCAGATGCACCTGGCCTTCCTCGACGACGGCGTCATGGTCCGCGCCATCGGCATGGGGCTGTGCCAGAAGGCCGAGACGGCACCGGTGATGGCCGATCTCTACCCCGCCGCGCGGATCAAGGACGACATGGCGCTGGGCGTCACCCTCACGGTGACCGGCCTCGCCTACAACACCAGGATGTTCGAGCAGGAGGGCTGGGCCGCCCCCGCCTCCTGGATGGACCTCGCCGATCCGAAATTCGAGGGCAAGGTCGTGTTCCAGTCGCTGTCCAGCAGCACCTACGGGCTGCACGGCTTCCTGATGTTCAACCGCATCCAGGGCGGCAGCGAGGACAATGTCGACCCCGGCTTCGCGAAGTGGGGCGAGACCGTCGGCCCGAACGTGCTGGAATACATCCCGAGTTCGGCCAAGCTGTCGGAGATGGTGCAGACCGACGAGGCGGCGATCTTCCCGCTGACGCCGACCGCCGTCGCCAGCTTCGAGGACAAGGGCATCCCGGTCGCCTACGCCCAGCCGAAGGAAGGTGCCGTGGTGCTGATGGTCGCCGAATGCGTCGTCGCCGGGAATTCCGAGCCGGCGCTGGCGCAGAAGCTGGCGCAGTACCTGCTGACGCCGGAGGCGCAGGCCAAGGCGCTGCAATACGGCAACCAGATCCCCTCCAACGCCAAGGTCGACGGCCCGACGCCGGAGACGGCGGCGATGGTGAAGGAGATGCGCGGCTATCTCGAGCACGCGGTCACGGTCGACTGGGACCAGATCAACGCCCACCGGCCGGAGTGGAACGACCGCTGGAACCGTACGGTCGAGCGGTAAGCGTCCCCGTTACGAGGCATCCCCTTCATCGGGCTTGGTCAGCCCAGCCCCAGCGCCCGGCGGACGAAGGCCTGCAGCTCGTCCACCAGCCCAGCGGCGTCGTCGGTGCGGCCGTCGGCGATGGCGTGATCGACGCCGCCATGGAAGGCGTAGAACAGCAGCACCGCCGTCATCTCCGGGTCATCCACCGCCCAGGCGCCGGCCGCGGCGCCGTCGCGCAGCAGCTCGACCAGGCCGCGGACCGGTTCCATATGGCCATCGACGCGGCGCTGGCGCGGCAGGAAGTCCGGCGTGTGGAACAGCACGTCGTGCAGCTCCACCTGGTCGAGATAGCCGTGCACGCCGCCTTCCAGCCAGGCGGCGAGCCGGCCGGACCAGTCGGCCGGGTCGAGCTTCGCCTGGGCCGCGGCGATGCGGGCGCTGAACCGCTCGGAGAACCGCTCGCGCAGCGCCTCGACCAACGCCTCCTTGCCGGCGAAATACAGATAGAAGGTGCCCTTGGCCACGTCGGCCGCCGCGACGATGTCGTCGATGCTGGTGCCGGCGATCCCCTTCTTCAGCACCAGCGCCTCGCCGGCGTCCAGCAGCTCGCGCCGGCGCACCTCCGACGGCTTGGTCCGCGGCCTGGCCGCCCCTGCTTCCGCCGCGGCCGGCCGGCGTCTGCGCGTCTGGGTCTCGATCATCGCCGCACTCTGCGTCGATCCGGCGGCGGGATGCAACCGCCGGGAGGACCGCCCTCCCCCGCCGCCTCGCTCTTGCGTGCCGACAGCCGTCCATGTTACCGGTCACATCAATAAGAACGACAAATCGACCTCAAGGCCATGGGGAGGGCCGACACCATGCTTGCCATCGATCTCATCCAACCGAGCGCAGGGACCCTCCGGTCCCGCCGATGACGCGTTCCGCGGCCTGCCGCGCCTTCGCGCGGCCCTGCCCCGCCACCGCGGTCCGGACGCGCCGGGATGCGCGGCCCCGTCGGCGTGCGGCTGGGCGCAGGAGCGCCGCGCGGCCGATCGGGAGCCAAGCCATGCCCAAGCGTTCCCTCCGCCCGACCATGCGGGACGTGGCCCGTCTCGCCGGGGTCTCGCCGATGACCGTGTCCCGGGTGCAGGCCGGCAGCAGCCGGGTGGCGCCGGAGACGCGGGACCGGATCCGCCGCGCCATCGATCAGCTCGGCTATGTCGACGACAAGGTCGCCGCCGCCCTGTCGTCGCGCCGCACCGGCTTCATCGCCACGCTGGTGCCGACCATCACCAACTCCAACTTCGCCGACACCGCGCACGGGTTGTCGGAGGTGCTGCGCCGAACCGGCTACCAGCTGCTGATCGGCTACACCCTCTACCGCATGAGCGAGGAGGAGGCGCTGGTCCGGGCGATGCTGGAGCGCCGGCCCGAGGCGATCGTGCTGGCCGGCATGCACCACACCGAGGCGGCACGCACCATGCTGCGCAGCGCCGGTATCCCGGTGGTCGAGATCTGGGATTGCGGCGCGGCCGATCCGATCGACCGGGCCGTCGGCTTCTCCAACATCGAGGCCGGCCGGGCTGCGGCGCGGCATCTGATCGCGCTCGGGCACCGCCGGATCGGCGGCATCGGCCCGGCGGTCGACGGGGATTCCCGCGACTTTCGCGGCGGCGCCCGCCTGGCCGGCTTCGCCGAGGTGCTGCGCGAGGCCGGGCTGCCGACCGATGCCATGGTCCATCGCGGCCTGGTGCCGCTGTCCTTCGCCGGCGGGGCCGCCGCCATGGCCCAGCTGCTCGACACCGCCGGGCCGATCGACGCCGTGTTCGCGGTCTCGGACCTCGCCGCCGTCGGCGCCCTGATGGAGTGCCATCGCCGCGGCATCGCCGTGCCCGGGCAGGTCTCGATCCTGGGTTTCGGCGATTTCGAGATCGGCGGACAATGCGTGCCGGCGCTGTCGACGGTGCGGATCGATGCCGCGGGCATCGGCCGCCGGGTCGGCGAGCTGCTGCTGCGAATCCTGGAGGCCAAGGACGACGCCCCGGCCCCGCCGCGGGTGATCGATGTCGGCTTCGAGATCGTCGAACGGGGCTCCACCGCCAGACGGCCGCGCCCCGGCTGACACCCCGCTTCCGGCCGCCCGGAAGCCACCAGCAAGACGGCGCAAGCCGCCACCCATTCCTCAGCTCTGGGAGAAGTCTCATGCCCAAGATCGGTCTCCGCCATCTCACGGCGGGTTGTGCCCTGGCCCTCGGCCTTGCCGCTGTCGCGCCCGTCCAGGCGCAGGACACGCTCACCGTCTGGTTCACCAAGGGCTTCTACAAGGGCGAGGACGACGCCCTTTTGGCCCTGATCGACCGGTACCAGAAGGCGACCGGCGTCAAGGTCGAGCTGTCGCTCTACTCGACCGAGGACTGCATCGTGAAGTCGGTCGCCGCGGTCGAGGCCGGCACGCCGCCGGATGTCGGCTACTGCACCACCTTCGACTTCCGCACCACCGGTCAGTGGGCCTATGAGGGCCGGCTGGAGGATGTCAGCGACGTCCTGACCCCGATCAAGGACCAGTTCCAGCCCGACGCGCTGGCCACCACCTTCCTGACGAACGGCAAGACCGGGCAGAAGGCCTATTACGCCTTCCCGATCGAACGCCAGACCATGCACATCTTCTACTGGAAGGACATGCTGCAGGACGCCGGCTTCAGCGAGGCCGACATCCCCGGCACCTGGAACGAGTACTGGGACTTCTGGTGCGGCAAGGTGCAGGACGCCCTGCGCAGCAAGGGCAAGCGCATCTACGCCATCGGCCATCCGATGAGCGTCGCGGCCTCGGACACCTTCTTCAGCTTCCTGACCTGGGCCAACGCCTACAACGTCAAGATCGTCGACGAGAACGGCAAGATCGTGCTCGACCAGCCGGAGAACCGGGCGGCGATGATCGAGGCGGTCAAGGGCTACAGCTCGATCTTCAGCCGCGGCTGCACCCCGCCCTCCTCGGTCAACTGGCTCGACACCGACAACAACGTCAACTTCCACAACAAGACCACAGTCCTGACCCACAACGCGACGATCTCGATCCCCAGCAAGCATCTGGACGATTCGACCAACCCGTCGCTGAGCGAGGAGCAGCGGGCCCAGGCGAAGAAGAACTACGAGGAGAACATCCGCACCACCCTGTTCCCGAAGAAGCCGGACGGCGGGACGCTGCCGAACCTGGCGGCGACCAAGACCGCGGTGATCTTCGCCGATTCCAAGAACAAGGCCCGGGCCAAGGAGTTCATGGCCTTCATGATGAAGGACGAGAACCTGACGCCCTTCGTCGAGGGTTCGGTCGGGCGCTGGTACCCGGTGACCAAGTCCGGCGCCGCCCGGCCGTTCTGGACCGACGGCAGCGACCCGCACCGCGCCGTGGTGTCGAAGCAGTTCACCGAGGGTACCGTGCCCTTCCCCTTCGTCTACAACTACCACTTCACCACGGTGAATGCGGAGAATGTCTGGGCCAAGGCGCTGAACCGCGTGGTCCAGGACGGGGTCTCGCCCGACCAGGCGGTTGATGAGATGATCGCCCGGATCAAGGAAATCGCCGGTTAGGACCGGCCTGCCGGCCCGGTCCCGCGTGACGCCGTGCGGGCCGGGCCGCAGCCCTTTCGAGAGAGGACCCAGCCGATGACCGCGACCACGATCCATGCGATCCCGGCCGCCTCCGGCGGCAGCCACCGCCGCACCTGGGCGACCTGGGGGGCGATCCTGCTCATCCCCTACATCGCCGTGTTCCTGGTGCTGGTGGCCTACCCGGTCGGCTACGGGCTCTATCTCGGCGCCAACCCGGCCAGCTACCGGCGTCTGTTCGCCGATCCGATCTTCCTGACCGCGGCGGTCAATACCATCCTGTTCCTGCTGATCGCGGTGAACGTGAAGATGGTGATCGCGCTCGGCCTGTCGGGATTCTTCGCGGTGCCGCGCTGGTGGATCCGGCTGCTGCTGGTGCTGTTCATCCTGCCTTGGGCGGTGCCGTCGATCCCGACCATCCTGTCCTTCCGGGTCATGCTCAACCCCGAGACGGGCATGATCAACCAGCAGCTGTTCCAGCTGTTCGGCATCTTCGAGGGGCCGCCCTGGCTGACCGATCCCTGGCTGGCCTTCTTCGGCGCGGTGGTGGTCCACATCTGGAAGTCGCTGCCGTTCTGGACCCTGATCCTGCTGACCGGGCGCCTGGCCATCGCCCGCGACCTCTACGAGGCCGCGTCGGTCGACGGCGCCTCGCGCTGGCAGCGCTTCCGCTTCGTCACCTGGCCGTCGGTGGCGGCGCTCTACGTCACCTCGGTGATCCTGTCGACGATCTGGACGCTGGGCGACTTCAACAGCGTCTACCTGCTGACCGGCGGCGGCCCGAACGATAGCACCCAGGTGCTGGCCACGCTCGGCATCCGCTACCTGCGCAACAACGCCCTCGACCTCGGCGTCGCCTCGATCATCGTCGCCATGCCGCTGGTCCTGCCGCTGGTCTTCGTCATGGTGAAACGCCTGTCCAAGGGAGGCGAAGCATGAAGCGCTGGCTCAACGAGGCGGCCCTGATCCTGATCGCCGTCCCGGTGGTGCTGTGGACCCTGGTGCCGCTGTACCACCTGTTCGTCCTGGCGATCTCGCCGCAGGACGCGGTGCTGGCCGGCGCGCTGTGGCCGGAGCACCCGACCTTCTCCAACTTCCTCACCGTGTTCCGGCAGCAGCATTACTATCTCAGCAACTTCTGGCTGCAGCTCGGCAACAGCTTCCTGATCGCGGTCACCACCGGGGTGGCGACCCTGTTCGTCGCCACCTGCGCCGCCTTCGCCATCAGCCGGCTGCGGGCGCGGGGCGGCCGCCAGGTGATGAATCTGGCGCTGGCCACCTACCTGATCCCGGCCGCCTTCCTGGCCGTGCCGATGTACAAGACCATGGGCTCCTACGGCCTGCTGAACACCCAGGCCGCGCTGATCCTGGCGATGATCGCGTTGGCCTCGCCCTATGCCATCTGGGTGCTGAAGCAGGCCTCCGACAAGCTGCCGCGCGAGTTGGACGAGGCCGCGATCATGGACGGCGCCAAGCCGCTGCAGATCTTCCGCATGGTCTATCTGCCGCTGATGCGCCCGTCGCTGGTGGCGATCGGCATCTATGCCCTGCTGCTGGCCTGGAACGAGTATCTCTACGCCTTCCTGCTGCTGTCGAGCGAGCAGGCGGCGCCGCTGTCGGTCGGGCTCGGCATGTTCCTGTCGGCCGACGATTCCCCCTGGAACCTGCTGATGGCGACCGGGCTGATCTACGCCGTGCCGCCGGCGGTGATCTACTATGTCTTCCGCAACGCCATGACCAGCGGGCTGACGGCCGGGGCGGTCAAGGGCTGACCGGGCGCTCAGCAAAAGAAAAGGGCGGCCTCAGCCGCCCTTTTTCGTTCAGCGAGGAGACCGGCCTTACTTCGGCGTCGCCTCGGTCATGATCTGCTGCCGCGCCACGGCCAGCAGCGCGTCCATCTTCTTGCGCAGCCGGTGGTCGGACAGGTCGACGTCGTGGATCTTCAGATCGGCATAGACCTTGTCGTGCACGTCCTCGTCGGTCTGCTTCTCGAAGTCGGACATGATGACCTCCTTCGCATAGGCCTCGGCATCGGCGCCGGTCAGGCCCATCAGCTCGGCCGCCCACAGGCCCAGCAGCTTGTTGCGCCGGTTCTGGATCCGGAACAGGAGCTCCTGGTCGTGCTGGAACTCCGCCTCGAACGCCTGGCCCCGCGAGTCGAACGTCGTCATGCCGTATCCTTCCACCTGCCCGCAGCAGCGGGCGCATCCCATAGCGGAGGATATAGCGTCTCCGGCCGTCCGGGTCACGCCCGGAGGCGGACGGGAGCGCGCAATTGTTTACCAGAGCCACGCTTGCTATATGTGCGCGGGCGTGGACGGCCTTTCCGGGACGTCCCGACCCTTTTTGCTGTTGGCATCACCCGTTCCATGGACGCTTCCACATGAGCCGCCGCAGGCGCATCTACGAAGGCAAGGCCAAGGTCCTGTACGAAGGGCCGGAGCCGGGCACGATCGTCCAGTACTTCAAGGACGATGCGACGGCGCATAACGGTCAGAAGAAGGCTGTGATCTCGGGCAAGGGGGTGCTGAACAACCGCATCTCCGAGTACCTGATGACCCGGCTGTCCGAGATCGGCGTGCCGACGCATTTCATGCGCCGCCTGAACATGCGCGAGCAGTTGATCCACGAGGTCGAGATCATCCCGCTCGAGGTGGTGGTGCGCAACATCGCCGCCGGCTCGTTCTCCAAGCGCTTCAACGTGCCCGAGGGCACGCCGCTGCCGCGCTCGATCATCGAGTACTATCTGAAGTCGGACGAGCTCAACGACCCGATGGTGTCGGAGGAGCACATCACCGCCTTCGGCTGGGCCAACGCCCAGGACCTCGACGATATCGTCTCGCTGTCGCTTCGGGTGAACGACTACCTCACCGGCCTGTTCCTCGGCATCGGCCTCAAGCTCGTCGACTTCAAGCTGGAGTTCGGCCGCCTGTACGACGAGAACGACGAGATGCGGATCGTCCTGGCCGACGAGATCAGCCCGGACAACTGCCGTCTGTGGGACGTGCAGACCAACGAGAAGTTCGATAAGGATCGCTTCCGCCAGGACCTCGGCGGCGTCCTCGAGGCCTATCAGGAAGTGGCCCGGCGCCTCGGCATCCTGCCGGAAGGAAGTGTCGTCGACATCCGTGAGAGCCAGGTCGCCCCATGAAAGCCCGCATCCACGTCATGCTGAAGCCCGGTGTCCTGGACACCCAGGGCAAGGCGATCGGTCATTCCCTACAGGGCCTCGGCTTCGACGAGGTCGGCGAGGTGCGGCAGGGCAAGGTGATCGAGGTCGAGATCGCCGCCGCCGACGCCGCCCAGGCCAAGGCGCGCCTCGACGAGATGTGCCGCAAGCTGCTGGCCAACCCGGTCACCGAGAGCTACACGATCGACCTCGTCGCCTGAGACGCCGCCGCCTTCCTGTCATTGCCGGGCCTGACCCGGCAATCCAGGGGCCACCCGAAGCGGCGTTGGCATTCTCTGGATGCCCGGGTCAAGCCCGGGCATGACAGTGAGGGGCATCACCCGACCGCGGCGGCCTGCGCCTCGAGATGGGCGGTGAGCCCCTGGGGCAGCTTCAGACGCGCCGCGAGATCGTCGAGATAGGCCTTCTCACGCGGGTCGTCCGGATCGATCGCCAGGCGTGAGGCCAGCCAGATCTCCGCCGCCTGCTCCGGCGTCGCCGCCAGGGCCGCGATCGCCGCAATGTCGAGCGGCTTCGCCAGTTCGTCCATGACGAAGGCCTTCTCCTCGGTGTCGAGCTCGAGCTGGCCGATGCGGTCGAACAGCGCCCGCTGCTCGGTCGCGTCGATATGGCCGTCGGCCTTGGCCGCGGCGATCATCGCCCGCACCACGGCGATGCGCGCGTCGCCGCCGCCCGCGGCGCTCTGGGTCTCCAGGTCGAACGGGCTGCGCGGCGGCGGCAGGGGAATCGGCTGCTGCGCCGGGGGCTGGGCCGGGGCCGGCGCCCGGTTGGCCGACCAGTCCTGCCACGCCTTGTAGGCCAGGCCGCCGAGCACCGGGGCACCGCCATAGCCGAGCGCCTTGCCGCCGAACTTGCGGACCTTCTTCGAACCGAGGAGGAGACCGATCAACCCGCCGCCGACCGCGCCGGTGGCCAGCGTGCCGAGATTGCCGGGCAAGCCGGGACTCTTGCCGCCGGGCTGCTTCGCACCGCCGCCGAGGAAGTCCTCGAACAGCTTCTTCGGATCGATCACGCGCCTCTCCTTTGATCGTTGCACCGGATGGCAGATGGTCCGGAGGGGGGCGCCCGACAAGGCCGGCAGAGGCTCAATCGGCCGGGCGCGGCGATGCGACCGGTTCCAGCGGCGCCAGGACGGTCTCGGCCGCGGCGGCGACGATCCAGTCGCGAAAGGCCCGCACCATCGGGCGCCGCATCGCCCCCACGGTCGCGACGAAGTGATAGCTGGCCGGGCTGTGCACCGAGAGATCGAGTGGGCGCACCAACCGCCCGGCCGCCAGGTCGTCGGCCACCAGGGAGAATACGACGAGCGCCACCCCCTGTCCTTCCACTGCCGCCTGTATGGTCAGGGAGGAATCGCTGACCCGCGGTCCGCGCACCCAGTCGACATCCGCCATGCCGACGGCGCGCAGCCAGTCGCGCCAGGGTGCCAAGGACTGGTCATGCAGCAGTGTGTGCCGGCGCAGGTCGTCGAGCGTGCTCAGCCCCGGTGGCCCGTCCCGCAGTGCCGGGCTGCAGACCGGGAAGTAGTCCTCCGCGAACAGCCGGTCGCAGGCCAGCCCCTCCCAGCCGCCCTGGCCCCAGCGGATGGCGCAATCCGCCTCGCCGCCCTCGAGGTCCACCCGGTGGAGCGCTGCCGTGACATTCACGTCGAGATCCGGATGCGCCGCGGTGAACCCCTGCAGACGGGCCGTCAGCCATTTCGCGGCAAAGGATGGGGTGGTGCTGATGGTCAGCACGCCGGCCGCGCGGCCCGGCGCGATCTGCGCCGTCGCGTCGGCGATGCCGGCCAGGGCGGCGCTGACCAGCGGCAGGTAGATCCGGCCGGCCTCGGTCAGCTCCAGGCTGTTCTCGCGACGGTGGAACAGCCTGACCGACAGCCAGTCCTCCAGCCGGCGCACCTGTTGGCTGACCGCGGCCTGGGTCACCGACAGCTCGGCCGCGGCGCGGGTGAAGCTGCGGTGCCGCGCCGCCGCCTCGAAGGCCCGCACGCCGTTCAGCGGGGGCAGACGCCATCCCATTCCGAGTCCCCAGGCCAAGTTTTTATTGGGCTAGGGCCAGACTATCCCGTTTGCGGCCGGGGCCGCCAGGACCGATCTTGGAGGCACGGGTCGACCCCTGATCCCCCCTCGATCAGGACCGTATCATGACCAGTTGCTGCATCGACGAGCGCCGCTCCGCACCCAGCAAGCGGCGGAACCCCATCCTTGTCCTGCTCCGCCGCGTCGCGGCCCTGCCGGCTCTGTGGTGCGCCCGGATCGAGGCGCGCGGCCGGATGCAACGCATGGATGACGACACCCTGCTCGACCTCGGCCTGCGCCGCGACCAGGTCGAGACCATGCGCCGCAAGCCGTTCTGGCGGGAATGACGGGTATCATCCCGGCACGGCCGATTCTCCGATTGCGTCGCCGGTCCGGGCAGTCCGGACCGGCGACGCATGTGTGCCCTCGCGGCCGGGGCGAACGACAAGGAATGGCTGATGAGGCGCGACCTTCAGATCAAGACGTCGGACGGAACGGCCAAGGCGGCGTTGTTCCACCCCGGTGGCGCCGCCGCCACCGGCAATGCACTGCGCGGCGTCATTCTCTACATGGATGCGATGGGCCCGCGGGCCTCTCTGTCCGGCATGGCGCAGCGTCTGGCCGATTCGGGTTACGTCGTGCTGCTGCCGGACCTGTTCTACCGGTTCGGCGCATACGGCCCGTTCACCGGCGCCTCCTTCGGCGACGACGCGGCCCGCGCCCAGATCCTGACGATGCTGCGCGAGACGAGCCAGGAGATGACGCGGCAGGACACCGCCGCCTTCCTCGACGTCTTTGACGCCGAGAGTGTTACGGGCCCGGTCGGCGTCGTCGGCTACTGCATGGGCGGCGCCCGCGCGCTGACGGCGGCGGCGGCCTATGCCGACCGGATCGGCGCGGCGGCGAGCTTCCATGGCGGCAACCTCGCCGGCGAAGCGCCCGACAGCCCGTATCTGCTCGCCGACAGGATCAAAGGCCGCGTCTATATCGGCGTCGCCGAGGTCGACAACAGCTTCCCGCCGGAGCAATCGGCCCGGCTGGCCGAGGCCCTGCGGCGCGGCGGCGTCGACCACATCATCGAGAACTATGTCGGCATGGCGCATGGCATGGCTGGGCGGTGCCCGACCACACCGTCTACAACGAGACCGGCGCCGAGCGGCACTGGAAGCGGCTGCTGACCTTCTTCGACGAGGCGCTGGCGTAGCCCCGGCCGTGCCGGCGGCTCTCAAGCCGCCGGCAGCGCCATCGGCTCGTCCGGCGACGCCTCGCCCTCCGCGGCGACGGCGAACAGCCAGTCGCGGAACGCCCGCACCAGCGGCCGGTTGAGGGCGTTGGGCGGCGCCACGAAATAGTAGGCGTAATCGCTCTTCAGGAAGTCGCTCTTGAGCGACAGCTCGACGGGCCGCACCAGCCGGCCGGCGCGCCAATCGTCGATCACCAGCACCCGCTGCGCCAGCGCCACGCCCTGACCTTCGATCGCCATCTGGATCAGGAGGGCCGAATCCTGCGTCCGCGGGCCCCGGACCCAGCCGAGATCCTCCATCCCCGCCGCCCGCAGCCAGTGCTTCCACTGCACCAGGGTCTCGTCGTGCAGCAGCCGGAAGCGGCGCAGATCCTCGATGCTGCGCAGCCCGGCCTCGACGAGCGCCGGGCTGCACACCGGGAATGTGTCCTCGGAGAACAGCTTCTCCGCCACCACCCCTTCCCAGGCGCCGCTGCCGAAACGGATGGCGCAGTCGACAGAGTCGCGGCTGAAATCGACCAGCCGGGATTCGGCATCGAGATTGACGTCGATCTCCGGGTGCTGCTCGGCGAACAGCGGCATGCGCGACACCAGCCATTTGCGGATGAAGGACGGCATCGACGAGACGGTGAGGATGCCGGAATGCGGCGGCGGCCGGATCCGGGCCGTGGCCTCGGCGATGGCATCGAAGGCGTCGCGCAGCACCGGCAGGTAGCTGCGGCCGGTCTCGGTCAGCTCCAGCCCGCCTTCGGTGCGATTGAACAGCTTGGCGCCGAGCCAGTCTTCCAGCCGGCGCACCTGCTGGCTGACCGCGGCCTGGGTGACGGCCAGCTCCTCGGCGGCGCGGGTGAAGCTCTGGTGGCGGGCCGCGGCCTCGAAGGCGCGGACGCCGTTCAGCGGCGGCAGGCGACGGCGCATGGGTTCCCTCGTCGGCTCGATAGATTCTCTTATCCCATCCACGAGAATATCCTGTTTGCGGTTTGTTCTCCAGAATCCGATGTTCAGGGTGTTCCCGATGACCGATCACGCCGCCGACGGAAGGGTATGCCATGACGACAGCCTGCACCGACCACATCCAGCATCGCGCCACCGTGGCGGCCAGCCGCTCCGGCCTGCGCGCCCTGATCGGCGCTGCCGCGGCGACGCTGGGCGCCCGCCGCGCCGCCCGGCTGCCGGTTGAGGCGCTGGACGACCATATGCTGCGCGACATCGGCGTCGACGGCCCAGCCCCCGCCAGCGACCCGCGCGACCTGCTTCTCCGCCTGTAACGTCATTCCCTGCGACTGGCCTTGCCAGCCGGCTCCGCCACCTTGCGGAGCCGGCCTTTTTCCTGTCCGCGCGCGGCAGCGCCGAGGCCGCGCCGCCACGCATGCCAGCACAGCCCGCGGCACCCTTGCCAAGCCCCGGCGGGACCGCTACATCCCGGCCATGCAAGCCGCCGTCATCGTCTTTCCGGGATCGAACGCCGACCGAGACCTCGCCGTGGCACTCTCCCACGCGACCGGACGGCCGACCCATATGGTCTGGCATCGCGACACCGAGCTGCCGCCGACCGATCTGATCGCCATCCCCGGCGGCTTCTCCTACGGCGACTATCTCCGCTCCGGTGCCATGGCAGCGCAATCGCCGATCATGGGCGCGATCCGCGAGGCGGTGGCCCGCGGCGTGCCGACGGTCGGCATCTGCAACGGCTTCCAGATCCTGACCGAGGCGGGGCTGTTGCCCGGCGCGCTGCTGCGCAACGCCGGCCTCAAATTCGTCTCCCGCACCGTGGCGATGCGGGTCGAGACCTCGAACAGCCCGTTCACCCGCGGCTACAACGCCGGCCAGACGGTGCGCATCCCGATCCAGCACCATGACGGCTGCTACTTCGCCGACCCGGACACGCTGAAGCGGCTGGAGGACGAGGACCGCGTCGCCTTCCGCTACATCGCCGACGAGGACGGCCGCGGCAACCCGAACGGCAGCCTGAACGACATCGCCGGCATCCTGTCCGAGAACCGGCGGGTGCTCGGCATGATGCCCCATCCCGAGCGCGCCGCGGAGCCGGAGCACGGCAACACCGACGGCCGCGCCATGTTCGAAGGCCTGGCGCAGATCCTTTCATGACCGCACCGTCCAACGCCCTCAACCTCCCAGCGGAACCGGACGTCACCCAGGCGCTGGCGGCGGAATTCGGCCTGACCGCCGACGAATTCGCCCTGACCCAGCAGATCATGGGCCGGATGCCGACGCTGACCGAGCTCGGCATCTTCTCGGTGATGTGGTCGGAGCACTGCTCCTACAAATCGTCGCGCCGCTGGCTGAAGCAGCTGCCGACCACCGCGCCCTGGGTGATCTGCGGCCCGGGCGAGAATGCCGGCGTGATCGACATCGGCGACGGCCAGGCCGCCATCTTCAAGATGGAGAGCCATAACCACCCGAGCTTCATCGAGCCGTATCAGGGCGCCGCGACCGGCGTCGGCGGCATCCTGCGCGACGTGTTCACCATGGGCGCGCGGCCGGTGGCGAACATGAACGCGCTGCGCTTCGGCAGCCCGGACCATCCGAAGACCCGGCATCTGGTGGCGGGCGTCGTCGCCGGCATCGGCGGCTACGGCAACTGCGTCGGCGTGCCGACCGTGGGCGGCGAGACCAACTTCCACGCCTCCTACAACGGCAACATCCTGGTCAACGCCATGACCGTGGGCGTGGCCTCGACCGACAAGATCTTCTATTCGGCGGCCGGCGGCATCGGCAACCCGGTGGTCTATGTCGGCTCGAAGACCGGGCGCGACGGCATCCACGGCGCCACCATGGCCTCGGCCGAGTTCGACGAGGCGTCGGAGGAGAAGCGCCCGACCGTTCAGGTCGGCGACCCCTTCACCGAGAAGCTGCTGATCGAGGCCTGCCTGGAGCTGATGGCGACCGACGCCATCGTCGCCATCCAGGACATGGGCGCGGCCGGCCTGACCTCCTCCTCGGTCGAGATGGCGAGCAAGGGCGGCTGCGGCATCGAGCTGGACCTCGACCACGTGCCGCAGCGCGAGACCGGCATGGTCCCCTACGAGATCATGCTGTCGGAGAGCCAGGAGCGGATGCTGATGGTGCTGAAGCCCGGTCGCGAGGCCGAGGCCGAGGCGATCTTCCGCAAATGGGAGCTGGATTTCGCTGTGATCGGCCGAGTCACCGACACCGGCCGGCTGGTGCTGAAGATGCACGGCAAGGTCTGGGCCGACATGCCGGTGGCGGAGCTGGTCGACGCCTCGCCGAACTACGCCCGGCCGTGGGAACCGACGCCGAAGCAGCCGGAGATCCCGGCCGCGTCCCTGCCCCTGCCGGAGACGCCGGAGGCGGTGCTGACGCGCCTGCTGGCCTGCCCCGACCTCGCCTCCAAGCGTTGGATCTGGGAGCAATATGACAGCCAGGTCGGCGCCGACACCGTTGCCCTGTCCGGCCAGGCCGATGCGGCTCTGGTGCGGGTGCACGGCACCGGCAAGCTCCTGGCCATCACCACCGACTGCACGCCGCGCTATTGCTTCGCCGATCCCGAGGCCGGTGGCGCCCAGGCGGTGGCCGAGGCGTGGCGGAACCTGACCGCCACCGGCGCCCGGCCGCTGGCCATCACCGACAACATGAACTTCGGCAATCCCGAGAAGCCGCGGATCATGGGCCAGTTCGTCGGTTGCATCCAGGGCATGAAGGCAGCCTGCCTGGCGCTTGATTTCCCGGTCGTTTCCGGCAACGTCTCGCTCTACAACGAGACCTCGGGCGAGGCCATCCTGCCGACCCCGGCGATCGGCGGCGTCGGGCTGGTCGAGGACGGCGGGCGCCACGTCCGACTCGGCTTCAAGACCGAAGGCGAAGCCGTTGTCCTGATTGGCGAAACCAGGGGCCATCTCGGCGCCTCGCTCTACGCTCGCGAGATCCATGGCCGCGAGGACGGCGCGCCGCCGCCGGTCGATCTGGCGGCAGAGCGCCGCAACGGCGATTTCGTGCGGGCCCTGATCCAGGACGGCTCGGCCACCGCCTGCCACGATCTCTCCGACGGCGGCCTTTACGTCGCCCTGGCGGAGATGGCGATGACCGGCCGGATCGGCGCCACGGTCGACCTTGCGGCCGAGGCCGGGTTGTTGTTCGGTGAGGATCAGGGCCGCTATCTGGTCACCACCGCCGACGGCGAGGCGCTGCTGGAGCGGGCCCGGGCGGCCGGCGTCCCGGCGCAAATCATCGGCCGCACCGGCGGCGACGTGTTGAAGCGCAAGGACGGCGGTGCCATATCCGTGGCTGAGCTGCGCCGCATCAATGAGGCGTGGCTGCCCGGATACATGACCGATATCGTCCAGGCTGGAGAGGCGTAAGATGGCGATGGACCCGGCGGAGATCGTCCGCCTGATCAAGGATGGCCTGCCCGGCGCCGAGGTGCGGATCGAGGATCTGCGTGGCGACGGTGATCACTATGCCGCCTATGTCACCAGCCCGGCCTTCTCCGGCAAGAGCCGCGTGCAGCAGCACCAGATGGTCTATCAGGCCCTGGGCGGCCGGATGGGCAACGAGCTGCACGCGCTGATGCTGCACACCTCCGCCGCCGAAGCCTGACCCTCAGCCAGCGAGTAACCCATGGACAACCCCGTCTTCGAGCGCATCCGCAGCGACATCGCCGGCAACGACGTCGTCGTCTACATGAAGGGCACCCCGGTGTTTCCGCAATGCGGCTTCTCGGCCGCGGTGGTGCAGGTGCTGACCCATCTCGGCGTGCCCTTCAAGGGCATCGACATCCTGACCGATCCCGGCCTGCGCCAGGGCATCAAGGATTTCTCAAACTGGCCGACCATCCCGCAGGTCTACGTCAAGGGCGAGTTCGTCGGCGGGTGCGACATCGTCCGCGAGATGTACCAGACCGGCGAGCTGCAGGAGCTGCTCGAGAGCAAGGGCGTCGCCGTCGCCGCCCAGGGCTGACTCCGGCCTCTTCGAGCCGTCCGGACCAGACAAGAATGCCCGCCCCTTCCGGGGCGGGCATTGTCATATCGATACGCTATCGGCCGCTATAACACGAAATCCGCTGTCGCCAGCGGGATGGCGCCAGTGAGCTGGATGTGGAAGTCGGTGACCTTGTCGCCGTTGACATCGCCGCCGATGGTGGTCACGCCATTGACCGACACGTAGCGCAACTGGCCGGCCACGCCGGTGTAGGCGGCGGTGCCGATGAAGCTGAAGGCCTGGTTGCCGGCCGCGCCGGTATTGGCATCGATCGCCGAAAGATCGATGCGGTCGCCCTGAGCATGGCTGAAATCGGTGATCCGGTCGGCCCCCGCGCCTGCTGGGCTGTGGGCGATACTGCCGTAGACGAAGCGATCGGCCCCGGCGCCGCCGGAGAGCGTGTCCTTGCCACCGAGCCCATTGAGCACGTCGTTGCCACCGCTCCCACTCAAGGCGTTGGCGCCGCTGTCTCCGACCAGGATGTCGTTGCCCTGGCTGCCGGCGAGATTCTCAATGCCGGTCAGGGTGTCTCCCGTGGCATCCCCGCCGCTGCTGGTGCCGGCGGCGAGGCTGACCGACACGCCGACCGAGCTGGTGTAGTAGCTGGCGGTGTCGATGCCGTCGCCGCCATTCAGGTAGTCCGCCCCCGCTTCGCCCCGAAGGATGTCGCTGTCGGCGCCGCCATAGAGATAGTCGTTGCCGGCCGCCCCGGTGATGGTGTCGTTGCCGGCATCGCCATACAGGCTCTCGGCATCGGCCGAGCCGATCAGGGTGTCGGTGCCGTCGCCACCCGACCCGTAATCGCTGCCGCCACCATTGGTCTCGATCCGGTCGTCGCCCGCGCCGCCATACATGTAGTCCCGGCCGGCGCTGCCGCGGAGGGTATCGTTGCCGTCGTTCCCGGACAGACTGTCGTCGCCATCGCCGCCGCTGAGCGTGTCGTTGGCCGCCCCGCCTGTGAGGCTGTCGTTGCCGCCCGCCCCGTTCAGGGTATCCGTGCCGTCACCGCCATGAATGGCATCGTTGCCGGCGCCCCCGGCGATGCTGTCACTTCCCGTCCCAGCGTAGTAGGTCATCGCCTCCATGTTGATCGCCCGGCTGCCGTCGCTGCCGGCGGCGCCGTTCAGGACGAAGGTGACACCGACCGTGGTGGTGCTGCGGTCGACATAGAGCGTGTCGACGCCGGCGCCGCCATCGACGACGTCGACCCCGATGCCGGTGCTGATGTAGTCGTCGCCGTCACCGCCGCTGATCGCATCGTTGTCGGCGCCGCCATAGAGTGAATCATTGCCGGCATATCCGTAGGTTGTGTCGTTGCCGGCGTCGCCGTACAGGCTGTCCGCATCGGCCGACCCGACCATGGTGTCCTTGCCGTCGCCGCCCGAGCCGTAGTCGCCGCCACCGCCCCCGGCCTCGATCCGGTCGTCGCCGGCGTTGCCATACAGGTAATCCCGGCCGGCGAGGCCGCGAAGGATGTCGTTGCCGTCGTTCCCCGACAGGCTGTCGTCGCCATCGCCGCCGCCGAGCGTGTCGTTGGCGGCACCCCCGTTGAGGTTGTCGTTGCCCGCCGCCCCGTTCAGGACATCGGTCCCGTCGCCTCCATGGATGGCGTCGTTGCCGCCGGCCCCGGTTATGGTGTCGTTGCCCGTCCCGGCGTAGTAGGTCATCACCTCCATGTTGATCGCCCGGCTGCCGTCGCTGCCGGCGGCGCCGTTCAGGGTGAAGCTGACGCCCGCGGTGGCGGTGCTGCGGTCGACATAGAGCGTGTCCGTGCCGGCGCCGCCGTCGACGACATCGGCGCCGATGCCGGTGGCGATATAGTCGTCGCCATCGCCGCCGCTGATCCCATCGCTGTCGGCGCCGCCATAAAGCGAATCGTTGCCGGCATAGCCGTTGATCGTGTCGTTGCCAGCGTCACCGTACAGGGTGTCGGCATCGGCCGAGCCGACCATGGTGTCCTTGCCGTCGCCGCCCGAACCGTAGTCGCCGCCACCGCCCCCGGTCTCGATCCGGTCGTCGCCCAGGCCGCCATACAGGTAATCCCGGCCGGAGAGGCCGCGGAGGATGTCGTTGCCGTCATTTCCCGACAGGCTGTCGTCGCCATCGCCACCGCCGAGCGTGTCGGTGCCGTTGCCCCCGTTGAGGCTGTCGTTGCCGGCCGCCCCGTTCAGGACATCGGTGCCGTCATAGCCGTAGATCGTGTCATTGCCGCCAGCCCCGGTGATGGTGTCGTTGCCCGACCCGGCGTAATAGGTCATCACCTCCATGTTGATTGCGCGGCTGCCGTCGCTGCCGGCGGCGCCGTTCAGGGTGAAGCTGACGCCCGTGGTGGTGCTGCTGCGGTCGACATAGAGCGTGTCGGTTCCCGCGCCGCCATCGACGATGTCGACGCCGATGCCGGTGTTGATGTAGTCGTCGCCGTCGCCGCCGCCGAGGTTGTCGTTGCCGGCGCCGCCATAGAGCGTGTCGTTGCCGGCCGCCCGGGTGATGCCGTCGTTGCCGGCGTCGCCGTACGGGCTCTCGGCGTCGGCCGGGCCGATCAGGGTATCGTTGCCGCCCCCGCCCGAGCCGTAATCGCCGCCACCGCCCCCGGTCTCGATCCGGTCGTCGCCCTCGCCGCCGTACATGTAGTCCCGGCCGGTACCGCCGCGGAGAATATCGTTACCTGCATATCCCTGCAGCGTGTCGTCGCCAGCCAGACCGTCGATGGTATCGGCGCTGGCGGTCCCGTTCAGGGAATCGTTGCCGGGGGTTCCTGGGATGGTCGCCATCGTGACTATGCCTTCTGTTCAAATCGCATGATCTTCGGCCGCCCCGGCGCAACGTCACGCGTCCGATGCCAGAGTTGCGCACGGATCGCCGAGACCGAAGAGGAACCCTAGCCTGCTTTGAAACGCCGTGTTCAGCATCAGCCGAACGGAGGGTGCGCGTCGTCGCGCGGGCGTGTATCTTATGCGGCTTTTTCTGCCGATTCGGCTTGGACTAGGCCGGCCGCAGCAGCGGCTTCACCAGGCTGTGGATCACGGCGGAGGGGGCTGCGCCCGGTGTCGTCCGGAGCATCCGCTCGTAGCGTCCATAGTCGTCGAGGGCGCCCGCCGTATCGGCCCGGGCCAGCCGGCTGCGGATCAGGGCCTCATGGATCCGGACCGAATCCGGGTACAGGTCGAGCCCGTGCAGATAGAGCATCCGGGCGCGCTCGGCATCGCCTCCCCGCTCGTGCCGATGGCCGAGACGCAGCACCAGGTCGAGGAAGCGGTCGCGCAGGCGGCCCGCTGCCGGCGCCGACCATGCAGCCTCTCCGCCGCGCGACAGCACCGGCCCCGGGAAGTCGAAGACGAGACGGTCGAGATCCGGCCCGGCGCCGTCGTCGGCCGTTCCCCGCCGCAGACGATCCTCCCAATCGTCCAGATCGACCCAGACCTTGTCCGGCGCCAGACGCAGCCTGCCCTCCCGCTGCAGCACCAGATCGGCCCGCCCGAGCAGCCGGCGCAGCCGGTGCAGCGCCTGCTCGCAGGCCGCCCTCGCCCGGTCGCCATCCGCATCCGGCCAGAACCAGTCCTGCAGGTCCTCGAGGCGGCAGCTGTGGTCGCGGGCCAGGGCCAGGGCGCGCAGGATGTCCAGCGACCGCGTCGGCGGCTTCGGCCCGGGATCAAGCGGCGTGCCCTCCCGCTCGAGCCGGAACCCGCCCAGCACATGCACGGCGAGCGCCCAGGGCCAGCGCGCCGGGCGGCGTGGCGGCGGCGGCAGCCGCCGCTGCCCGATCAGCGCACGGCAGAATTCGGCCTCGACCTCACCGTCGATCGCGTCGGCGCACAGCTCCGCCAGCAGCGACGGCAGATTCGGCAGCACCGCCGACCAGCCGACCGCCCGCAGGGCCGAGAGCGCGGCCGCGAGCCGTTCGGGATATCGGGCCTCTCCGACCCATTTGTCGCCCATGGCCCGGGCGATCAGCACGCAGGCCTCGGTCCGCCGCAGCACCGCCCCGTCGAACAGCGGCAGGCGCGTTTCCAGGAACAGGGCGGCCTCCGCCGGCCTGCGGTCCGCGAGCAGCACCTGGAACAGGGTGATGAAATGCGGCCAGCGCTCGATCGGGGGCTCGTTCGCCGCTTCGATCGCAGCCATGAAGCGATCGCAGGCCCGATACGCCTCGGGGAGATGGCCCTGCCGGGTGTGCATGGCCGCCTGGCAGTCCGCCACCACGGCGACCTGCGTGGTGTAGCGGCTGTCGGCGATCTGAGCCAAGCGGTCGACCAGGCCGGCGAACTCCTCCCAGTCGTTGCGCAGCTTCTTCTGCAGTTGCAGATGGTAGAGGGCGCCGAACTCCACCCCGCGCAGCGCCTCCCGTTCGCCGATGGCGATGGCGGCGCGCAGCGCCTGCTCGGCATCGGCATAAGGGAACCCGCGCCGGGCATAGGGAAAGAAGTAGCGCCCCCTGACCGCGCCGAAATCGACCAGCCAGAGGCCGAGCACCCAGGGGGAGACGCCGGGATCGTGCAGCTCGTCCGCGACGCTGTCGACGGCGGTCTCGAACAGCGCCGCATTGCCGGTCGAGCCGGCGTAGGAGATCAGGATCTGGCTGGCGTGCACGCGCGACATCGGCGCGTCGCCGGCATGGCGCGTCGCCAGCCGGACCACCAGCTGATCCACCAGACGCCCTGCCGCCTGCATGCCGCGGCGATAGTCGTCGGCATAGACGCAGGCCCGCAGCAGCCCGACCCGGACCAGGAGATGCTCGTCGGGCGGCAGGGTCGGCAGCCCCTGGTCCAGCAGCACGAAGGCCCGCCGGGTCCAGTCGGCCAATCCGTGATGCGTGCGCCAGCTGTCGGTCTTGACCAGGGCCGCGCGTGCGACGGCGAGGCAGCAGCCGCGCGCATTGCCGTCGTGCTCGAAGGCGGCCCAGGCCCGGGACAGCCACGCCTCCGCCGCGTCGTCGTCCGGCATGGCGGCGACGCCGGCCCAGTAGCACAGCCAGCCGTCGAACGCGTCGTCGGGAAGCTGCGCACACCAGTCGGCGAAGGTGGCGCGCCGGCCCTGCGCCAGGACCGCCTCGGCACGGTCGGCCATCAGCCGGCGCGCCAGATCCCAGGCCCGGCCCTGCAGCGCGAGGTCGATGGCGTCGTCGGTGCGCCCGGCCTCCGCCAGCACGGTCGCCGCCCGCCGCCGCAGCCGCGCCTGCTCCGCCTCCGGCACGGATCGGGCGAAGCGGTCGCGCAGGAAGCCGCGCAGCAGGTCGTGCAGGATGAAGACCGGCCGGGCCGCCTCGCCGCGCGCGACCAGCAGCTGCCGACGGTGCAGCCGCTCCAGCAGGCTGCGCGCCTGACCGGATTCCGCCATGGCCGCGGCGAGGCCGGCGGTGATCTCCGGCAGCAGGTTCAGCTTGAGCAGCATGTCCTGCTCGGAGACCGGCAGGGTCTCGAACAGCTGCGCCCCGAGCACGTCGAACATCGCGCCCTCGCGGCTCTGCAGCGGGTCCGCGGCCAGCGCCTCGATGCGGGCATCGGCGGCGGCACCGGATTCCGCCAGCAGCACCAGCCCTGCGGCCCAGCCCCGCGCCGCGCTGACGTCGAGGGCCGATGCGGCGCGCAGCATGTGGGCGGTGACGAGGTCGCGCGCTTCGGCATCCGAGAAGGCGAGCTCGGCCTGGTCGATCACCGCGAGCCGGCCGTCGCGCCCGAGCCCGGCCAGCTCGCCCGGCGGCAGGATGCGCGCCAGGCAGAGGCAGCGCAGCGTCGGCGGCAGCTCGCCCAACAGCACCGCCAGGACGCCGCGGAAGCCGGGCGCGTCGGCGGCGTGCAGGTCGTCGAGCACCAGCAGCGTGCCGGGCCGCAGCCGTGCGAAGAAGGCCTGCAGGAAGCGGAGCGCGAAGGCCTCGGGCTGGTCGGCGTATTCCGGCCCGAACACCGGCAGACGGCCGGCCTGCGCCGGCGGCAGGGCCCGGCCGAGGAAGTGGAAGAAGGCGGCGATGTCCTGGTCGCCCTCGTCGACCCGATACCAGAGACGCGGCTCCCGCCGGCCCTGCAGATAGTCGACGGCGGCCGTGGTCTTGCCATAGCCCGCCGGCGCGGCCAGCCAGCATCGGCCGGAGCGCAGGCCCCGGTCGATGGCGTCGAGACCCCGGCCCCGCCGCACGATGTGGCTCGGCCGTGGCGTGACCAGCTTGACGATCGGAGACGCCGCCATGACCCCTCTCCCACGGGGCGGCAGTCTAGCAGACTGTTGTCCGATGAATGACGGCCAACTGCGCCTCGCGCCCGGCCATGCCGAGCCCTGGACCCAGGCATGACGAGGTGGGGCGGGCGATGACGGCCCGGTCCGGTCCAGAATGGCGGCCAACCGCCCCGCAGCCCACCGGGGCGGATATCGTTTCGCGGCCCGGAGGAACCCCGTGGTGTCGACCGCCGAGCCGGATCGGGACGACCGAGCCGTGCCCTCTGCCCACGTCCCCCATGGCCTGGCCGACGAGCTGCTGATCGACGCCGAGGTCGACGACATCCCGGCGCCGACGACGCCGCTCAAGGCCGGGTGGCTGCTGGTGGTCAGCCTGGTCCTGATCGCGCTTAACCTGCGCCCGGCGCTGTCGAGCCTGGGGCCGGTGCTGAAGGAGATCATCGCCGACACCGGCATCTCCGCCGGCACGGCGAGCCTGCTGACGACGGCACCGGTGGTCTGCCTCGGCCTATTCGGCGTGCTGGCCCCACGGATCAGCCGGCGGCTGGGCACCGAGCGCGCGGTGCTGGCGCTGCTGCTGGTGCTGGCGCTCGGCACCGCGCTGCGCGGCCTGGGCACGCCCCCTGCCCTGCTGCTGGGCGCCATCCTGGCCGGCGCCGGCATCGGCGTCACCAACGTGCTGCTGCCGGGCATCGTCAAGCGCGACTTCCCGGACAGGGCGCCGCTGATGACCGGGGTCTACACCATGGCGCTGTGCGCCGGCGCCGCCCTGGCCGCCGGCGCCACCCTGCCGATCGCCCAGGCGGCCGACGGGTCCTGGGCCGCGGCCCTGGCCTTCTGGGCCATCCCCGCGATCATCGCCGCCCTGGTCTGGCTGACCCAGATCCCGCCCCGCCATGGTCCGGCCGCCCATGCCGGCTTCACCGTCCGCGGCCTGTGGAGCGATCCGCTGGCCTGGCAGGTCACGCTGTTCATGGGGCTGCAATCCTCGCTGGCCTACAGCGTCTTCGGCTGGCTGGCGCCGATCCTGCGCGACCGCGGCGTCGACGGCGTGGCCGCCGGGATCATGGTGTCGGTCTCGATCATGGTCCAGGTCGCCGCCGCGCTGGTGGCGCCGTCGCTGGCGACCCGCGGCCGCGACCAGCGACTGGCGGCGCTGCTGTGCATGGCGTTCTCGCTCGTCGGGTTCCTGGGCTGCATCTTCGCGCCGCTGGGCACGGTCTGGCTCTGGATCGTGCTGCTCGGCATCGGCCAGGGCGCCGCCTTCGCCGTGGCGCTGACCCTGGTGGTGCTGCGCACGCCGGACGCCCATGTCGCGGCCCATCTCTCCTCGATGTCGCAGGGCGTGGGCTACACGCTCGCCTCCGGCGGCCCGCTGCTGATCGGCCTGCTGCACGACTGGACCGGCGGCTGGGCCGCGGCCGGGCTGTTCGTGCTCGCCATCGGCCTCGCCGCAGCCCTCGCCGGCATCGGCGCCGGCCGGGCGAAGCTGGTCTCGGCCCGGGCGGTCGCGCGCTGAAACAGAAAGGGCGCCCCGAGGGCGCCCTTTCCACATCACCGAGCCGGCTGGATCAGCGGCTGTAGAACTCGACCACCAGGTTCGGCTCCATCTGGACCGGGTACGGCACGTCGGCCAGGGCCGGGGTGCGCACGACCTTGCCCTTGAAGGCGCCGTGGTCGACCTCGATGTACTCCGGCACCTCGCGCTCGGACGACGCGATGGCGCCCAGGATCAGGGCCATCTCGCGCGACTTCTGCTTGATCTCGATCACGTCGCCGTCCTTGACCTGGTACGACGCGATGTTGAGGCGCTTGCCGTTCACCAGGACATGGCCGTGGTTGACGAGCTGGCGGGCGGCGAACACGGTCGGGACGAACTTCATCCGGTAGACGACGGTGTCCAGGCGGCGCTCCAGCAGGCCGATCAGGTTCTCGCCGGTGTCGCCCTTGCGGCGCACGGCCTCGTCGAACAGGCGGCGGAACTGCTTCTCGCCGATGTTGCCGTAGTAGCCCTTCAGCTTCTGCTTGGACATCAGCTGGGTGCCGAAATCGGTCGGCTTCTTGCGCCGCTGGCCGTGCTGGCCCGGGCCGTATTCGCGGTTGTTCAGCGGGCTCTTCGGACGGCCCCAGAGGTTGACGCCAAGGCGGCGGTCGATCTTGTGCTTCGAATTCTGGCGCTTGCTCACGCGCGCGGTCCTTCTCTCATGTTGTCCCGGTAGGCCCTGCCAAAGGCAAGGCGGGGCGCCGGCTCACGCACCGGACCCGCGTTCCCAGGAATGGAAGCGGTGAGAAACGCGATTTCCCGCCGGATGTCAAGCCCGAAGCCGCTTTCCGCTATCCCGGCAGATAGTGGATATGCGGCCGGCCGTGATGCGGCGACCGCTCGACATGGGCGCGCCCGCCGAACCCCTCGCGGATCCGCGCCTCGGTCAGGATCCCCCCCGGCGCGCCGGCGCAGACCACCCGCCCCTCCCGCAGCAGCGCCACGGCATCGCAGAACATGGCGGCCAGGTTGAGGTCGTGCAGGGCGACGATGCTGGTCGCCGGCAGCCGGCCGACCAGGGCCAGGATCTCGAGCTGGTGCTGCACGTCGAGATGGTTGGTGGGCTCGTCCAGCAGCAGCTCGGTCGGGGTCTGGGCCAGGGCGCGGGCGATCTGCACCCGCTGCCGCTCCCCGCCCGACAAGGTGTGCCAGGGCTGGCCGCGCTTGCCCTCGAGCCCGACCCGGCGCAGCGCCTCCTCCACCGCCGCGTCGTCCTGCGCGGTCCAGGGCGACAGGGGCCCGCGATGCGGCGTGCGGCCGAGCCGGACGACGTCGAGCACCGTCACCCGGGCGTCGGTCGCCGCCTGCTGCTCGACCAGCGCGACGCGGCGGGCGATGGCTGCGCGCGACAGGTCCGCGATATCCGCCCCGCCCAGCGTGATCACGCCGCTCTCCACCCGCCGCAGCCGGCAGATCAGGCGCAGCAGGGTGGACTTGCCGGCGCCGTTCGGACCGAGGAGGCCCAGCATCCGGCCGGGCGCCGCCTCCAGCGTCACGCCGTCGACGATCATCCGGCCGCCGGCGGCCCAGCGCACGTCATGCGTCGAGATGGTCATGCCGCCCGCCTCGCCCGATACAGCAGCAGGGCGAAGGCCGGGGCGCCGAACAGGGCGGTGACCACGCCGATCGGCAGGATCTGCTGCGGGATGATGATGCGGGAGACGATGTCGGCCAGCACCATGAAGATGGCGCCGATCATCGCCGAGGCCGGCAGCAGCCGGGCGTGGCCGGGCCCGACCAGGAAGCGCGCCGCATGCGGGATGACGAGGCCGACGAAGCCGACCGACCCGACGATGCTGACCATGGTCGCCGTCATCGCCGCGGTCGCCGCGAACAGCACCACGCGCACCCGGGTCACGTCGATGCCGAGCGAGGCCGCGGCATCCGCCCCGAAGGTGAAGGCGTCGAGCGCACGGGCGTGCAGGATGCACAGGACGAAGCCGACCGCCGCGACCGGGACCGCGACCTGGACATCCGGCCAGCGCACTCCGCCGAGGCTGCCGAGCAGCCAGAACATCACGCCGCGCGCCTGCTCGGCATCGGCCGAGGTGGTGACGATGGTGGAGGTCACGGCGTTGAACAGCTGCGACCCGGCGACACCGGCCAGGATGACGCGGTCGATGCCGCCGCCCACCCCGGCCGCCAGCAGCGACACCAGGGCGAAGGCGAGGACGGCGCCGATGAAGGCGCCGCCGGACAGCGAGACGGCGCCGCCGCCGACGCCCGCGATCAGCACCGCGACGGCGCCGGTCGACGCCCCGGCGGAGATGCCGAGGACATAAGGCTCGGCCAGCGGGTTGCGCAGCAGCGCCTGCAGGATCGCGCCGGACAGGGCCAGCGCGGCGCCGCAGCAGGCCGCCACCAGGGCGCGGCTGAGCCGGTAGTCCCAGATCACCCCTTCCTGGATCGGGCTGACGGCGAAGCCGGCGCCGAGCAGCCGGTTGGCCAGCGCCCGGACCGTGGTGGCCAGGGGGACCTGCATCTCGCCGATCGACACGGCGAGCGCGATGGCGGCGACCAGCACCGCCAGGGACAGCGCGGCCAGCAGGGCGCGGACGCCCCAGCCGCCATCGAGGAGGGCCCCGCCTCTCACCCCCCGAGCCCGAAGCTCTTGATGCCGCTCGCCAGCGCCTCGATGCCGTCGACGGCGCGGATCGAGGGCTGCATCGCCTGCACGTCCATCACCACGAAATGCTTGTCCCTCACCGCCTCCAGCCGGCTCGTCACCGGGTCGGTGGTGAGGAAATCGAGCTTCACCGCGGTGTCGTCGGCCGGGTAGCGGCGGCGGCTCATCTGCCCCAGGACGATGATCGCGGGGTCGGCCGCGGCGATGCGCTCCCAGCTCACCAGCGGCCACTCCTCCTCCGTGGTGATGACGTTGCGGGCGCCGAGCTGCTGCAGGATGTAGGCCGGCACGCCGTTCCGGCCGGCGACGAAGGCCTCACCCGCGACCTCCTTGCTGGAGAACCAGAACACCACCGGCACGCCCCTCGCCTGCCGGCCCGCCACCGAGGCGATGGCCGCGGCCTCACGCCGCTGCAGGTCGGCGACCAGCGCCTCGCCCCGATCGGCGACGTCGAAGATCCGCGCCAGGTCGCGAATCTCCTGATAGACGAGGTCCATGGTGAAGAGCTGCCTGCGCACGCCGTCGCCGCCGCCGGAATTGTCCTTCGCGACGCAATCGGCCGGCGAGATGTAGGTGGGAATGCCGAGGCCGGCGAACTGCTCGCGCGTGCCGACCGAGCCCTGCGGCCCGACATGCCATTCGAACTGGGCCGTCACCAGCTCCGGCTCCCTCCCGACCACGGATTCGAAGCTGGGGTCGTTATCGGCCAGGCGCGGGATCGTCGCGTTCGCCGCCTCATACGCCTTCAGCACCGGGCCGAACCAGACGGCGGTGCCGACGACGCGGTCGGCCAGGCCGAGCGACAGCAGGATCTCGGTGCTGCTCTGCCCGATCGACACGGCGCGCCGCGGCGCCTTGGCGAAGGTGACGTCGACGCCGCAGTTGCGGATGGTCAGCGGGTACTGCGTCGGCTCGGCCCGCACCGCCGGCGACAGGACGAGGAGCGCCAGCCCGGCCAGGGCCAGGGCACGCGAAGGGAAGGACCGGAAAACCGTCATGAAGCCTCCTGCCCGGGCCACCCCGCCCGGAAAACGGATTGCGCGGCGACGGCAGGTCTCCTGGCTCGCGGATCATGGCTTCGCGCCGGCCTTCCCACCCGGCATCGGGCAGTGGCCTGGCCCTCGAGGGGCCACGGGGACGCTCGGCGATCCGCTGACAGTTGCGGGGGCAGCCACGGATTCCGCCCCCTTGCACCTGATCGGGGGGCGCCACCGTGTTCCCTTTTGATCCCATGCGGGAACCGTCGCCGCGATGTGTATCAGCGCGGCCGAGAGCCGGTCAATCGAGGCAGACGTTCCGGGTGGGGGCAATCGGATGAAGGAGTGATTCCTCCCTCTTGTCATGCCCGTGCTTGATCCGCGGCTGTCCGGCTGAGCCTTTTCGGGATGCGGAAGAGGAGTGGACTCAATTTTTATTGTCATCGCCGGGCTTGACCCGGCGATCCAGGGGCCACCCGGAACGGCATCGACAGTCCTGGATGCCCGGGTCAAGCCCGGGCATGACAGCTATAAATAGAGGATTGAGCTCTGAAATTCTCTCTCCGATTGTCAACCAACCTTAACCGGACACCCGTGGGTCAAGCCCGGCAATGACAGCAGTGGCATAGCCCAATCCCTTCGCCCGATTGCCCTGGCATCCCGGCAGCGCTCAGCTGCTGTCCGGCTTTTCGGGCGGCGGTCCGGCGGCCGAAGGTCGGGGGTGCCCGGGTTCCGCCGGGGCGTCCGCTTCTTCGGGCCTGGCGTCGGGCGGCCGGGCGAAGGGCGGCTGGGCATAGGGTGATTGGGGATGCCCGCTCTCCTCGACCGCCCAGGTCTCGGCCTGCCACCGGCTCCAGTCCGGCGCGATGTCGAGCTCCCGGCAGAACCGGGCGACGACCTCGCCGACCGGCAGGTCGCCGATGTCCTCGGCGGCCTCGTCCTGCAGCCGGCGGTCCAGCTCGTGCAGCAGGTCGTCGCGCCGGTCCTGCTCGGCGACGTCCAGCTCGCAGGCCTCGGCTTCGGCAGCCTCTTCGGCCTCGATCGCCTCCTTCAGGATGCGCCGGACCAGGTTTCGCCGCCGGCGCCAGCGGTCCTGCGCCGCGGCGGTGTCCCGCTCGGCGGCCGTCTTCTGACTGTCCGCCGCCAGCCGGGCCTCCAGCGCCACGGTCTGGCGCACCTCGTAGGACAGGCGGGCGAACACCAGGCCGAGCCCGCGGGTGCGGTCGGCGGCGTCGTCCTCCGGCGGCCGGCGCGCGGCCACCACGGCCTGGCCCTGCACCGCCTCGGCCAGCCCGAGGGCGAGCTCGCCCAGCCGCGCCAGCATCCGGCCATGCCGCTCGTTCCGCTCCCGGTCGGGATCGCGGGCCTCGTCGGCTGCGGTATCGGGCTGCGCCATGTTCATGGAACATATCATGAACATAATTGCATGTTAACGCAATAGGCCGTCGCGTTCACTCATGCAGCGGCAGGTGTCGCTGAAACATCGCGCCCACCCGCGGCGATCACCGCGGTGCGGCAAGGCACTGGTCGCGCATCGCTTCGTCACATCTTAAGATATATCTTGAAACCGATCGGCGATCGGCATATCTTACGATATATCGAAACCAATGGAGCGAGTTCGATGTTCGGACGACACCATCGTGGGCACTGTGGTGATGACGAGATGTGGGCCGGCGGCCGAGGCCGCGGCGGCCGGTGGGGCCACGGCTTCGGCGGCGGGTTCGGCGGCCGCGGCTTCGGGGGCTTCGGCGGCGGCGGCGACCTGATGCGCGCCGGCCGGATGCTGGCCCAGGGCGACCTGCGCCTGCTGGCGCTGGCGCTGATCGAGGAGCAGCCGCGCCACGGCTACGAGATCATCAAGCTGATCGAGGAGAAGACCGGCGGCTGGTACAGCCCGAGCCCCGGCACCGTCTATCCCACCCTGACCTACCTCGAAGAGGCCGGCTACGTCACGGTCGAGGCCGAGGGCAGCAAGAAGCTGTACCGGATCACCGACGAGGGCCGCGCCTATCTCGACGCCAACCGCGGCATCGTCGACGCCGTGCTGGGCCGCCTGGCCGCGGCCGGCGAGAAGATCGCCTGGGTCAACAAGATGATGGGCGGCGAGCGGGACCGCGAGCGCGAGCGGTCGAGCCGGCTGCCGTCGCTGGTGGTCGCGGCGCTAGACAACCTGCGCGAGGCGACCGAGCAGAAGCTGGCCGAGGATGCGGACGCCGAGACCCGGATCGTCGAGATCCTGGCCCGGGCGGCGGCCGAGATCCGGCGCGGCTGAGGGCGGCGGCATGAGCCCCGCCCTCCCTGCCCTGGCCCTGTCCCGGCTGCGCGACGCCGGGCTGCGGCCGACCCGGCCGCGCCGCATCCTGCTGGCGGTGCTGGCCGAGGCCGACCGCGCGCTTGACGCCCAGGAGATCCTGGGCCGGGCGCGCCGGCTGGACCCGCGGATCAGCCTGGCCACGGTCTACCGCTTCCTGGCGGCGCTGCGCCGGAGCGGCATCGCCGGCTGGCGCGACGACAGGCCGAAGCGCCTGGCCGTCGGCCCGGCCGCCGAGCCGGCGATGCCGGTGGAGACCCTGACGCTGGGGGACGTCCAGCTGCGCGCCGCCCTGGCGGACGTGCTGCGCCAGTTCGGCTACCGGCTGCTGCGCGCCCGGATGGAGCTGGAGGTCGAGAAGCTGCATCCTGACGCGCCGCTGGCCGAGCCCGGCCCGACCGTCATAGCGTGGGAAGCGCCGCCAGCTCGGCATCGGTGAACAGGCGCGACCGCGTGAGGAAACGCAGGTCGCGGCCGTTCTCCAGCGAGAACATGCCGCCCCGCCCCGGCACCACATCGATGATCAGCTGGGTGTGGCGCCAGTACTCGAACTGCGGCCGGCTGATGTAGAACGGGGCACCGCCGATCTCGCCCAGCAGGACATCGGCATCGGCGATCAGGAACTCCCCGGCGGGAAAGCACATCGGCGACGAGCCGTCGCAGCAGCCGCCGGACTGGTGGAACAGGATCGGGCCGTGCGCCTCGCGCAGGCGGCCGATCAGGTCGAGCGCCGCCGCGGTGGCGAGGACGCGCGGCACGGGATCGTGGGTCATCGTCGGTTCCGGTGAAATGCCCGCTCAAGACCGGGTCGGAGCCCTCCATCGGCGAGGCTGATCCCCCCTCACCCTCCCGCCGCCTTCGGCGTCGGGCCCCTCCCTCTCCCCGAGGAGAGGGGCTTTTCACCTCTCCTCGGGGAGAGGTCGAAATCGCGGCAGCGATTTCGGGTGAGGGGGTGGCTCCGGCCCATCCTATTGGCGCCTATGTGACCAAGGCGCCGGTCATGTCAGAAGAAGCCCAGGGCCTTCGGGCTGTAGCTGACCAGCAGGTTCTTGGTCTGCTGGTAGTGGTCCAGCATCATGCGATGGGTCTCGCGGCCGATGCCGGACTGCTTGTAGCCGCCGAAGGCCGCATGGGCCGGATAGGCGTGGTAGCAGTTGGTCCACACCCGGCCCGCCTGAATCGCCCGGCCGAAGCGGTAGGCGCGGCTGCCGTCGCGGGTCCACACCCCGGCGCCGAGGCCGTAGAGGGTGTCGTTGGCGATCGCCAGCGCCTCCTCCTCGTCCTTGAAGGTCGTCACCGAGACGACGGGGCCGAAGATCTCCTCCTGGAAGATCCGCATCCGGTTGTGGCCGCGGAACACCGTCGGCTTGACGTAGTAGCCGCCGGCCAGGTCGCCGCCCAGGATGGCGCGGCTGCCGCCGGCCAGCACCTCGGCCCCCTCCTGCCGGCCGATGTCGATGTAGCTGAGGATCTTCTCCAGCTGCTCGCCCGAGGCCTGGGCGCCGATCATCGTCTCCGGGTCGAGCGGATGGCCCTGCCGGATTGCCGCGACCCGCGCCAGCGCCTTCTCCATGAAGCGGTCATAGACCGATTCCTGGACCAGCGCCCGGCTCGGGCAGGTGCAGACCTCGCCCTGGTTCAGCGCGAACATGACGAAGCCCTCGACCGCCTTGTCGAGGAAGTCGTCGTCCTCGGCGCAGACATCGGCGAAGAAGATGTTCGGCGACTTGCCGCCGAGCTCCAGCGTCACCGGGATCAGGTTCTGGCTGGCGTACTGCATGATCAGCCGGCCGGTCGTGGTCTCGCCGGTGAAGGCGATCTTGGCGATGCGCGGGCTGGAGGCCAGCGGCTTGCCGGCCTCGAGGCCGAAACCGTTGACGATGTTCAGGACGCCGGGCGGCAGCAGGTCGCCGACCAGTTCGGCCCAGACCAGGATGCCGGCGGGCGTCTGCTCCGCCGGCTTCAGCACGACGCAGTTGCCGGCGGCGAGCGCCGGGGCCAGCTTCCACGCCGCCATCAGGATCGGGAAGTTCCAGGGGATGATCTGGCCGACGACCCCGAGCGGCTCGTGGAAATGATAGGCGACCGTGTCGTGGTCGATCTCGCCGATCGACCCCTCCTGCGCCCGGATGCAGCCGGCGAAGTAGCGGAAATGGTCGATCGCGAGCGGGATGTCGGCGGCCCGCGTCTCGCGGATCGGCTTGCCGTTGTCCCAGGTCTCCGCCTGCGCCAGGGTTTCGAGATTGGCCTCCATCCGGTCGGCGACGGCGTTCAGGATGCGGGCGCGCTCCGCCGGCGGGGTGCGGCCCCAAGCGTCCTTCGCGGCATGGGCGGCGTCGAGCGCCAGCTCGATATCCGCCGCGGTCGACCGCGGAATCTCGCAGATCGGCTGCCCGTTGATCGGCGACAGGTTGTCGAAGTACCGGCCCTCGACCGGCTCGAGCCAGCGGCCGCCGATGAAGTTGCCGTAGCGGGCCTTGAAGGGCGAGCGCGCTTCCCGGGCCAGGGGTTCGATCTTGTTCATGGGGTCCTCCCTTGTGTTGGATGCCCCTTCCCCTGCATCGCGCATGCCAGCTTCGGTGGCACGGCTGATAAGCCTTTGAAAGAACAGAAGTGTCAGCCCGGCGGCACGCGCCGGTCGCGAGGTCGGCCTCCGCGCCGGCACCGTGCGGGTGTATGATCATGCGACAGAACAGCGACAGGTGTCGCAGATTGCGACACTCCGGGAGGAGACCATGGCGACTGCGCAGACGGTCCTGACCGCCCGCCGTCACTTCATCGACGGCGGCGTCCCGCCGGGCGACATGGTCCCTGCCCCGATCCTGCGGTCCTGGGAGCGCTGCGCCACGCTGGGGCTGGAGATGCGGTCGCGGCCGCGGATCGAGCCGCTGACGGCCCAGGACATGCGCAGCCTGCACGAGCGCTGCGAGGCGCTGCGGCGGATCTGCCGGCCCGAGATCGAGGCGCTGCACGCCGACGCCCAGGCCACCGACAGCATCGTCATCCTGACCGATGCCGACGGCCTGGTGATCGACACGGTCGGCAGCGCCGACTTCGCCGAGCAGGCGGCCCGGGTGGCGCTGCGGCCGGGCGTGCCCTGGCGCGAGGACGCCACCGGCACCAACGCGATCGGCACCGCGCTGATCGAACGCCGGCCGATCGCGGTGCACGGCGCCGAGCACTTCTTCGAGATGCACCGGATCCTGAGCTGCGCCGCGATGCCGATCCTCGATCCGCATGGCCGGCTGGTCGGGGCGCTCGACCTGTCCGGCCATGCCGCGGGCGACCACCGCCACGCCCTGGGGCTGGTCCGGCTCGCGGTCGACCAGATCGAGCACCGGCTGTTCGAGCACGGCTTCGAGGACCATGAGGTGATCCGGATCCACCGCGACCCGGCGCTGCTGGGGACCGCGCGGGAGGGCATCCTGGCCTTCGCCGACCGGCGCCTGGTCGCCGCCAACCGCACCGGGCTGGAGCAGCTGGGCCTCGACTGGCAGGCGCTGGGCGTCCGCCGCTTCGAGGAGATCTTCGAGACCGGCTTCGCGCGGCAGGCCAGCACCGGCATTCTGCGAACCCGGACGGGGATGCTGCTGCGCGGCGAGCGCCGGCCGGCGCCGTCGGCGGCCGTCACCATGTCGAAGCCGCGCCCGGCCCCCTCGCGCCGGACGCCGGCGCCGATCTTCGACGCCGCGACCCGGACGTCCCTCGACCGCGCCGTCCGCCTCCTCGACGCCCAGATCCCGGTGCTGCTGCAGGGCGAGACCGGCAGCGGCAAGGAGGTGTTCGCCCGCGCCGTCCACGCCGCCGGGACCCGCGCTGCCGCCCCTTTCGTCGCGGTGAACTGCGCCGCGCTGCCGGAAGGGCTGATCGAGGCCGAGCTGTTCGGCTATGAGGAGGGCGCCTTCACCGGGGCCCGGCGCCGCGGCGCCAGGGGCCTGCTGCGGGAGGCCGATGGCGGCGTGCTGTTCCTCACGAGATCGGCGACATGCCGCTGCCGCTGCAGGCCCGGCTGCTGCGGGTGCTGCAGGACCGGGCCGTCACGCCGCTCGGCGGCAGCGCCGCGGTGCCGGTCGATTTCGCGCTGATCTGCGCCACGCACCGGACCCTGCCGCGGCTGGTCGACCAAGGCGGCTTCCGGCAGGACCTGTATTTCCGGATCGCGCAGTACACAGTGGAGCTTCCGCCGCTGCGGCAGCTGCCGGACCGGGCCGGCATCGTCCGCAGCCTGTGGCGGGAGCTCGGCGGGCCGGAGGCGGGCGTGGCCCTGACGCCCGACTGCGAGGCGCGGCTGGCCGGCCATGACTGGCCGGGCAATTTCCGCCAGCTCACCGGGACGCTGAGGGCGCTGCTGGCCCTGGCGGAGCCCGGCCGGCCGGTCGATGTCGACGCGCTGCCGCCGGATGTGCGGAGGCCTGCCGCCTCCGCGCCGATGGCCGCGGACGATCTCGACGCCATCACCCTCTCGGCCATGCGCGCCGCCCTGGAGGCGAGCGGCGGCAACGTCTCGCGCGCCGCGCGGCGTCTCGGCATCCACCGCAGCACCCTGTACCGGCGGCTGCTCGACGAGGGCGGCGGGGCGCACTGACTCGGGCTAGGGTCGGCCGATGGCACAGAGCTTCCTGATCGACGGGCCGGCGGAGGCCCGCTTCACCATCCTGCTGGCCCATGGCGCCGGGGCGCCGATGGATTCGGCCTCGATGACCGCGGCGGCGAAGGCGCTGGCCGAGGCCGGGTTCCGGGTCGCGCGCTTCGAGTTCGGCTACATGGCGGCGCGCCGAGACGGCCAGCGCAAGCCGCCGCCGCGCGCCGAGACCGTGATCCCGGAGTATCGGGCGGCGGTCGACGCCCTTGGCGCCACGGGGCCCCTGATCATCGGCGGCAAGTCGATGGGCGGGCGGGTGGCATCGATGGTCGCGGACGAGATGCACGCGACCGGCCGGATCGCCGGGCTGCTGTGCCTCGGCTATCCGTTCCACCCGCCAGGGAAGCCGGCGCAGCTGCGCACCGCGCATCTCGCCGGGCTCGCGACGCCGGCCCTGATCTGCCAGGGCACGCGCGACGAGTTCGGCACCTGCGACGAGGTCGCGGGCTACGCCCTGTCGGACCGGATCGAGCTGCTGTGGCTGGAGGACGGCGACCACGACCTGAAGCCGCGCAAGAGCGTCTCCGGCTTCACCGCCGCCGACCATCTGCGGACCGTCGCCACGGCCGTCGCGGACTGGGCCGGACGGATCGCCTGATCCCTATTCCCCGCCCTTTCGCCGGCCGGCCAGGGCGACGATCATGCCGTGCAAAGTCCGCACCTCCTGCTCCGACAGCTGCGCGCGCTGCAGGAAGGCGCGGATGTTGCGCTGCATGCTCGGCTTCTTCTCCGGCACCCGGAAGAAATGGCCGGCGTCGAGCGCGTCCTCGAGATGCTCGAACAGGTTGAGCAACTGTTCCTTGCTCGCCGGCGGCGCGTCCTCCTCGTAGTCCAGCCGCCGCTCCGGCGTCGCGTCGCCGGCGGTGAACCATTCATAGGAGACCAGCAGCACCGCCTGGGCCAGGTTCAGCGAGGAGAAGGCGGGGTTCAGCGGCACGTTGACCACGGCATCGGCCAAGGCGATGTCGTCATTGGTCATGCCGGTGCGCTCCGGCCCGAACAGGATGCCCGCGGCCACGCCCGCGGCGTGATGCGCCCGCATCTCCGCCGCCGCCCGGCGCGGCGTCACCACCGGCTTCAGCTGGTCGCGCAGCCGCGCCGTGGTGGCGTAGACGGCGCCGAGATCGGCGATCGCGTCCTCGGTCCGCTCGAACACCCGGACATTGTCGAGCACGGCGGCGGCGCCGGAGGCGGTCGGCACCGCCTTCGGGTTCGGCCAGCCGTCGCGCGGCCGAACCAGCCGCAGGTCGGTCAGGCCGCAATTCAGCATCGCCCGCGCCGCGGTGCCGATGTTCTCGCCCATCTGCGGCTCGATCAGGATGATCGCCGGGCCGCCCAGCAGCGGGTCGCGGGTCTGGTCGGTGCCGGCCATCAGAACTGGTCCATCACTGGGGTGCCGTGGCGCCGGCCCGCAGCAGCGCATAGGTGAAGCTGTCGCCCAGCGCCTCGAAGGAGGCGTCGATGACGTTGGTCGAGACGCCGATCGTCGACCAGCGCGTGCCGTCGGCGTCCTCGGTCTCGATCATCACGCGCGGCATGGCGCCGGTGCCCTCGTTCGAGCGCAGGATGCGGACCTTGAAGTCGACCAGCCGCAGCGGCTTCAACCCGGGATAGATCGGTTCCAGCGCCTTGCGCATGGCGTTGTCGAGCGCGTTGACCGGGCCGTTGCCGAAGGAGACCTCATGCAGGGATTTCTGGCCGACGCGGACCAGCACCGTGGCCTCGGATTCCTGCACCACCTCGCCGCGGGCGTTGAAGCGCCGCTCGTCGACCACGGTGAAGCGGTCCATGGCGAAATAGGCCGGCACCTGGCCCAGCATGCGCCGGGCCAGCAGCTCGAAGCTGGCGGCGGCGGTGTCGTAGGAATAGCCCTCGAACTCGCGCTGCTTCACCAGGTCGACCAGCCGCTCGACATTGCGGTCCTTCGGGTCGATGGCGACGCCGATCTCGGCGAAGCGCGCCAGGATGTTCGCCCGCCCGGCCTGGTCGGAGACGACGAGATGACGGCGGTTGCCCACCCGCTCCGGCGCCACATGCTCGTAGGAGCGCGGGTCCTTGGCGATGGCGGAGACGTGCAGCCCGCCCTTGTGGGCGAAGGCGCGGCCGCCGACATAGGGCGCGCCGGATAGCGGCGAGCGGTTCAGCCGCTCGTCGAACCAGTGGCTGAGATCGGTCAGCGAGGCGAGGCCGGCCTCCGTCACCCCGGTCTCGTAGCCCATCTTCAGCACCAGGGTCGGGATCAGGGTGACGAGGTTGGCGTTGCCGCAGCGCTCGCCCAGGCCGTTCAGCGTGCCCTGGATCTGGCGCACCCCGGCCCGCACCGCCGCCAGGCTGTTGGCGACGGCGTTGCCGGTGTCGTCATGGGCGTGGATGCCCAGCCGGTCGCCCGGGATGTGCCGGGCCACGGCGGAGACGATCTCGGTCACCTCATGCGGCAGGGTGCCGCCATTGGTGTCGCACAGCACCACCCAGCGCGCGCCGGCCTCATAGGCCGCCTTGGCGCAGGCCAGGGCGTAGTCCGGGTTGGCCTTCCAGCCGTCGAAGAAATGCTCGCAGTCGAAGCCGACCTCGCGGCCGCGGCCGACCACCTCGGCGACGCTGTCGCGGATCAGCTCGAGATTCTCCTCGCGCGGGATGCCGAGCGCGACGTCGACGTGGAAGTCCCAGGTCTTGCCGACGATCGAGATCGACCCGACGTCGCTGTTCAGCAGCGCCGACAGGCCGGGATCGTTGGCGGCGCTGCGGCCCGGCCGCCGGGTCATGCCGAAGGCGGTGAAGCGGGCCTGGGCCAGCTTCGGCGGGTCGCGGAACAGCGCGTCGTCGGTCGGGTTGGCGCCCGGCCAGCCGCCCTCGACATAGTCGATGCCGAGCGCGTCGAGCTTCCGGGCGATGGCGATCTTGTCGGCCACCGAGAAGTCCACGCCCTGGGTCTGCGCGCCGTCGCGCAGGGTGGTGTCGAACAGCCAGATCCGCTCGCTCATCGCCTCACCCCACCCGGCGCCACAGGGTGCGGTCCGGCTTGTCCTCCAGCGCGATGCCGGCGGCGGTCAGCTGGTCGCGGATCCGGTCGGCCTCGGCGAAGTTCTTCGCCGCGCGCGCCGCCCGCCGGTCCGCCACCAGCGCGTCGATCTCGGCGTCGCTCAAGCCCGTCGCCGCCTTCGGACGCCAGCGGAACCAGTCCTCCGGAGCCTGGTCCAGAAGGCCGAGCAGCCGGGCGCCGGACAGGAGCTCGCCCTTGAGCCGCGCCTGCACGGCCGGATCGCCCGCCTTGTTCAGCGCGCCGGCCAGGTCGTGCAGCGCCGCCAGGGCCTGCGGCGTGTTGAGGTCGTCCTCCAGCGCGCTCTGCACCACATGCGGCGCATCCGGCGGCTCGCCCGCCTGCACCGCCTCGACCGCGCGCAGGGCGCCGTACAGCCGATCAAGCGCCGCCCGGGCCTGCCGCACGCCCTCCTTGGTGAAGTCGAAGGGCTGGCGGTAATGGCCGGACAGCAGCGTGTAGCGCAGCGCCTCGCCCGGGAACTCCTCCAGCAGGTCGTGCGGCGTGTAGAAGTTGCCGAGCGACTTCGACATCTTCTCGCCCTCGACCTGCACGAAGCCGTTGTGCAGCCAGTAGCGGGCCATCACAGGCGTGCCGTGGGCGCAGCGGCTCTGCGCGATCTCGTTCTCGTGATGCGGGAAGATCAGGTCCAGGCCGCCGGCATGGATGTCGAACTCGTCGCCGAGATGGGCCGCCGCCATGGCCGAGCACTCGATGTGCCAGCCCGGCCGGCCGCGGCCCCAGGGGCTGTCCCAGCCCGGCTGGTCGTCGGCCGAGGGCTTCCACAGCACGAAATCCGCCGGGTCGCGCTTGTAGGGCGCGACCTCGACCCGGGCGCCGTCGATCAGTTCCTCGCGGTTGCGGCGCGACAGCTGGCCGTAATCCGGCATGGACGGCACGTTGAACATGACATGGCCCTGATCGGCATAGGCGTGGCCCTTGTCGACCAGCGTGCCGATCATCGCCAGCATCTGGGGGATATGCTCGGTGGCGCGGGGCTGGATGTCCGGCGCCTGCGCGCCCAGCGCCGCCATATCCTCCAGGAAGGCCTGGGTGGTGCGCCGGGTCAGCGCCTCGATCGACTCGCCGTTCGCCTTCGCCCGATCGATGATCTTGTCTTCGATATCGGTGATGTTGCGGACATAGGTCACCCGCGGATACAGCGTCCGCAGCAGGCGGGACAGCACGTCGAAGACGACGACCGGCCGGGCGTTGCCGATATGGGCATAGTCGTGGACCGTCGGGCCGCAGACATACATCCGCACATGGCTCGGATCGATCGGGACGAAGGTCTCCTTCGTCCGGGTGAGCGTGTTGTGCAGGGTCAGCGCCACGGTCGCAATCCTAGGTGGGCCCGGTCGGGCCGGTTCGGTCGGGACCGCGACGATTACCAGATCGGGACCATGCCGTCCAAGGCCTGAGGCCGCAGGGCAGCCCGGTCAGCGACGCTTGCCGAACCAGCCCTTGCGCTGCGGCACCACCGGCGTGCCCGCCATCAGCGGCGGGCCGGCGGGGGCGCCCTCCGGCTCCTCGAACTGGGCGGTCAGCGACGGGCGATGCGCCCGCGCCGCCGCCGAGGGCCGCGGCGGCTCTGCCGCGGCCGGGCCCAGCCGGGTGGTCCGGGCAGGCTCGGCCGGCGGCCGGACGCGCAGGCGGGGCGCCGGCTCCGCCGCCGGACGGGGCTGGACCGGCGCCGGCTCCGGGCGCAGCGCGGGGGCGGCCGGCATCGCGGCGGCCGGGCGGATCTCAGTTCGCGTCGGCGCCGGGGCCGGGCGGCCGAGCGCGGCGCTGTCGAAGAAGCGGTCGCATTCCGACTGGAACAGCGGGTCCATGCGGCGGGCGGGGCCGATGGCGATCACCTGCTTGCCGTGGCGGCGCAGGCTGCGGACCAGCGGCAGGAAGGCGGCGCTGCCGGTCACCAGCACCACGGTGTCGATGCCGCGCTCCAGCAACCCCAGCTCCATGGCGTCGACCACGAGGCGCAGCGAGGCCGCGTCGCGGCCCGGCTCGATCTCGGTGGTCTGCACCTGGTCGAAGCCGTGACGGTGCGCCACGCCGCGCAGGTCGGACAGCGCCGCCCAGTCGGCATAGGCGATGCGGCGGGCCGGGCGGCAGACGGTGCCGAGCGCGCCGAGGATGCGGGCGAGATCTTCCGGCTCGTCGCCCGGCAGCGACGCGACGTCGAGGAAGACCGCGGCCACCGGCAGCGCCGGGGTGTCCAGGACAGGCGAAATCTCGTCGGTCATATCGGGCTTCTTACTCCGGACCGCGGGTCGGCGCCAAGAGGGGCAAGGTTAAGTTTTATGCAAGTTTTAGCGGGTGGGGTGTTCAGGCCACACGGCCGGCGAGCCGGGCCAGCGCCCGCTCGCGCCCGATCAGCGGCAGAAGGCCGCGCAGCTCCGGGCCGTGATCGAGGCCGGTCAGGGCCAGGCGCAGGGTCAGGAACAGCGGCTTGCCCTTGACCCCGGTGCGGTCGCGCACCGCCGCCGTCCACGCGCCCCAGGTGGCGTCGTCCCAGGGCTCGGGCGGCAGCAGCCCGGCCGCGGCGGCCAGCAGGCCCGCATCGGCGACCACCGGCGTCACCGGCCCGGTGACCACCCGCCACCAGCCGGCGGCGTCCTCGAGCCGCTGCAGGTTCGGACGCAGCACCGCCCAGGCGGCCTCGTCGACGGCGCCGAGGCCGAGCGCCGCCAGCCTGTCCCGCACCGCCGCGTAAGGCGTCTCGTGCAGGATGCGGCCGTTCAGCCGTTCCAGCTCGGTCGGGTCGAAGCGCGGGATGGTGCGGGAGAACTTGGCGAAGTCGAACTCGGCGACGAGGTCGTCGAGCGAATGCCGCGGCTCGATCGGATCGGAGGTGCCGAGCTTGGCCAGGAGGCTGGTCACCGCCAGCGGCTCGATCCCCTGCTCCCGCAGGCTGCGCAGCGACAGGCTGCCCAGGCGCTTGGACAGGCCGTGGCCCTCGGCATCGGCGATCAGCGAGAGATGGGCATAGCCCGGCGGCGCGGCGCCCAGCGCCTCGGCCAGCTGGATGTGCATGGCGGTGTTGGCGACATGGTCCTCGCCGCGCACCACCAGGGTGACGCCCATGTCGATGTCGTCGACCACCGAGCCGATGTGATAGAGCGCCCGCCCATCCTCGCGCACCAGCACCGGGTCGGAGATGTCGCGGCCGTTGAAATGCACCCGGCCGCGGACCTTGTCGTCCCACTCGATCGGCGCGTCCGCCATCTTGAAGCGCCAATGCGGCCGGTGCCCTTCCGCCTCGAGCCGGGCGCGGTCGGCGTCGGTCAGGGCCAGCGCGGCGCGGTCGTAGAGCGGCGGCAGGCCGCGGGCCAGCAGGCTCTTGCGCTTGAGCTCCAGTTCCTCCGCCGTCTCGTAGCAGGGATAGAGCCGGCCGGCCGCCTTCAGCCGGTCCTGCGCCGCCCGGTAGCGATCGGTGCGGTCGGACTGGCGGGCGAAGCCGTCCCAGTGAAGACCCAGCCAGCGCAGGTCCTGCTCGATCGCCGCGGCGAACTCGGCGCTGCCCCGCTCGGTGTCTGTGTCGTCGAGGCGCAGCAGGAAGCGGCCGCCCGTGGCGCGGGCGGCGAGCCAGCAGACCAGCGCGGTGCGGACGTTGCCGACATGCAGCAGGCCGGTCGGGCTGGGGGCGAAGCGGGTGATGATCGGGGCGGAGGTCGGCACGTCGGTCATGGGGCGGGGAGATAGCACGATCCGGCCGGCAACGGAAAAGGCCCGGTCTCCCGGGCCTTTCCGTCGCGCAGACTGAGTCAGGTCAGTTCCGGCGGCGGTCACTCCTCGCCGTCGCCGTCATTCTCCGCACCGCCGCCGGCGGTCATCATGCGGTCGGAGACCAGGCCGGCATTGGCCCGGATCTTGGCCTCGACCGCCTTCGCCGTCTCGGGATTGTCGCGCAGGAAGACCTTGGCGTTCTCGCGGCCCTGGCCGATGCGCTGGCCGTCATAGGAGAACCAGGCGCCCGACTTCTCCACCACCCCGGCCTGGACGCCGAGGTCGAGCAGCTCGCCGGTCTTCGACACGCCCTCGCCATACATGATGTCGAACTCGACGGCGCGGAACGGCGGCGCCAGCTTGTTCTTCACCACCTTCACCCGGGTCTGGTTGCCGGTGACGGTCTCGCGGTCCTTGATCGCGCCGATGCGGCGGATGTCGAGCCGGATCGAGGAGTAGAACTTCAGCGCGTTGCCGCCCGTCGTCGTCTCCGGGTTGCCGAACATCACGCCGATCTTCAGGCGGATCTGGTTGATGAAGATGACCAGGGTGTTGGAGCGCGCGATCGAGCCGGTGAGCTTGCGCATCGCCTGGCTCATCAGCCGGGCCTGCAGGCCGGGCTGGTTGTCGCCCATCTCGCCCTCGAGCTCGGCCCGCGGCACCAGCGCCGCCACCGAATCGACCACCACCACGTCGATCGCGCCGGAACGGACCAGCGTGTCGGTGATCTCCAGCGCTTGCTCGCCGGCATCGGGCTGCGAAATCAGGAGCTCGTCGATGTTGACGCCGAGCTTGCGGGCATAGGTCGGGTCGAGCGCATGCTCGGCATCGACATAGGCGCAGGTGCCGCCGGCCTTCTGCGCCTCGGCCACCGCATGCAGCGCCAGCGTGGTCTTGCCCGAGCTTTCCGGCCCGTAGATCTCGACGATGCGGCCCTTCGGCAGGCCGCCGATGCCGAGCGCGATATCGAGACCCAGCGACCCGGTCGAGATCACCTCCGTCTCGATCTGGGGCCGCGCCCCGAGCTTCATCACCGAGCCCTTGCCGAAGGCCCGTTCAATCTGAGTCAGGGCGGCTTCCAGCGCCTTGGTCTTGTCCATCGGGGCTCTTTCCACAACACGGAGAGTCGGGATCGACATCACCTGTCCTTTCCAGTTGCATGGCGCCATACGCCGCGTCAATGCAGCTCTTGTACACGTTTTGTTCCTATCAAGCAAGAGCCGAGGCGCAACGCCCCTTCCGCGGCCGCAGCTTCGCAAGCAGGATCAATCCGCTTCGGGCTAGTACGGGATCAGGAGAACGAACCGATGCCCAAGGACGCGACGCTCGACCGCCACCTCGCCCGCATCCAGCGGGTGATCGACCACATCGTCGCCCATCTCGACGATCCCATCGACCTGGACCGGCTGGCGGAGGTGGCCTGCTTCTCGCCCTATCACTTCCACCGGGCCTACCGGTACCTGCTGGGCGAGACGGTGGCCGACACGGTGCGCCGGCTGCGCCTGCACCGCGCCGCCGGCACCCTCTTGGAGAGCGAGACGGCGGTGGCCCGCATCGCACGGCGGGCGGGGTACGGCAGCACGGCCGCCTTCAGCCGCGCCTTCGCCGAGCGCTACGGCCGCCCGCCGGGAGCCTATCGCGATACGCGCCGGTCGTTCCCCTTCGACTCACCCGAAGGAGAGACAGTTATGCCCGACGTGACCTACCGCACCCTGGCGCCGATCCGCGTCGCCGCCGTCCGCCACACCGGCCCCTATATGGAGGTCGGCCGTAGCTTCGACATCCTGATGTCCTGGGCCCGTGCCCGCCAGCTGCTGCGCCCAGGCGCCCGCAGCCTCGGCGTCTACTACGACGATCCGGCCGCGATAGCACCCGCCACGCTGCGCTCCGACGCCTGCCTGGAGGTGCCGGAGGGCGTGGCCGGCGAGGGCGAGATCGCGATCCGCACCATTGCCGGCGGGCCGCATGCGGTGCTGCGCCACACCGGCCCCTATGCCGAGCTGGAGCGGTCCTATGCCTGGCTGTACCGGACCTGGCTGCCGACCAGCGGCGCCGAACCGGCGGAAGCGCCGATCTTCGAGGAGTATGTCAATGATCCGCGCAGCCCCCCGCCGGCGGAGCTGATCACCGACATCCCCCTGCCGGTCCGGGTGATTCCGGAGGGACAAAGGTAAGAACGCCGGAAGGCCGGATCAGGGATGATCCGGCCTTCCACGCTCGTCCCGTCAGACCTCAGAACGGGTAGGCGTCGCCGGTCGGCAGCCGGTTGACGGCCAGCGGCAGCGTGGCGTTGGGCTTGCAGGTCACCGCCCGCCGCCAGCTCGGCGCCGCCGCGGTGGCGTAGGAGCCTTCGGGCATCGGGCCCGGAGCCTCGGCCGAGACCGGGTTCGGGCCGGTCGGCACGTTGATCGTCTCATAGGACGGCACGCGCTGCGGCTGCTCGCCGGCAGCGACCGGGACCGCGGCGAAGGGAATGTAGGTGTCGTCCGACTGATCCTCGATCGATGGTCCGGCCGCCGCGCGACGCGCGGCGCGGCGGTCGCGCGCCGAAGAGACCGGGGCCATGGCCACGATCGGGCCCGGCAGCCGCGCCGCCGCGGCGGGCGGAACGGTGTAGGGCTGCCCCGGCGCGGCCGAGGTCGAGGCGGCCGGCGCGGCGACGGGGACCGCGGCCGGCGTCAGCGCGACCGGCTGCCCCGAGGCGGCCGCTTCGGCCGGATAGCAGTTCGGCACCGGCAGGCACTGGAAGGTCGCCCCCTTGCGGCCGTCGACCACGTCCTCGGCCTTGAACACGGCGAGCCGGTTGATCTGGGCGCATTGCGCGTTGGCGTAGATGGCGGCCTGATCCGCACTGTTGATGAAACCCGCATAGTCGACACGGGTCTCCTTCGGCGTCACCGGATCGATCCCGCAGCCCGAGACGGCGAGAACGGCGGCGAAAAGCGCTGCGCCACGAAGCATCGAATAACCTCGATCTGAAAGCCCCTCGGCGCCACCCTAGCACGGACGCGCAGCGAGGCGGAGACGAGAACGGCGCCTTCGGCCAAAGATGGCACCAGGCGGACGAAACCACGTCTTTCGGCCGAGACCACAGACGAGAACGGCGCCTTCCGGCGCCGTGGGTCGGTCAATCGTCGCGGTGGGTGCGTTCCAGCCGCTCGTGGCGCTCCTGCGCCTCGAGGCTGAGGGTCGCGGTCGGCCGCGCCTCCAGCCGCTTGACGCCGATCGGCTCGCCCGTCTCCTCGCAGAAGCCGTAGGAGCCGTCCTCGATCCGCCGCATCGCCGCGTCGATCTTGGACAGGAGCTTGCGCTCACGGTCGCGGGTCCTGAGCTCGAGCGAACGGTCGGTCTCGGCGGAGGCCCGGTCGGTCAGATCCGGCTCCTGGATGCCGCCATCCTGCAGGCTGTTCAGGGTCGCGTTGGATTCGGCGAGGAGGTCGGCCCGCCACTTCAGAAGCTTGCGCCGGAAATATTCCAGCATCATCGGATTCATGAAGTCTTCATCATCCGACGGCCGATAATCCGGAGGCAGAAGCATCGCTGTCATCGCAACAACCACTCACTGTCTGACGTGCCGGCCTTCTTCCGAAGCCTGGGCGGCGCGGAGTATAGGGAGACGCCGGAACGGAAACAATCGAAACGATGTGCCGGTCGCGTTTTGCAACCCGCTGATTTTGTTGGGCTTTAACGACCGCACAAGATCCGTCGCCCCCGGACGCCGCTTCGCCTCGCGGCATCGGGGTGCCGCAGCGGCCACCGGCTGCGGACCGGTCGGCACATTGCGGCATGCGGCGCCCTGATACCGCCGAACGGGGCGGGAACGCAAGGGGATCAGAGTATGGCGAAATTCCGATCGGCCCTGCGCGCCACGAAAAGCCCTGCGGGAACCGGCTTCATCGGGCCCGCCGGATGCGGTTCGGCCCGGCTGCGTCGAACGCTCTCGATCTGCGAACCGCCTGCACACGCCGCGGCCCGATGCCTTGGAAATGCCGATCCGCCGTGCGAGGGTGCGGCGAAATCGACAGCCGGGAGCCGATCGTGAACACGTCCTTCGCTGCCCTTTCGATCGGCCTGGCCGCCCTCCTCGCCCCGTGCGTCGCCGCCCGGGCCAATGATTCGACGGCGGAGCTGGCGGCCGGCGGGCTGGTGCTGACCAAGACCGCCGACATCGAGATGCGGTCCGAGGACCTGTATGTCTCGGCGGAGGAGATCCGGGTCACCTACCGCTTCTTCAACCGGGCGGCGCAGGACCGGACGGTGACGGTCGCCTTCCCGATGCCGGACGTGACGCTCGACTTCATCGACGGCATGACCGCGGTGCCGCATCCCGGCACCGAGAACTTCCTGGATTTCTCGACCAAGGCCGACGGCAAGCCGGTGGCGACCGAGGTCGAGGTCAAGGCCTTCGGCAACGGCGTCGACCAGACGGCGCTGCTGCGCAGGCTGGGCGTGCCGCTGTATCCCGACGTCGATTACGACGGGCTGACCGGGCTGCCGAAGGCGCAGCGGGACGAGCTGATCGCGCTCGGCCTCGCCGCCGTCAACGAGTTCGATTCCGGCCAGGGATGGGAGCAGCATGTGGTCCCGAGCTGGACGCTGAAGACCACCTACCACTTCCAGCAGACCTTTCCCGCCGGGCGCGAGGTGGTGATCGAGCATCGCTACACGCCCGCCACCGGGTCGAGCGTCGGGTCGGTGATCGGCTCGACCTACGCCGCCGGCAGCACGGAGTATGCGAAAGACCTGCGGACCTATTGCGTCGACCAGAACCTCCTCGCCGCGGTCAAGCGGGCGCAGGCCAAGGCGGGCCCGGACGGCATGCCGTTCATGGAGCAGCGGGTCGCCTACATCCTGACCACCGGTGCCAACTGGGCGGCGCCGATCAAGGATTTCCGCCTGGTGGTCGACAAGGGCGACGCCCGGAACCTGGTCAGCTTCTGCGGCGACGGGGTGAAGAAGATCTCGCCGACCCAGTTCGAGGTCCGCAAGACCGATTTCACCCCCGACGCGGACCTCAACGTGCTGATCCTGCGGCCGAGCCTGGCCCGGTGAGAGCCCGCAGACCTACAGCCGCCAGAGCGCGCTGCGCCGTTCCAGAAGCTTCCGCCGCTGCTCGGCCGGCAGCTTGGGCATGATCTCGAGCGCCGTTCCCTCCACCACGTCGCGCAACTCCTTGAACTTGTCACGCACCGCCGCCAGCGCTGCCGCCGCCTTGTCGGGGTCGTAAGGATCGGCCGACAGCGCCTGGTTCGCCGACGAGCGCAGCCGGCGCATATCGTTCCAGATCGCGTCGGCCTCGGCCCGGCGCCGGTCGAGCAGTTGTCCCAGCGTGGCGCGGTCGGGCTCCGGCAGGGTCGCGACCGCCTCGGCCAGCGCCGACGGCCCGGACCGCGAATCCGATCGCCACAACCAGGTGCCGGTCACGCCGAGCAGCAGGAGGTTGAGCGCCAGCGAGGCGACGAACGCCCAGCGCCAGGTATTAGCCCGCATGTCTCACACTCTTCACGGCGTTCCTCCGAAGGGCGACACGTCGTCGGCCAGGGCATAGCCGAGGGTCGAGGACCAGTCGTCGTCGTTGGCCTGCACCGTCGGCACCATGGCGCCGAGATAGATGCCGACCACCAGCGCCGCGGCGAAGGCCACGGCCGGCCGCCACGACAGGATCTCGGATATCCAGCGGCGCGGCCGCGGCGCCGCGTCGAGGATCCGGCCGAGCAGCGCCGCCGAGGGCGGAGCCACCCGCAGGTCGTTGAGGATCGCGGCCACCGCCCGGGCGTCGGCCATGGCGGATCGCGCCTCGTCCGAGGCCGCCAGCAGCGCCTCCGCACCGTCCTGGTCGGGCGCAGGCCATCGGTCGATCACCGGACCGTGCCGGTCGAGCAGATCGAGGAACCGATCGAGCATCATCTCGGCCATGTCACACCTCTCCCATCAGATCGGCCCGTTCCGCCGCCAGGGCCTGGCGGAGGGCGCGCCGGCCGCGCGCCAGGAGCGATTCGACAGCCTCGACTCCGACCCCGAGGGTCTCGCCGATCTCGCGGTTGCCCTGGCCCTCATAGTGGCTGAGCAGGATCGCCGCCCGTTGCCGCTCGGGCAGCTGGGCCAGCGCCTCGGCGACCCGGCGCGAGACCCGGGCACGCTGCAGCCCGGCCTCGGCGCCGGCACCGGGGTCCGGCGGCTCCGGCACCGCGTCGAGCGCGACCGAAGGCTGCCGCCGGAGCCGGTCGATCGCCCGGTTGTAGGTGACGCGGGTGAGCCAGGTCGAGACCGTGGCGCTGCCGTCCGGCCGCCAGCGCCCGGCTTCCTTCCACAGGGCCAGGAATGCGTCCTGGGCCACGTCCTCGGCATCGGCGCGGCTGCCCAGCATGCGCTGGGCGAAGGCGAGCAGGCGTCCGAGATGCCGGTCGACCAGGCGGCGGCAGGCGGCGGCGTCTCCCGCCGCCACCGCCGCCACCAGGGCATCGTCGCTCTCGGCCACGCTTCAGTTGCGGTGGGTCTTGAGGTCATCGATCGACAGAGCACCCGTCTTGCCGGTGTCGCGGCGGTCGAAGCGGGCCAGCGCCGGCGCCTCGAACTCGGCCGCGGTCACCTTGCCGTCCTTGTCGGCGTCGAGCTTGTCGAAACGCTGTTCCAGGCGGGGGCGGATCTGCGCGATCATGGCGTCGACATACTGCTCCTTGGTCAGCGCGCCGTCACCTGCCGCGTCGAGCGCCTTGAACCGCGCCTCGGACCAGGCCTGGACCTCCGTCCGTTCGACCTTGCCATCCTTGTTGGTGTCGAGCTGGCGGAAGAAGCCGCCGCGCCAGCCGCCCTGGGGCGCCCCCTCCTGGGCGGCCGCCAGGGCCGTGCCGGCGACGAGGGCGAGCAGCGCGGAACCGACAATCCACTTCGTCTTCATGATGCTCTCGACGTTGCGCACCGCCATGGGTGCCTTATGGTCCCTTCACGACCCAGCCCTCCGCTTCCGTCGCAAGTCAGACCCGCAGGCGCTTGCGCGACCCCGGCACTTGGCCCACCTCTTGGGGCAGATGCCGATCCGCAACCGGGCGACGCCATGGCCGAATTCACCCTCCTGGACCGCGATGTCCTGCGCCTGACGGGCGAGGACCGCGCCGCCTTCCTGCAGGGGCTGGTCTCCAACGACATGCGGAAGGTGGCGCCCGACCGCGCCGTCTTCGCCGCCTTCCTGACGCCGCAGGGCAAGTATCTGCACGATTTCCACGTGGTCGCGCTGGGCGATGCCTGGCTGATCGACTGCGAGGCCGGGCGCGGCGCCGACCTGTTCCGGCGGCTGCGGATGTATAAGCTGCGCTCCAAGGTCGAGCTGGCCGACGTCACCGCCGACTGGGCGGTGGCCGCGATCCCCGGCGAGGTCGGCACCGCGGCCCTCGGCCTGCCCGACGAACCGGGCGCCGCGCGAGCCCTGGCCGACGGCATCGCCCATGTCGATGCCCGGACGGCGGCGCTCGGCGCCCGGGCGCTGCTGCCGAAGGCGGCGGCGAAAGCAGCGCTGGAGGGCCTCGGCCTCACCGAGACCGGCCCCGAAACCTGGGATCGGCTTCGCCTGTCCCTCGGCGTGCCCGACGGCAGCCGCGACCTGGTGCCGGAGAAGACGGTGCTGCTGGAGGCGAACTACGATTCGCTGAACGCCATCGCCTGGGACAAGGGCTGCTACATGGGCCAGGAGCTGACCGCCCGCACCCGCTACCGCGGCCTGCTGAAGAAGCGGCTGGCGCCGGTGCTGCTGGACGGGCCGGCGCCGGAGCCCGGCACGCCGATCCTGCGCGACGGCCGCGAGGCCGGCGAGATGCGGTCGAGCCGCGACGGCATCGGCCTGGCGCTGCTGCGGCTGGAGGCGCTGGGGGGCGATGCCGGGCCGCTGCTGGCCGGCCAGACGCCGGTTCGGCCGACGTCGCCCGCCGGAAAGGCGGCCTGACCCTCCGCGCGCTGGCGACTCACCCCCGCCGCATGGTTTCCTATCCCTTGCGGTGCATTCTCGCCGCGAGGGGGAGTGATCATGCGCATCTTCGCTGCCATCGGCCTGCTGCTGTGGGCCGCCACCGCCGGTGCGGCCGAGCCGGCGCTCGACCTGACGATCGGCGGCGAGACCCGCCATTTCACCCGCGACCAGCTGCTGGCCCGGCCCGACGCCACCACCATCGAGGTGACGAAGGACGCCATCTACGGCCGCGCCATGACCTATCGCGCCGTGCCGGTGGCAGGGCTGATCGCCGGGCTGACGCCACCGCCCGACACCGTGATCGAGGCGGTGGCGACGGACGGCTACGCGGCGCAGCTGCCGGTCGACCAGCTCCTCGGCACCGACCCGAAATCCGTGATCGCCTGGGTGGCGATCGAGCCGGCGGACGCCCCCTGGCCCGCCCTTCCGGACAAGACGGTCAGCGCCGGCACCTTCTACCTGGTCTGGACCGGCGAGCAGGCGGCGACGGTGCGCAGCGAGCAGTGGCCCTACCAGATGGCCAGGCTGGCGACCCAGCCTTCCCCCGCCGCGCGCTGGCCCGAGCTGGCGGTCGACCCGGCCCTGCCGGCGGCCGACCCGATCCGCAGCGGGCAGACGCTGTTCGTCACCCAGTGCCTGGTCTGCCACAAGCTGAACGGCGCCGGGTCGGCCGAGGTCGGGCCGGACCTGAACCGGCCGATGAACCCGACCGAATACCTGGCGCCGGCGGCGCTGCACGCGCTGATCCGCGACCCGGCCTCGGTGCGCGACTGGCCGGACCGCAAGATGCAGGGCTTCACGCCGGAGCAGATGAGCGACCGCGAGATCGAGCAGGTCATCGCCTATCTCCGCCACATGGCAGGCCGAAAGGGCTGAGGCCCCTTCCCCGTTTCCGCCGGCACCGGATCTGCTCTAGGGTCGTGCCAGCGATTTCGAGAGGATTCTCCCCCGTGAGCACGCTCGACCAGGTCCTGTCGGCGATCGACGCCGGCCTCGATTCCAGCCTCGACCGGCTGATGGCCTTCCTGCGCCAGCCCAGCATCTCGACCGACCCCGCCTACAAGGAGCAGTGCCGCGCCGCCGCCGAGTGGCTGGCCGGCAGCCTGGGCGAGATCGGCTTCGCCGCCGAGGTCCGGCCGACTCCGGGCCATCCGATGGTGGTCGGCCACGCGCCCGGCGCCGGGGCCGACCCGTCGGTGCTGTTCTACGGCCATTACGACGTGCAGCCGATCGACCCGCTGGAGCTGTGGGACCACCCGCCCTTCGAGCCGCGGATCGAGACCGGCGCCGACGGGGTGAAGCGCATCCACGCCCGCGGCGCCTCGGACGACAAGGGCCAGTTGCTGACCTTCCTCGAGGCCTGCCGCGCCTGGAAGACAGTCACCGGCTCCCTGCCCCTGCCGGTCACCGTGTTCTGCGAGGGCGAGGAGGAATCCGGCAGCCCCAGCCTGAACCCGTTCCTGGAGGCCAACCGCGAGGAGCTGTCGAAGGACATCGCGCTGGTCTGCGACACCGGCATGTGGGACCCGAAGACCCCGGCGATCACCACCAGCCTGCGCGGCATGGTGTATGAGCAGGTGACGATCACCGCGGCCAACCGCGACCTGCATTCCGGCATGTATGGTGGCTCGGCCCGCAACCCGATCCACGTCCTGACGAAGATCCTGGCGGCGCTGCACGACGAGGACGGCCGCATCGCCATCCCCGGCTTCTACGACGGCGTGCCCGAGACCCCGACCCAACTGAAGGCGCAGTGGCAGTCGATGGGCTTCGACGAGGCCGCCTTCCTGGGCCAGATCGGCCTGTCGATCCCGGCCGGGGAGCGCGACCGGACGACGCTGGAGCGCCTTTGGGCGCGGCCGACCTGCGACGTCAACGGCATCTGGGGCGGCTACACCGGCGAGGGCAGCAAGACCGTGATCGCCGCCAAGGCGTCGGCCAAGGTGTCGTTCCGGCTGGTCGGCGACCAGGATCCGGTCAAGGTCCGCGACGCCTTCTACGCCTTCGTCCGCGCCCGCCTGCCGGCGGATTGCACGGCGGAGTTCCAGTCGGAGAAGGGCAGCCCGGCGCTGGCGCTGGCGATCGACAGCCCGGCCCTGACCCGCGCCCGGGCCGCGCTGCAAGAGGAATGGGGCCGCCCGGCGGCGCTGGCCGGATGCGGCGGCTCGATCCCCGTTGTCGGGTCGTTCAAGCGCCTGCTGGGCATGGATTCGCTGCTGGTCGGCTTCGCGCTGGAGGACGACCGGGTGCACAGCCCGAACGAGAAATACGACCTGACCAGCTTCCACAAGGGCATCCGCTCCTGGGCCCGGATCCTGGCGGCACTGGCGGAGAAGTAGGCCCTTACCCCAGGTGGAAGCTGGCCATGGCGGCGATGCGTCCCCGGTCGCTCGGGTGGCGGTCGCCGCCGCGGCGCATGTGGCGCAGCCGCCGCAGCTCCGGCACCCCGCTGCGGCGCAGATGGTCGAGCATCGCGGCATGGCTGGAGGGCACGGTGATCGTCATCGGCCCCGCCGGCGCGAGAGCGGAGAGCGCCGCGACCAGGGCCGCCGCGGCCTCCTGGTCCTCGGCCGCAACCGGGCCGACCCGGTCCGGGTGGCGCAGCCCATAGCCGATCAGCCGCCCGTCGCGGCGGCAGACCATGCCGATCGGATGCTCCCGAAAGAGTGCGGAGAGCCCGGTCGTGCGGTCGGCGCCGAACACCGCCGCGTCATAGGCCGCGACCGCCGGCAGGTCGGCCTCCGCCATCGGCGCCAGGCCGGGCACCGGCGGCGCCTCGACCGGCCCTTTCGCCTCCAGCACCACCGAGGCGTCGACATCGATGAAGCCGAGCTTCTCGTACAGCGGCGCGCCGGAGGGCGAGGCGTCGAGCAGGATCACGCGGCCGGCCGGCACCGGGGCCAGCGCCGCCTCGACGATGCGGCGGCCGAGGCCGCGCCCCTGCATCGCCGGATCGGTGCCGACGATGCCGAGATAGGCCACCCGGCCATAATCGACCACCGCCGCGGCGGCACGCAGCGCGCCGTCGGCCTCCAGCACATGGATCGCGGCGTTGGGCATGCGAGACAACCGGGCCACGACCGGCCCGAAGCGCGGATTGCCGAAGGCCGCGCCCAGCAGCGCCGCCAGCGCCTCAGCCTCCTCCGGCCGCATCCGGCGGCAGACCGGCGTCATCCGACCGCCACCAGCACGGCGCCGCCGCCGATCAGCGCGACGCCCAGCCAAGCGATCCCGGACAGCGACTCGCCCAGGAAGACCGCGCCGAACACCGCCACCAGCACGACGCTGAGCTTGTCGATCGGCGCCACCTGCCCCGCCTGGCCGAGCTTGAGCGCCCGGAAATAGCAGAGCCAGGAGGCGCCGGTCGCCAGGCCCGACAGCACCAGGAACAGCCAGGTCCGGCCGGAGATCGAGGAGGTCGGCTGGAACTGCCCGGTGGCGGCGACGATGCCGCCGATCGCCAGCAGGATGACGATGGTGCGGATGAAGGTGGCGAGGTCGGAGTTGATCGCCTCGATCCCGATCTTGGCGAAGATCGCGGTCAGGGCGGCGAAGACGGCGGAGAGCAGCGCCCAGAGCTGCCAGGAGGAGAGGAGGTTCATGCGGGTCGACTCGGCTTGCAGGAGCACCACGCCACCTTGGCCCCGATCCCGAGCGCAGCGGAAGGGGCCGCGGCGACGCGCCAGCCATGGGACGGCGGCGCATGATGCTTGCAGGCGCCGGATCGGGTGGTTATTTTCAAAGCATGGACTTTGACAATGATCTTTCCCGGGGGCCGGTGACGGCAGCGGAGCGGCTGCTCCTGCTGCTGAAGACGCGCGGCAGCCAGAGCGCCGCGGCACTCGGCGCCGCGCTCGGCACCACCGGAGAGGCGGCGCGCCAGCAGCTGGTCAAGCTGGCCGAGGGCGGGCTGGTCGAGTCCGCGCCGCAGCGCGCCGGAGTCGGCCGGCCGGTCCAGCTCTGGTCCCTCACCGCCGCCGGCCATGCCCGGTTCCCCGACGGCCATGCCGAGATGGTGGCCGGGCTGATCGCCGGCGTCCGGCGCGAGCTGGGCGACGCCGCGCTCGACCGCCTGATCGCCGCGCGCGAGGCCGAGACCTTCGCCCGCTATGCGGACGCCGTGGCCGGCGCGACGACGCTGCGCGACCGCATCGCCACCCTGGCTGGCCTTCGCACCCGCGAGGGCTACATGGCTGGGTGGGAGGAAGACGAAAACGGCTTCCTTCTGGTCGAGAATCATTGTCCGATCTGCGCCGCGGCGGCGGCCTGCCAGGGCTTCTGCCGCTCCGAGCTCGACTTGTTCCGCCGCGTGCTCGGGCCGGAGGCCCGGGTGGAGCGCACGGAGCACATCCAGGCGGGGGCGCGCCGTTGCGCCTACCGCATCCTTCCGCAACCAAGCCGATCAGAAAGTGAGCACCACCATGGCGTTTGAACTTCCCCAGCTGCCCTACTCGCAGAACGCCCTCGCCGAGCGCGGCATGTGCCAGGAGACGCTGGAGCTGCATCACGGCAAGCACCACCAGGCCTACGTCACGGCGCTGAACGGCTTCGTCGAGAAGGACGACTCGCTGAAGGGCAAGTCGCTCGAGGAGATCGTCACCTTCGCCTACGGCAAGGACAACCTAGCGCCGGTGTTCAACAATGCCGGCCAGCATTGGAACCACATCCTGTTCTGGCAGAACCTGTCGCCGAAAGGCGGCGCCATCCCGGGCGCGCTGGAGAAGAAGATCACCGAGGATCTCGGCGGCGTGCAGGCCTTCAAGGACGCCTTCAAGGCGGCTGCGATCGGCCAGTTCGGCTCCGGCTGGGCCTGGCTGGTGCTGGGCAAGGACGGTAAGCTGAAGATCACCAAGACCCCGAACGGCTCCAACCCGCTCGCCACCGGCGAGGGCAAGGTGCTGCTCGGCCTCGACGTGTGGGAGCACAGCTACTATCTGGACTTCCGCAACCGCCGTCCGGACTACGCCCAGAACTTCCTCGACAAGCTCGCCAACTACGAGTTCGCCGAGGCCCAGCTCAAGGCCGCCTGACGCCGATCCCGCCCGCCAGTCCGGTATCCTTCAAGGGAATCGGGCTGGCGGGCGCCCTTTTCCGACGGCCCTCAGGGACAGACCTTGGTCGCGCGCACCTCGCTTCGCTACAACCCGGACCCGCACCACCCACCGGCGGTGCCCCGCGACCGTTTCGCCGAGGCGCTGTCGCGCCTGACCGCGACCATCTGCGTGGTCGGGGCGACGGAGCCCGACGGCACCCGGCACGGCCGCACCGCCACGGCGGTGATGTCGCTGGCGGCCGATCCGCCGACCATGCTGGTGTCGATCGACCGCACCAGCGCCATGGCCGGGGTGATCGAGGCGACCGAGGGATTCTCTGTCGCCATGCTGGCCGAGCACCAGGACGAGGTCGCCGACGCCTTCGCCGGCAAGCTGCCGATCGCCCGCTCCGAACGCTTCACCCGCGGCACCTGGTCCGCTTGGCCCTCAGGCCGGCCGAAGCTGGAGGAAGCGGTCGCCGTGATCGACTGCCACCTGATCGGGCTGACCGAGGTGACCACCCATATCCTGTTCGTCGGCCTAGTCACCGAGGTCGAGACCCGCGACGCCTCCCCCCTGCTCTGGAGCCTGCGCCGCTATGCCGGCGTCGCCGCACGACGGGCCGCGACGTCCGGGGTGGATGAGGACTGAGTCACGGCATTTCAGACCTGATCCGCAGCATCAGGGTCATGGGCTGCACCGGCGATTCCTGGAATCCGTAGTGCTCGTAGAATCGTTTGGCCCGCTCGTGCAGCGCGTGGACGAGCAGGGCACGGACCCCGGCATTCTGCGAGATGGCCTGGACACGGAGCACCGCATCCTGCAGCAGCGCTGCTCCCAGTACGATGCCCTGGGCGTGGAGATCGACCGCGAGCCTCGCCAGCACCATCACAGGCACCGGATCGGGCATGTTTCGTCGGACAGCACCGGTCGCATCCCGATGCGCGACCGCCCCTGCAGACAATGCGTAATAGCCGAAAACGCGATGCTCGGCGTCGGCCACGACGAAGGTGCGGCTGGCTCCGTTCAAGTGGTTGGCCAGCGCCCGGCGCTTCAGCCAGTCGTTGAGCGACGGTTCGCCGCAATCAAAGGCGTCGAGGTGATGGGCTGCAGCCAGGGGCTGCGGCGCCGAGAGCTGCAAGCTCACGCCTTGCCGGTGCGCCAGGGAGCCTTGACGGCCATCAGGCGTTCAAAGCCCGGATTGGCGGCCGGCGGAGCGTCGAGCATGCTCGCGAACTGCCGGAACTTTTCCGCGTCCAGGTTGAAAAAGACCTGATCGAGCACGATCGATTGCGCCCGCTCGCAGGCGGTCTCCAACATGAAATCCGAGCGGCTCTTGCCCAGCAGGTCCGCAGCGCGGTCGATCAGATCGCGCTGCTCGGGCAGAGCGCGCAGATTGATGGCGGCATCACGCATGGCCCACCTCACGCTCGCATACACAATTGCTATACAAGATGGATGACGTATAGCAAATGTCAACACGATCTACCCGTGCCGATGGTCGTCCTCCGGCAGTTCCAGCTTGAACGCCTCCTTCAGCTCTGAGATCTGGCCCGGCGACAGCAGCCGCGGGTTGAGGCCGCGCAGCAGCAGGTGCAGCTTCGCCGTCTCCTCCAGCTCCTCCGTCGCGTAGACCGCCGCCTCCAGGCTCTCCCCCGCCACCACCGGGCCGTGATTGGCCAGCAGCACCGAGGAATAGCGGCCGGCCAGGCCGCGGATGGCGTCGGCCACCGCCGGGTCGCCCGGCCGGTAATAGGGCACCAGCGCCGTCGCCCCGACCCGCATCAGGTAATAGGCGGTCAGGGGCGGCAGCACCGCCTTCGGATCGATGCCCGGCAGCATCGACACCGCGACCGAATGGGTCGAGTGCAGATGCACGATGGCGCGGGCCGAACCGCGCGTCTCGTAGAGCGCCCCGTGCAGCGGGATCTCCTTGGTCGGCTTGTCGCCCGACAGCAGGCGTCCTTCGGCGTCGAGCCGCGACAGCCGCGCCGGGTCGAGGAAGCCGAGCGAGGCGTTGGTCGGCGTCACCAGCCAGCCGCCATCGTCCAGCCGGACGCTGATGTTGCCGGAGGAGCCGGGCGTCAGCCCGCGCTCGAACAGCGAGCGGCCGAAGCGGCAGATGTCCTCGCGCAGCCTGGTCTCGTCCATGGATCCTTCCTTCTATGCCGGTCAGGCGGTGGCGCCGGCGATGAGCTCGAAGCCGAGATCGACGACGGCCGGCGGCTCGCGGCCGCACACCAGCCGCGCCCCGACCTCGCCCATCTCCACCCGCGGCGAGCGGATGGTGGACAGCGGCTGCGGCAACGCCTGGCCCAGGTCGAGCCCGTTGAAGCCGAACAGCGCCACCCGGCCCGGCACCGCGAGGCCGCGGGCGAGGCACAGGAAACAGCCGCCCATCGCCATGTCGTCGTTGGAGAAATAGACCGCGTCGACCCGGTCGTCGCGGTCGAGGATGCGGGCCAGCCCTTCCCGCCCCGAGGCGGCGGAGGACCGGCCCGGCAGCAGCTCGGTCGCGACCAGGGCCGCCGGGCTCTCCGCCAGCGCCTCGCGGAAGCCCTCGAAGCGCTTGGCCGCGCGCCGGTCGTGGCCCAGATCGTGGCCGACATAGGCGAGGCGGCGATAGCCGCGCTCGACCAGGTGCCGGGCGCTGGCCCGGCCGACCGCCCGGTTCGACAGGCCGACGACGATGTCGAGCCCGGCGCCGTCGAGATCCATCAGCTCGGCCACGCGGATCCCGGCATTGGCCAGCATCGCCCGGCCGCGGTCGGTGTGCTCCAGCCCGGTGACGATCAGCCCGGCCGGGCGCCAGGCCAGCATCGCCTCGATCAGCCCCTCCTCCCGCTCCGGGTCGTAGTCGGTGACACCGACGACCGGCCGGTACCCCGCGGCGTCGAGCACGTCCTCAGCCCCGCGCAAGACGTCGGGAAAGACGATGTTGGCCAGCGACGGGATGATCACCCCGACCAGGTTCGAGCCGGCGGAGGACAGGGTGCCGGCCAGGCGGTTCGGCACGTAGCCGAGGCGCCGCACCACCTCCAGCACCCGCTCGCGCGTCTCGCCGGCCACCGGCCCGCCGCGCAGCACCCGCGACGCGGTGATCTTGCTGACCCCGGCGCCGCGCGCGACATCCGCCAGCGTGATGCCCCTGGGATCGGGCCGTCTCGTGCGCGCCATCGGGATCCTCTGCGTCGACTCGGCCTCCATCATCCCCGCATCCCCGGTGCGAGCGGAAGCCCTCGTTCCGCCCGGCTCCGGCCCCCCGGGCAGCCTCGCCCTTGACGCCGCGGCCGGCTTCGCCCAAGAGTATTGATACCGATATCATCATAGCGCAACGAGATCCAAAGCCTTTGAGGAGATCGGCCACGGCCCGATGATGATACCGGTGTCAATATCCGTCACGGACGAGCCGAGGGAGGAAGGATGAGCGTCCAAGCCATGCCGTTGCCGCGCGAAACGGCGGGAGCGATCGAGAAGCGGGTCTACCGCAAGGTGTTCTGGCGCATCGTGCCGTTCCTGATGCTGTGCTACGTGATCGCCTATCTCGACCGCGTCAATGTCGGCTTCGCCAAGCTGCAGATGTCGCAGGACCTCGGCTTCAGCGAGGCGGTGTTCGGCCTGGGCGCCGGCATCTTCTTCGTCGGCTATTTCCTGTTCGAGGTGCCGAGCAACGTCATCCTGCACCGGGTCGGCGCCCGGGTCTGGATCGCCCGGATCATGATCACCTGGGGCATCGTCTCCGCCGCCTTCATGTTCGTGCCCTCGGCACCGTGGTTCTACGCCCTGCGCTTCCTGCTGGGCCTCGCCGAGGCCGGCTTCTACCCCGGCATCATCCTGTACCTGACCTATTGGTACCCGTCGCATCGCCGGGCCAAGATCATCGCCGTGTTCATGGCCGCGATCCCGGTGTCCGGCATCTTCGGCAACCCGCTGTCGGGCTGGATCATGGATGCCTTCCACGAGACGCACGGCCTGGCCGGCTGGCAGTGGATGTTCCTGATCGAGGCGATTCCCGCCGTGCTGATCGGCCTGGCCGTGCTGCTGGTGCTCGACAACAGCGTCCGCGACGCGAAATGGCTGACAGACGAGGAGAAGGCGGTGATCGAGCGCGAGATCGCGGCCGACGCCAAGGGCAAGGACAGCCCCGCCTCGCTCGGCGCCGTGTTCCGTGACGGCCGGGTCTGGCTGTCCTGCTTCATCTACTTCGCCTTCGTCAGCGGCCAGTACGGGCTGACCTTCTGGATGCCGACCCTGGTCAAGGCCACCGGCGTCACCGGCAACCTCAACATCGGCCTGATCAGCGCCATCCCCTTCCTGTGCGCTGTCGTCGCCATGATCCTGTTCGGGCAGAGCGCCGACCGGCGCCGCGAGCGGCGCTGGCACCTGGTGATCCCGGCGGCCATGGGCGCGGTCGGCTTCGTCGTCGCGGCGACCGCCAGCGACACCGCGGTCGCGATCGCCTTCCTGTCGCTGGCCGCGGCCGGCGTCCTGACCTGCGCGCCGCTGTTCTGGTCGCTGCCCACCGCCTTCCTGCACGGCGCAGCCGCCGCGGCCGGCATCGCCATGATCAACTCGATCGGCAACCTGGCCGGCTTCGTCAGCCCCTATGCCATCGGCCTGTTGAAGGACCTGACCGGCAGCACCGAATTCGGCATGTATATGCTGGCGGTCATGCTGGTGCTGGGCGCCGCCGCCGTCCTGACCACCCCCGCGAAGCTCGTCAACCGCTAGGATCGGACGAGGAGGATCGAAATGACCAAACGTGCTGCCGTGATCGGGCTGGGCTCGATGGGTCTGGGCATGGCCCTGTCGCTGCGCCGGGCCGGCTTCGAGGTCGCCGGCTGCGACCTGTCCACCGCCGCGGTCGAGCGCCTGGTCGCCGCCGGCGGCACCGGCGCCGCCACCCCGGCCGAGGCCGCGGCGGGCGCCGACATCGTCATCTCGGTCGTGGTCAACGCGGCCCAGACCGAATCGGTGCTGTTCGGCGAGTCCGGCTGCGCCGCCGCGATGCCGCAGGGAGCGGTCTTCGTCTCGTCCGCCACCATGGCGCCGGAAGCGGCACGCAGCCTGGCCGAGCGGCTGGAGGCGACCGGCCGGCACTATCTCGACGCGCCGATCAGCGGCGGCGCCCAGCGCGCGGCCGAGGGCGCGCTGACCATCCTCGCCTCCGGCAGCGCCGCAGCCTTCGCCGCGGCCCGGCCGGCGCTCGACGCCATGGCGGCGAAGCTCTACGAGCTCGGCGACGCGCCCGGCACCGGGGCCGCCTTCAAGATGGTGAACCAGCTGCTGGCCGGGGTGCACATCGCCGCCGCCTGCGAGGCGATCGCCTTCGCCGCCCGCCAGGGCCTGGACATCCGCAAGGTCTATGAGGTGATCACCGCCTCGGCCGGCAATTCCTGGATGTTCGAGAACCGCATCCCGCATGTGCTGGACGGCGACTATGCGCCGCGCAGCGCGGTCGACATCTTCACCAAGGATCTCGGTATCGTGATGGACATGGCGCGCAGCGGGAAGTTCCCGGTGCCGGTGGCCGGCGCCGCGCTGCAGATGTTCCTGATGACCGCCGCCGCGGGTATGGGCCGGGACGACGACGCCTCCGTCGCCCGGCTCTACGCCCAGATCGCCGGCCTCGACCTGCCCGGCGCGCCGAAGGAAGGATAGGATCGATGCCGCGCTTCGCCGCCAATCTCAGCCTGATGTTCACCGAGTGGGACTTCCTCGACCGCTTCGACGCGGCGGCCGGGGCGGGCTTCACCGCGGTCGAGTACCTGTTCCCCTACGAGCATCCGCCCGAGGCGATCGCCGAACGGCTGTCCCGCAACGGCCTGACCCAGGCCCTGTTCAACCTGCCGCCCGGCGACTGGGCCAAGGGCGAGCGCGGCCTGGCCGCCCTGCCCGAACGGGCGGAGGAGTTCCGCGCCTCCGTCGCCACCGCCCTGACCTACGCCGAGGCCACCGGCGTCGGCCGCGTGCACATGATGAGCGGCAATGCCGACCCGGCCGACCCGCGGGCGCAGCAGGCCTGGCGCGAGGCGACATCCTTCGCCGCCGAGGCCTTCGCCGCCAAGGGCATCGACGTGCTGCTGGAGCCGCTGAACACGCGCGACATGCCGGGTTATTTCCTGGGCGACTTCAACCGGGCCGCGGCGCTGATCCAGGAGCTGGGGCTGCCCAACCTGAAGCTGCAGTTCGACTGCTACCACCGGCAGATCCTGCACGGCGACGTGGCCATGGCGCTGCGGGCACTGCTGCCGATCACCGCCCATGTCCAGATCGCCAGCGTGCCGGGCCGGCACGAGCCGGATATCGAGGAGCTGAACTACCCGTTCCTGTTCCAGGAGCTGGAGCGGCTGGGCTATGCCGGCTTCATCGGCTGCGAGTACCGGCCCCGCGCCGGCACGCTCGAAGGCCTCGGCTGGTTCGCGCCCTATGCCGGCCGCAAGGAAGGATGAGGAGGAGACGATGACCCTCGTGCTCGGCTGCGTCGCCGACGACTACACCGGCGCGTCGGATCTTGCGAACACCCTGTCCAAGGCCGGGCTGCGCACGGTCCAGACCATCGGCGTGCCGCGCGACGACCTGAAGCTGCCCGCGGTCGACGCCGTGGTGGTGGCGCTGAAGAGCCGGTCGATCCCGGCCGCCGATGCGGTGGAGCGCAGCCTGGCCGCGGCCCGTTGGCTGCGCGGCCGCGGCACCGGCCATGTGCTGTTCAAGATCTGTTCGACCTTCGATTCGACCGATGCCGGCAACATCGGCCCGGTGACCGATGCGCTGCGGGCCGAGATCGGCGCCGGGCCGGCCCTGGTCACTCCCGCCTTCCCGGAGACCGGCCGGACCGTCTATCTCGGCCATCTCTTCGTCGGCACCGCGCCGCTGCACGAGAGCCCGCTGAAGGACCACCCGCTGAACCCGATGCGGGATTCGAACCTGGTCCGCGTTCTGGGCCGGCAGAGCAAGGCGCCGGTCGCCCTGCTGCCCCTGGCCACGGTGGAGGCCGGGCCGGAGACGGTGCGAACCTATCTCCGCCAACTGGCCGTGGAAGGCGCCGGCGCGGTGATCGCCGACGCGGTGCTGGACCGGCATCTGGAGACCTTGGGCGTGGTGGCGCTGGACCAGCCGGTGTCGACCGGCGCCTCCGGCCTTGGCCTCGGCATCGCCCGGGCGCTGGTCGCCGCCGGCCGGATCATGGCCGCGGACGGGGCCGAGGCGCCGACCCCGACCGGCGGCCCGGCCGCGATCCTGGCCGGCAGCTGTTCGCAGGCGACGCTGGGCCAGATCGCCGCGGCGGAGCGGAGCATGCCCGTGCTGCGCCTTGACCCGGAGGCGCTGGCCGCCGATCCCGGCGAGGTCGGGCGGGCGCTCGCCTGGGCCGAGCGGCATCGCGCCGAAGGGCCGGTGCTGATCGCCAGCAGCGCCCCGCCGGAGCAGGTGGCGGCGGTGCAGCGGAAGCTCGGCCGCGAGGCCGCCGGCCACGCCATCGAGCAGGCGATGGCGCGGATCGCGCTCGGCCTGGTCGAGGCCGGCGTCCGCCGGCTGGTGGTGGCCGGCGGCGAGACCTCCGGCGCCGTGGTCGATGCCCTGGCCCTGCCCGCCTTCCGCATCGGCGCCGAGATCGCCCCGGGCGTGCCGGTGCTCTATACGGTCGGCCGCGAGCCGCCGATGGTGCTGGCGCTGAAATCCGGCAATTTCGGCGGCCCGGACTTCTTCGCTGACGCGCTCAGGGCGATGCCGTAAGGCGCCGCCTCAGAGGATCACCGGCTCGGGCTCCAGCGCCACGCCGTAGGTGGCGCGGACGTCACGCTGGATCTGCCGGGCCAGGTCGAGGATCTCGGCCCCGGTGGCGCCGCCGCGGTTGACCAGGACCAGAGCCTGCCGGTCGTGGACCGCGGCGCGGCCGACCGCCCGCCCCTTCCAGCCGCAGCGGTCGATCAGCCAGCCGGCGGCCAGCTTCACCCGGCCGTCCGGCTGCGGATAGCCGACGATTCCCGGGAAGGACGCGGACAGGTCGTCATACTGCTCCCCCGGCACGATCGGGTTCTTGAAGAAGCTGCCGGCATTGCCGATCACCGCCGGGTCCGGCAGCTTCTGCCGCCGCACCGCGACCACGGCGTCGAAGATCTCCGCCGCCGTGACGTCCGTCCTGTCGCCGAACACGCGGGCCAGGTCGGGATAGGCCGTCACCGGCGCCCAGGGCCGCGGCAGGCGCAGGGTGACGGATGTGACGATCCAGCGGTCGGGCTCGCGCTTGAACAGGCTGTCGCGATAGCTGAAGCGGCAGGCCGCGCGGTTGAGCGTGACGAAGCCGCCGGTCGCGGTGTCGAAGGCGCGCAGGCTCTCGAACCGCTCCTCCAGCTCAACGCCATAGGCGCCGATGTTCTGGATCGGCGCGGCGCCCACGGTGCCCGGGATCAACGCCAGATTCTCCAGCCCCGGCCGGCCCTGGGCGATGGTCCAGGCCGCCAGGTCGTGCCAGACCTCGCCGGCCCCGGCCTCGACCAGCACCGCCTCCGGGCTCTCCCCCGCCAGCCGGCGTCCGGGGATGCGCATCAGCAGCGTCAGCCCGTCGAAATCACCGGTCAGCACGACATTGCTGCCGCCGCCCAGCAGCCGGCGCGGCAGCCCGGCGAAGCGCGGATCCGCCAGCACCGCCGGCAGCTCGGCCTCGTCGCGGATCTCGATCGCAAAGCGGCTGCGCGCAGCGATGCCGAAGCTGTTGGCGGATTGCAGCGGGTGGTCGGTCAGGATCTGGTACATCAGGCGACTTCGGAACGAGGGCCATCTTCAGTCTGTCATGCCCGGGCTTGACCCGGGCATCCAGAAGATGTCGAGGCCCCCTGGATTGCCGGGTCAAGCCCGGCAATGACAAGAAGAAAGATCGTTCAGGTGGCTCTACACGATCTCGTCGATCAGCTTCGCGATCAGCGCCTGGATGAAGGTGTCCCGGCCCTCGGCAGCGCGGACGAAGGCGCCGATGCCGCCAATCACCTGCTGCCGGTAGTAGCCTTCGAGCCAGTCGTATTCGTCGAGGATGACCAGCGCGTTGACCGTCACCCCGGCGGCCTCCGCCGCATCGCGCGCCAGCGTCGGATCGATCCCGGCATTCGAGAAGCCGTTCGAGACGATGTCGATGGTCCGGCGCGGACTGTCGAAGCCGCTGCCCTTGAACAGGTCGAGCGCGTCCAGCACGGCGCTGCCGATTGCGGTCGACCCGGCCTCCTGTCCCGCCGGCGCCGCCAGAACGGCCTCGGCGAAAGCGTCGGCGTCGGCGGCGCTGGCCAGGCGTCGCCAGGGCAGCAGCACCTTCAGGCTGCGCGGCCCGTCGAAGCGGGCGACGGTCACCGCGATGCCGCCCCGCGGCCCGGCGGCGATCGCCGCCTTGACCTTCTCGTCGCGGAAGGCGGCGGCATGGCCGCGCAACTGGAAGTCGAGCGCGCCGGTCGTGATGCTGGCCGAGGCGTCCACCAGCAGCACCAGCTCGAGATCGGCCGGCTCTCCCGCCGGCGCTGGCTTGGGCTCTGGCGATGGCTGCGGCGCCGGACTCTGGGCGAGGAGCGGCCGGGCCAGCAGGGCACCCGTCAGCCAGCCGGCGAAGTGCCGCCGCCTCATGGCGCCAGCGTCGCCAGGAAACCGTCGGCGTCGCGCCAGAAGGCGCCTCGGATGTCGTCGCGTTCCATCAGGATCTCGTGCAGGGCGTCCGGATAGACGCTGACCCGGCAATGGGGCATCCGTCGGGCGACCTGGCGCGCGGCGCCGTTGTCGACCAGCGACTCGCGCCCCGCCAGCAGCATCAGCACCGGCACGCGGATGCCGGACGCGCCCTGCCGGATCGCCGCGGCCGAGCGGAAGGCCGCGGCCAGCCAGCCCCAGGTGATCCCCGAGACGCGATATTCCGGATGATCGCGGAACCAATCGGCATGGATGCGGTTGCGCACCGGATCGCTGGAGAGAAGCCGCCGCGGGTCGAGCATGCGGTCGGGATCGTAGCCCCCCTCGCCCGGCGCGTAGCCGCGGCCGCGGCCCAGGGCAGCCGCCATCGGCGACAGCAGCCGCGCAGCCTGGCGGACATAGGACAGAGTGATCGGCATCACCATCGGCGCGGTCAGGATCGCGCCTGCCGCCAGATCGGGCCGGGCGGCCAGCAGCCGCAGCGCCAGATGCCCGCCCATGGAATGGCCGAGCAGGATCAGCGGCCCCTCCCCCGCCGGCCGGACCACCCGGTCGGCGATCAGGGCAGCGTCGCGCACCAGCGGGTCGAAGCTGTCGTAATGGCCGGTCTCGTCGCCCGTCGGCGTGCGCGACGACAGGCCCTGGCCGCGCCAGTCGAAGCCGAAGACGCGAAAACCGCGGGCGATCAGCTCGCCCGCGGTCTCGCGGTACTTCTCGATGAACTCGCTGCGGCCGTTCAGGATCAGCACGGTGCCGCGCACCCGCCCCTCGGGCTCCGGCCACGCGCCCCAGCGCAGCCGCGCCCCGTCCGGCGTCGTCAGGACATCCGTGCGGGGCGCGGCGGCGAGGTCCATCAGGTCACTCGGCCTTGACCTCGGCCTTCAGCGCCGCCTGCGCCGCGGCCAGGCGGGCGATCGGCACCCGGTAGGGCGAGCAGGAGACGTAGTCGAGCCCGACCGATTCGCAGAAATGGATCGAAGCCGGGTCTCCGCCATGCTCGCCGCAGATGCCGAGCTTGATGCCCGAGCGGGTCTTGCGGCCGCGCTCCGCCGCCAGCGACACCAGCTCGCCCACCCCGTCGCGGTCGAGGGTGACGAAGGGGTCCTGCTCCAGGATCCCGGCGCGGGTGTAGTCCGGCAGGAAGGTGCCGGCATCGTCGCGGCTGATGCCGAAGGTGGTCTGGGTCAGGTCGTTGGTGCCGAAGGAGAAGAACTCCGCCGTCTCCGCCAGCTCATGCGCCCTGAGGGCGGCGCGCGGCAGCTCGATCATGGTGCCGACCAGGAAGTCGAGCTTGATGCCCTTCTCCTGCTCCACCGCGGCGGCCACCGCCACGATCGCGGCCTTGAGGATGTCGAGCTCCTTCTTCGAGAAGGCGAGCGGGATCATGATCTCCGGCGTCACCGTCTCGCCGGTCGCGGCCTTGACCTCGGCCACCGCCTCGAAGATCGCCCGCGCCTGCATCTCGTAGATCTCCGGGAAGGAGATGCCGAGGCGGCAGCCGCGATGGCCGAGCATCGGGTTGCTCTCGTGCAGCTGGGCGGTGCGGTGCCGCACCCGGCCGAGATCGACCCCGGCGGTGCGGGCGACCTCCTCCAGATCCTCCTCGGTCCGCGGCAGGAACTCGTGCAGCGGCGGGTCGAGCAGCCGGATCGTCACCGGCAGTCCCTTCATGATGGTGAACAGCTCGACGAAGTCCTGCCGCTGCATCGGCAGGATCTCGGCCAGCGCCGCCTTCCGCGCCTCCACCGTCTCGGCCACGATCATGCGGCGCACGGCGGTGATGCGGTCGGCCTCGAAGAACATGTGCTCGGTCCGGCACAGGCCGATGCCCTCGGCCCCGAACTTGCGCGCGGTGCGGGCGTCGAGCGGGGTCTCCGCATTGGTGCGGATCTTCATCCGCCGCACCGCATCGGCCCAGCCCATCAGCGTGGCGAAGTCGCCCGACAGCTCGGGCTGAACCGTCGGCACCTCGCCCTTCATCACCTCGCCGGCGGCGCCGTCGAGGTGATGACGTCGCCGGCCTTCAGCGTGATACCGCCGACCGAGACGGTCTTCGCCTTCGGGTCGATGCGCAGCTCGCCGGCGCCGGAGACGCAGGCCCGGCCCATGCCGCGGGCCACCACCGCCGCGTGGCTCGTCATGCCGCCGCGGGTGGTCAGGATGCCGGCGGCGGCGTGCATGCCGTGGATGTCCTCGGGGCTGGTCTCCTCGCGCACCAGGATCACCTTGTCGCCCATCTGGGCCAGGGTCTCGGCCTCGTCCGCGGTCAGCACGATCTTGCCCGAGGCGGCGCCGGGCGAGGCCGGCAGCCCCTTGGCGATGACCTCGCGCTTGGCCTTCGGGTCGAGGGTCGGGTGCAGCAGCTGGTCGAGCGCCTGCGGCTCCACCCGGCGCACCGCCTCGCGCTGGTCGATCAGCCCGGCCTCGGCCAGCTCGACCGCGATGCGCAGCGCCGCGGCGGCGGTGCGCTTGCCGTTGCGGGTCTGCAGGATATAGAGCCGGCCTTGCTGGACCGTGAACTCGATGTCCTGCATGTCGCGGTAGTGGCTCTCCAGCCGGTCGCGGATGTCGCAGAGCTGCCGGAAGGTCTCCGGCATCGTCTCCTCCATCGACGGCAGGTCGCTGCCCGCCGCCTCGCGCGACACCTTGGTCAGGTTCTGCGGCGTGCGGATGCCGGCGACCACGTCCTCGCCCTGGGCGTTGACCAGATACTCGCCGTAGAAGGCGTTCTCGCCGGTCGACGGGTTGCGGGTGAAGGCGACGCCGGTGGCGCAGTCGTCGCCCATGTTGCCGAACACCATGGCCTGGACGGTGACCGCCGTGCCCCAGCTGGCCGGGATGTCGTGCAGGCGACGGTAGGTGATGGCGCGCTGGTTCATCCAGGAGCCGAACACGGCGCCGACCGCGCCCCACAGCTGGTCCTTCGGATCCTGCGGGAAGGGCTGGCCGAGATCGGTCCGGACCACGCCCTTGTAGCGCTCGACCAGCGTCTTCAGGTCGTCGGCCGTCAATTCGGTGTCGAGCGCCACCCCGCGCTCGCGCTTGATGCCCTCGAGCTCGTCCTCGAAACGGTAGTGCTCCACCCCCAGCACGACGTCACCATACATCTGGATGAAGCGGCGGTAGCTGTCATAGGCGAAGCGCTCGTCGCCGGTGCGGGCGGCGAGGCCCTGGACGGTCTCGTCGTTGAGGCCGAGATTGAGCACCGTGTCCATCATGCCCGGCATCGAGGCGCGCGCGCCGGAGCGGACCGAGACCAGCAGCGGGTTCGCCTTGTCCCCGAACCTGGCGCCGACCAGGCCCTCGATCGCGGCCAGCGCGGCCTGGACCTGCTCCGTCAGCTCGTCCGGATAGGTCCGGCCGTGGTCGTAGTAGTAGGAGCACAGCTCGGTGGTGATGGTGAAGCCGGGCGGCACCGGCAGCCCCAGGACGCTCATCTCGGCGAGATTGGCCCCCTTGCCGCCGAGCAGGTTGCGCATGTCGGCGCGGCCATCGGCCTTGCCGTTCCCGAAGCCGTAGACCCATTTGGTCATTTCGTTCTTCTCTCCGCCTTGGCGTTCGTGGGAGATGATTGAGTCGGATCTTAGACCCGAAACGGCGGAAGCGGTACGCCGACCCCGGACCGGGCGTTCGGGCGGGCGACGGGCAGACAGCCGCCTTCCAGAGCCCTTGCGGTCGGAATCATGGTACCTCCGCCTCGATCCAGCGCAGCGGGAACAACGGTTCGATCCCCGTGCGTGTTCCCTGTCTTGCAGCGCAGCGAGACAACGAAGTCAAGCGCGGAAAAGCCGCGGAATTCCTCAGAGTTTTATCCGTTTGCGATGCAACATCATCGATTCTGGAGTTGCTATGGGCGAAGATGGAAATCTGCACGCATTTGATAAGTGGACATATCGGATAACGGTCGTTCGAGGGCTTCCGCATCGATATGCCGATGCCGTCGCATCCACCAGGAAACACGAACGAATCTGTCTCACAGGCGCGACCAGCCGACAATTTGCCCGATCGTGGTATTGTTCGGCAGGGTAACGGAATGCCACGGCGCTGCCCCTTAGGCGCAGCTTCGACGACGATGGAGCAGAGGTCGGGTTCGCGCAAATGTGAACCCGACCGCCCCTACCCTTCCACCTTCGAGAAGTCGGCGACCGCATCCATCGAGCGCGCCAGATCCTCCAGCAGCGCCAAGCGATTGCGGCGCAACGCCGAATCCGGATCGTTGACCAGCACGGCGTCGAAGAAGGCGTCGACCGCGGGCCGCCAGCCGGCCAGCGTGCTCATCGCCCCAGCGAAATCGCCGGCCGCCAGCGCCGTCTTCAGCGGCTGCACATCCGCCTCCAGCCGCTCGAACAGCGCCCGCTCCTCGGCCATGGCGAAGCGGGCGGGGTCGACCGAGCCGAAGCCCTCCACCCCGTCCTTCTTGCGCTCGATCCGGACGATGTTGCCGGCGCGGCGATAGGCGGTGAGGAGGTTGGCGCCGTCCTCGCTGCCCAGGAAGCCGGCCAGGGCCTCGGCCCGGCCGAGCAGGCGCAGCAGGTCGTCCTCGGCCCCGACGGCGAAGACCGCGTCGATCAGGTCGTGGCGCACGCCCTTCTCGCGCATCGCCACCTTCAGCCGGTCGGCGATGAAGGACAGCAGTTCCTCGACCACCGTGACCTGGTCGCGCAGCGGCGTCGCCGGCGGACGACTGCCCGGGACGGCTTCGGGAACACGGCCACTTCCGTCGCGCGACTGCTCCAGGCGCGCATAGCCCGGGGCGGCCCCGCTCTCGTACAGCCGATGAGCGGTGGCGAAAGCCTCGCGCAACGGCAGGGCGGCGCGGTTCTCGATCACCAGCCGGATCACGCCGAGCGCGGCGCGGCGCAGCGCATAGGGGTCGCGGCTGCCGGTCGGCTTCTCGTCGATGGCGAAGAACCCGGCCAGGGTGTCGAGCTTGTCGGCCAGCGCCACGGCGATCGACACCGGCGCGGTCGGGCAGCGGTCGCTCGGCCCCACCGGCTTGTAGTGGTCGGCGATCGCCTCGGCGACGTCCGGCGCCTCGCCCTGGGCCAGGGCATAGTAGCGGCCCATCAGCCCCTGCAGCTCCGGGAACTCGCCGACCATGCCGGAGGTCAGGTCGGCCTTCGCCAGCCGCGCGGCCCGGTCCGCCCGCGACGGGTCGGCGCCGAGCTTCTGCGCCAGCCAGGCGGCCAGCGCCGCCATGCGCTCGACCTTCTGCGCCACGCTGCCGAGCTTGGCGTGGAAGATGATCGGCTCCAGGTCCTTGACCCGGCTCTCCAGCGGGGCCTTGCGGTCCTGGTCCCAGAAGAACTTGGCGTCCGATAGACGGGCGCGCAGCACCCGCTCGTTGCCGGCGACCACGGTCGCGCCACCGTCCCTGGTCTCGGTGTTCGCGACGACGGCGAAGCGCGCCGCCAGCTTGCCGTCCGCCCCCTCCAGGGCGAAGTAGCGCTGATGGGTGCGCATCGAGGTGACCAGCACCTCCTCCGGCACCTCCATGAAGGCCTCGTCGATGCGGCCGAGATGGGCCACCGGCCATTCGACCAGCCCCGCCACCTCCTCCAGCAGGCCCGGATCGTCGCGCAGCGCGAGGCCCGCCGCCTTCGCCTGCGCCTCGACCTGCTCGCGGATCAGCGCCTTCCGCTCCTCGCGGTCGAGCACGACATAGGCGTCGAGCAGCTTCGCCTTGTAGTCGGCAAATCCAGCGACCGTGATCCGGCCGGGCGCCAGGAAGCGGTGGCCCACCGTCGAATCGACCGCTGTCTTGGCGCCCTCGCCCGAACCGTCGATGTCCGGCTTGTTCAGGTCGTAGCGGAACGGCACGAGCCTGCCGTCGAACAGCGCCAGCACGTGGTGCAGCGGGCGGACCCAGCGCACCACCTCCTCCGCCGCACGCATCGACTTCGGCCAGGGCAGGCCGAGGATCGCCTTGCGGATCACCTCCGGCAGCAGCTCCGCGGTCGGGCCGCCGGGGATGGTGAGATTGGCGAACCAGATCTTGCCCTTCGGCGTGTCGCGCTGCTCGCACCGGTCGAGGGTCAGGCCGGTCGACTTCAGGAAGCCGTCGATCGCCTGCTGCGGCGCGTCGACCTTCGGCCCCTTGCGCTCCTCCACCACGTCGGGACGGGCCGCCGGCAGGCCGTCGACCACCAGGGCGAGGCGCCGCGGCGTGACGAAGGCCTCGGCCCGGTCGAAGGTCAGGCCCGCCGCCTTCAGCGCGTAGGTGACGAGGGTCTTGAGGTCCTCCGCGGCTCGCGCCTGCATGCGGGCCGGGATCTCCTCGGAGAAGAGTTCGAGCAGGAATTCAGCCATGTCAGCCCCCCTCAGGCCGCGTCCAGCCAGAGTCGGCAGCAGGCCCGGGCGAGGTCGCGCACGCGGCCGATATAGGCGGCGCGCTCGACCACGGAGATCACGCCGCGGGCGTCGAGCAGGTTGAAGGTGTGGCCGGCCTTGAGGCACTGGTCATAGGCCGGCAGCGCCAGGCGGCGCTCCAGCAGCGCCCGGCATTCCTGCTCCGCATCCTTGAAGTGCTGCAGCAAGATGGCCGTGTCGGCGTGCTCGAAATTGTAGGCCGAGTATTCCCGTTCGGCCCGCAGGAACACCTCGCCGTAGCGCTTGGCGCCGGGCGTCTGCGGATCATTGAACGGCAGGTCGTAGACGCTCTTCACGTCCAGCAGATACATCGCCAGCCGCTCCAGCCCGTAGGTCAACTCGACCGGCACCGGGTCGCATTCGATGCCGCCGACCTGCTGGAAATAGGTGTACTGGGTGACCTCCATGCCGTCGCACCAGACCTCCCAGCCGAGGCCCCAGGCGCCAAGCGTCGGGTTCTCCCAGTCGTCCTCGACGAAGCGGATGTCGTGCAGCGCCGGGTCGATGCCGAGGGCATAGAGGCTCTGCAGGTACAGGTCCTGGGCGTCGGCCGGCGCCGGCTTCATCAGCACCTGGAACTGGTAATAGTGCTGCAGCCGGTTCGGGTTCTCGCCGTAACGTCCGTCCTTGGGGCGCCGCGAGGGCTGGACATAGGCGCAGTTCCAGACCCGGTCGGGGCCGAGCGAGCGCAGCGTCGTCGCCGGGTGCGAGGTGCCGGCGCCGACCTCCATGTCGTAGGGCTGCAGGATCAGGCATCCCTGGGCGGCCCAGAAAGTCTGCAGCCGCAGGATGATCTCCTGGAAACTCTTCGGGGGTGGGGCGACCGTCGGCATGTCTCGGGCTGGCGCTGAAGGAAGGCGGCGCACCATAGGGCGCCGGGCGGGAGGCTTCAAGCGCGCGGGGCGTCAAACGCCCATGAACGCTCGGGAGCCGCTACCCCTCGCAGCGGTGGCTCAGGCCGTCGGCGTGGTAGGCGCCGCAGTTCGAGCAGCGGACCAGATCCTCGGCGCCCTTCCCCGCCTTGCGGGCCCGGTGCTGCTGCGACAGCGCGTCCCGCCGCGCCGCCGTCTCGCGGGCGACGCCGACGCGGCGGACCATGCCCATCAGCCAGAGCACGCCGACCAGGAGGGCGATCGCGACGAGGATCTTGCCGAGCATCGGAGTCCTTACAGCCCGTAGCGGGACCAGAGCAGCCGATCCTCCACCGCGCCGACGGCGCTGTCCACAGCGGCGGCGGCCAGGCTGTCGGCCCGGGTCAGGCGGCGCAGCCAGCCGGTCGGCTGCTGCACCAGCTTCAGCCGCACCTTCGGCCCGAACTTGGCGCGCAGCACGCCATGGGCATGGCCGATGCCGTCGGCCAGGCCGAGGGCGCGGCCCTTCGCGCCGGTCCAGAACTCGCCGCTGAACAGGGTGGCGTCGTCTGCCGTCAGCCGCCCGCCGCGCCGGGCGCGGATATGGGCGATGAAGGCGGCATGGATTTCGCGCTGCAGTTCCTCCAGCTTGGCCAGGTCCTCCGGCCGCTCCGGCTGGAACGGATCGAGGATCGATTTGCGCGTGCCGGCGGTGTGCACCCGGCGCTCGACGCCGATGCGGGTGATCGCGTCCTGGAAGCCGAAGCCGGCGGAGATCACGCCGATCGAGCCGATGATCGAGCTGTCGTCGACCCAGATCTCGTCACCGGCACAGGCCAGCCAATAGCCGCCCGAGGCGGCGACGTCCTCGACGAAGGCGTAGACCGGGACCTTCTTCTCCTCCGCCAGGTCGCGGATGCAGCGCGCGATCAGCGAGGACTGCACCGGCGACCCGCCGGGGGAGTTCACCAGCAGGGCAACCGCGGCCAGGCGCTTGGGGCTGAAGGCGGCGGCGATCGGCCGCGCCAGCTTCTCCATCGACAGGCCCTGGGCCAGGAAGCCGCGCCCGCCCCCGATCACGCCGCGCAGCGGCAGAACGGTCACCAGCGGCGCGTCGCCGCGGCCGAGCAGGGGAAGTCGGGACAGAAGGCCCATGGTCGCGCTCTCGATCGGTTTCCGTCGGCAGGATATGGCCAGCCGGGCTTCGATTTCAAAAGGTGCGGTGCTTCAGAGCGTCAGCGGCGCCGCGTCGCGCAGCACCACCTGCGCCGCCGGGGTGAAGCCGCCGCCGGCCTCGTGCAGCACCAGCCCGGCCGCCAGCACCGCCGGCGCCCGGCCGCCCCGCCGCGCCTGCACCAGCACCCGCCGGGCCGCCTCCCCGGCCCGGGGCCAGAGCGGGAACAGGGTCAAGGAGCCGAAGCCGGGCCGCAGCGCGGTGCAGATCTCGTCGACCCGGTCGGCCCGATGGATCAGGGTCAGCCAGCCGCGCGGCTTCAGCACTCGCGCGGCGGCAACGACCCAGCCGGCGAGATCCAGCCCGTCCTCGACATTCGCCGCCGCCTTGACCGGATGGGCGGAAGCCCGGCCGCGGCCGGGCGGCAGGAAAGGCGGGTTCATCATCACCCGGTCAAAGGGGGCACCCGGGATCGAATCGGCGACGCTGCCTTCGACGATCGCGGCGCGTCCGCCGAGGCCGTTCAGCCCGAGATTCTCGCGCGCCAGCGCCGCCAGCCCGGGATCGCGCTCGACGCCGGTGACCGAGACCTCCGGGCAGCGTGCGGCGAGGCAGAGCAGTGCCGCGCCGACGCCGCAGCCGAGATCGGCGACCCGCTCACCGGGCGCGGCGGGCACGGCGGCCGCCAGCAGCACCGGGTCGATCGCGGCGCGGTAGCCGTCCCGCGGCTGCCGCAGCCGGACCCGGCCGTCGAGCAGCCGGTCCTCACTGGCCGCACGGTTCGCGGCCTCAGGCATCCGGCAGGCTTTCCCCCGCGGATTGAAGGACATACCGCGCCCGGACCCAGTCCTCGGCCGCCACCATCAGGCGGCGCGGCAAGATGCCCAAGCTTCCTTCCAGCACGGATGTGTGCATATCAAGGATGACGGTTTCGATCCGGGCATCGGCCAGCAACGCCGTCAGGAAGGACAGCCGGACCGGGTCATTGGTTCGCAGAAGCTCTTTCACGGGGCCAGTTTCTCGTTTATGCAGCGCACACAAGGGTCATGGTGACACAATCCGGTCCGGATCGCTGCCCCGCTGCAGGCCGGTGCCGGAGATCGGAATGTGGATGTTGAGGAGCCGGGCTTGACCGCCAGTCTTGGAGCGACGAGAGCCGAGTCCCTGCCGCCGGAGCCGACCACCGACGCCGGCGCGCTCGACCGCCTGACGGCCCTCGTCGCCGGGGATCTGGAGGCGGTGAACGCCCTGATCCTGGAGCGGATGCAGAGCTCGGTCGAGCTGATCCCGCAGCTGGCCGGCTATCTTATCGCGTCGGGCGGCAAGCGGATCCGGCCGGTGCTCACCCTCGCCTCGGCCCGGCTGTGCGGCCATCGAGGCCAGCGCCATGTCGGCCTGGCCGCCGCCGTCGAGTTCATACACACCGCCACGCTGCTGCATGACGACGTGGTCGACGAGAGCGACCTGCGCCGCGGCCAGGCCTCGGCCAATGTCGTGTTCGGCAATCAGGCCAGCGTGCTGGTCGGCGACTTCCTGTTCTCCCGCGCCTTCCAGGTGATGGTCGAGGACGGCTCGCTGGAGACGCTGCGCATCCTGGCCAACGCCTCGGCCGTGATCGCCGAGGGCGAGGTGCTGCAATTGTCGGCGGCGCACGACACCGTGACCAGCCGCGACACCTATCTGCGGATCATCCGCGCCAAGACGGCGGAGCTGTTCGCCGCGGCCTGCGAGATCGGCGCCGTGGTGGCCGACCGCAGCCCGGCCGAATGCGCCGCCATGCGCAGCTTCGGCACCGAGCTGGGCATCGCCTTCCAGATCGTCGACGACGTGCTGGACTATTCCGCCCGCCAGGCCCGCCTGGGCAAGACCATCGGCGACGATTTCCGCGAAGGCAAGATCACCCTGCCGGTGATCCTGGCCATGGAGCGCGGCAGCGAGGAGGAGCGCGGCTTCTGGCGCCGGACGCTGGAGGACGGCGAGCAGGCCGAGCAGGATCTCGACCAGGCCGTGGCCCTGCTGCAGCGCCACGACGCGCTGGCCGACAGCATGGCGGCGGCGCGCACCCATGCCGAGAATGCCATCCGGGCGATCCGCCTCCTGCCCGCCTCGCCGATGCGGAAGGCGCTGGAGGACGTGGTCGAGTTCGTGGTCGAGCGAGATTTCTGACGGAACTGCGACACAGGCCTTGCAGCCCCCCGCCAGTCTCGCTATAAGCCCATCCGCCGGTGCGACGGAGTGTAGCTCAGCCTGGTAGAGCGCTACGTTCGGGACGTAGAAGCCGGAGGTTCGAATCCTCTCACTCCGACCATTTCCAACCGGTTCGACGGCGCCCTCCCGAGGCGCCGCTTTTGTTTTTGCACCCCGCCCCGGAGATAAAAGAGGCCGGCCCGGTTGCGGTGCGGGCCGGCCCTGAAGTGGAGCAATGGAGTCAGTCCGGCGAAGCCTTCGCCGGCCGCCCCGACGGGGTCGAGGCGGTAGCTGAAGTCTCCGTGATCCGGCACCGCCCCGACACCCCCATTTGGGAGGGCCGAGTCGGAATTCCGCGACGCGGAATTGCGCCGTTCACGAGCGATTCACGGCAGGCGCCGGGCCGGCTTGTCAGTCGTGATGGAACACCTCCGGCATCATCGCCCACCATTCCCCCTCCTGCCGGGTCTCGAAGGGTTCCTGACAGGGCGAGCACAGCGCCCACCACTCGCGAGTCTTCGGGTCGGCCGCCATCCGCGCCATGTCGGCGGCGAAATCCGGGCCGTGATACTCCCAGGTGCCGAACAGGATGTTCTCCGGCTGCTTCAGGAAGATCGAGTAGTTCCGGATATGGCAGGCGCTGATCATGGCCAGCACCTCCGGCCACACGGCCCGGTGCAGCCGCAGATACTCCGCCACCGCCTCCGGCTTCAGCCGGATGCACATGCCCATGCGCTGCATCGCCCTCTCCTCGTCCTATCCTCAGAGACCGTTTGGAAATGCGCTGGCGTGAGTCAGGCGGTGGTGGTTTCAAGAACCGGAGCGCAGCGGACGTTATAGTCCGTGAGCACCGGAAGCGCAGAAACCGCCGTCAGACGGCCACGCCAGTAGCATTTCCGAACGGTCTCTCAGCGCCGCCCTCGCCAGGCCACCCGGTCCTGCCGCGTCGCCTCGACCACCTTGCCGGCGGCGTCGCGCAGCCAGGCCGGCTTGCGCGCCGCGAGATCGTCGGCGACGGCACGGGCGCGCGAGCGGCGGGCGGAATGCAGATTGGCGAGCTCGGCCCCCATCGCCGTCAGCAGGCGGCGCAGCAGCCCGGGATCGGCCAGGGTCGGGACATCGAGCTTGCGGCTGTTCGGCGCCAGACGGCGGACGATGACGCCTTTGCGCGCCTTGAGCCAGGGATCGGCGACGCGGAACCGGCTGGCGGCGATCTCGGCGCAGCGCAGCTTGCGGTCCCCGCCCCGGACCAGCGACCAGGCCGAAGGCAGCAGCGGCTTGGCCTCGCGAGCGACCGGTCCGCCATGCCAATCGGCAAGAGCGACCCAGCGCGGCCGGCCGAGGCTGCCGATCCCCGCCGTCCGCCGCGCGGTGGCCAGGGCGAGATCCGGCTCGGGCATCGCCGCGGCCAGCGCCTCGCGGTAGCTGCGCGGCGGCGACTCGCGCGGCAGGTCCTCCAGCGCCGACCAGAACCGCTCGCGCTGCTCGTCGCTGGCCAGGACGAGATCGCGCAGCCACAGGTTCCGGCGTTCCAGCAGGAAGGCGCCGGGCACGCGCAGCCCCTCGACATAGCCGCCGAGGATGGCGGCGCAGATCTCGTCGGTGGAGACCGAGCGGTCGCGGCCGCGCGCCAGCACCGCGCTGGCGGCCAGGCGGACGAGGTCGAGCGCATAGGGCGTCTCCGCCGCCTCGTCGAAATCGTTGACGCCCCAGACCAGGCGTCCCTCGGCATCGCGCCACAGCCCGAAATTGCCGATATGGGCATCGCCCACCGCGATCACGCGCGGCGCCTCCATCAGGCCGGGGCACAGCTCATGCGCCGTCTCGGTCCAGCGGAAGCAGGTGGCGCGAAGGAAAAGGAAGTCGCTCTCTTCCATCCGGCGATGCTTGCGGTCGAGATCGGCCTGGACGAGCTGCCGGCCGAGCTGGTCCTCGAGCCAGACCTCGTAGCGCTTGACCGACGCTGTGATGGACCCCATGGAGACCCCGGCGCTGCACCGCGGCCATCATAATCGGCCGCGGCCCGCCGTCCACCGTCACGCATGGCTCCGCTGCCGGAGCGGTCTTTTCAGCGTGGGAGCGTCTCGACCGCCTCCACCACCAGCGGGTTCAGCGCGGCGTTCTTCGCCGCGACCTGGGCCCGGATCTGGTCCTTCATCCGCGGCTCCCAGAAATCCTTGATGTGCTTGCGCACGCCGGCCACCGCCTCCTCCTTGGGATAGGAGGCGAAGAAGGTGGCGATCTGGTTCGCCATCCGGATGATCTTGTCGGCGCTGCCGCTCATGCTTCGACCTTGGCTGGAAGCAGGGGGGAGAAATCGGTGTAGGCGGTCATGCCGTCGCCGCGGGCGAAGGCGATCAGGGTGACGCCGGCCGCCTTCGCCGTGTCGATGGCCAGGGTGGTCGGCGCCGAGATCGCGACCAGGATCGGGATCCCCGCCGCCGCCGACTTCTGCACCATCTCGAAGCTGCAGCGGCTGGTGATCACGCAGAAACCCTGGCCGGCGTCGATGTCCGCGCGAGCCAGAGCGCCGACCAGCTTGTCGAGCGCGTTGTGCCGGCCGACATCCTCGCGCACCAGCCGGATCCGTCCATCGCGGTCGGCCCAGGCGGCAGCGTGGACGGCGCCGGTGCGGCTGCGGATGTCCTGCAGACCGTCCAGATCGCGCAGCGCCCGGCGGATCGCCGCCCGCTCCACCTCGATCGGCTTCGGCGCGCGGCGATTGCGGCCGTGCAGGGTGTCGAGATCGCTGGTGCCGCAGATGCCGCAGCCGGTGCGGCCGGTGATGTTCCGCACCTTCTGCAGCATCTGCGAGAACTGCGCGCCGCGCAGCGCCATCCGCACCTCGACGCCGCGCTCCTCGTCGGCCGCGACCTCCTCGACCGTCAGATCGGCCGGCGCCTCGGCCAAGCCTTCGGTCAGGCTGAATCCGAGGGCGAAGTCCTCGAGATCGGCCGGCGATGCCATCATCACGGCATAGGACATGCCGTTGTAGACCAGCGCCACCGGCACCTCGGCCGCGACCACCTCCTCCACCGGCTCGGCCCGGTCGTCCCGGGTCAGCCGCCGGGCCGGCAGGCGCAGATCCGTCGGAGGCAGAGCCATGATTACTCCGCCGCCTCCTGCGGACGCTCGATCCGGATCGTCTTCTCGCGCAGCTCGCGATAGGCGATCTGCCAGTCGGACAGGCGGTTCACCCGCCGCACCTGCACCGCCGTCACCTTGTATTCCGGGCAGTTCGTGGCCCAGTCGGAATAGTCGGTGGTGACCACGTTGGCGCCGGTCTCGGCGTGGTGGAAGGTGGTGTAGACGACGCCGGGCTGCATCCGGTCGGAGATCCTGGCCCGCAGGCTGGTTTCGCCCGACCGGCTGGCCAGCGCCACCCAGTCGCCGTCGCGGATGCCGCGGTTCTCGGCGTCGGACGGATGGATCTCCAGCACGTCCTCGTCATGCCAGGCGATGTTGTCGGTGCGCCGGGTCTGGGCGCCGACATTGTACTGGCTGAGGATGCGGCCGGTGGTCAGCACCAGCGGGAAGCGCGGGCCCGTGCGCTCCTCGGTCGGCACGAACTCGGTGATCATGAACCGGCCCTTGCCGCGGACGAAGCGGTCGATATGCATGATCGGCGTGCCTTCCGGCGCCGCGTCGTTGCACGGCCACTGCACCGAGCCGAGCTCGTCCAGCCGCTGGAACGAGACGTTCTTGAAGGTCGGCGTGGTCCGGGCGATCTCGTCCATGATCTCGCTCGGATGGTTGTAGCGCATCGGGTAGCCGATCGCCTCCGACAGCATCATCGTCACCTCCCAGTCGGCATAGCCGGCCTTGGGCGGGATGGCGCGCCGGACACGGCTGATCCGCCGCTCGGCATTGGTGAAGGTGCCGTCCTTCTCGAGGAAGGAGGAGCCGGGCAGGAACACATGGGCATAGCTGGCGGTCTCGTTCAGGAACAGGTCCTGGACGATGACGCATTCCATCGCCGCGAGGCCGGCGGTGACGTGCTTCACGTCGGGGTCGGATTGGGCGATGTCCTCGCCCTGGATGTAGATGCCCTTGTAGGTGCCCTCGACCGCGGCATCGAGCATGTTCGGGATGCGCAGGCCCGGCTCGGCCGACAGCGACACCTCCCACATCTCCTCGTAGATCTTGCGCACCTCGTCGCCGGAGACGTGACGGTAGCCCGGGAACTCGTGCGGGAAGGACCCCATGTCGCAGGAGCCCTGGACGTTGTTCTGGCCGCGCAGCGGGTTCACGCCGACTCCGCGCCGGCCGATATTGCCGGTCAGCATCGCCAGGTTCGCCATGCCCATGACCATGGTCGAGCCCTGGCTGTGCTCGGTGACGCCGAGGCCGTAATAGATCGCGGCCCGGCCGCCGGTGGCGTAGAGCCGCGCCGCCGCCCGCACCTCCGCCGCCGGCACGCCGGTGATCTGCTCCACCGCCTCCGGCGAATGGCGCGGATCGGCGATGAACTCGGCCCACCGCGAGAACTCGGCCAGGTCGCAGCGCTCGCGGATGTAGTCATCCGCCGCCAGCCCCTCGGTCACGATCACATGCGCCATAGCATTGATGACCGCGACATTGCTGCCGGGCTTCAGCTGCAGGTGATGGTCGGCCTTGATGTGGGCCGACTTCACCAGGTCGATGCGGCGCGGATCGACCACGATCAGCCGGGCGCCCTCGCGCAGCCGGCGCTTCATCCGGCTGCCGAACACCGGATGAGCATCGGTCGGGTTGGCGCCGATCACCACCATCACATCGGTCTCGTCGACGCTGTCGAAATCCTGGGTGCCGGCCGAGGTGCCGAAAGTCTGGCCCAGGCCGTAGCCGGTCGGCGAATGGCAGACCCGGGCGCAGGTGTCGACATTGTTGTTGCCGAAGCCCGCGCGGATCATCTTCTGGACGAGATAGGTCTCCTCGTTGGTGCAGCGCGACGAGGTGATGCCGCCGATCGAATCCCGGCCGTAGGTGGCCTGGATCCGCTTCAGTTCGGAGGCGGCATAGGCGATCGCCTCCTCCCACGACACCTCGCGCCACGGATCGGTGATCTTCTTCCGGATCATCGGCTTGGTGATCCGGTCCTTGTGCGTGGCGTAGCCCCAGGCGAAGCGGCCCTTGACGCAGCTGTGGCCGTGATTGGCCTTGCCGTCCTTGTACGGCGTCATCCGCACCACCTCGGTGCCCTGCATCTCGGCCTTGAAGGCGCAGCCGACGCCGCAATAGGCGCATGTGGTGACCACCGAATGCTCGGGCTGGCCCGCATTGATGATGCTGTTCTCCATCAGCGTCGCGGTCGGGCAGGCCTGGACGCAGGCGCCGCAGGACACGCACTCGCTCTCCTTGAAGCCATCATCCTGGCCGGCCGAGACGAAGGAGGCGAAGCCGCGCCCGTCGATGGTCAGGGCGAAGGTGCCCTGGACCTCCTCGCAGGCCCGGACGCAGCGCGAGCAGACGATGCACTTGGTGGGGTCGAAGGTGAAATACGGGTTGGAGGTGTCCTTCTCGCCGACCAGGTGGTTGGCGCCGTCATAGCCGTAGCGCACCTCGCGCAGGCCCACGACGCCGGCCATGTCCTGCAGCTCGCAGTCGCCGTTGGCGGCGCAGGTCAGGCAGTCCAGCGGGTGGTCCGAGATGTACAGCTCCATCACGTTCCGGCGCAGCTTCGCCAGCTTCGGCGTCTGCGTCCGGACCTTCATGCCGGGCTCGACCGGCGTCGTGCAGGAGGCGGGCGTGCCGCGCCGCCCCTCGATCTCGACGACGCAGAGCCGGCAGGAGCCGAAGGGCTCCAGGCTGTCGGTCGCGCACAGCTTCGGGATCGCGGTCTCGATCTCCGCCGCCGCGCGCATCACAGAGGTGCCGGCGGGCACGGTCACGACCTGGCCGTCGATCTCCAGCGTCACCAGGCTGGTCGACGTCCGGGCCGGGGTCCCGAAATCCTGTTCCGTCACGAGAGCCATAGGATGGACTCCTTACTCCGCCGCCTGCGCCGGGGCGGGCGCGCGGTCGAAATCCTCGGGGAAATGGGTCAGGGCGCTGAGCACCGGATAGGGGGTGAGGCCGCCGAGGGCGCAGAGCGACCCGTCCAGCATGGTCTCGCACAGGTCCTCGATCAGCGTCAGGTTGCGGCCGAGCTCGCGCCCGCCGGTGTCCCGGTTGGCGATGATCTTGTCGATCGTCTCGGCGCCGCGGGTCGAGCCGATGCGGCAGGGCGTGCACTTGCCACAGCTCTCGATGGCGCAGAACTCCATGGCGAAGCGGGCCTGGACCGCGAGGTCGACACGGTCATCGAACACCACCACGCCGCCGTGGCCCAGCATGCCCTTCTTCGCCGCCATCGACTCGTAGTCGAGCGGCGTGTCCAGCAGGCTCTCCGGGAAATAGGCGCCGAGGGGGCCGCCGACCTGGACCGCACGCAGCGGCCGGCCGCTGGCGGTGCCGCCGCCGAAGCCCTCGATCAGCTCGCGCAGGGTCAGGCCGAAGGCGACCTCGACCAGCCCGCCGCGCTTGACGTTGCCGGCCAGCTGCAGCGGCTGGGTGCCGCGCGACCGGCCGGTGCCGTAATCGGCGTAGAAGGCGGCGCCCTTGTCGAGAATGATCGGCACCGAGGTCAGCGACAGCACGTTGTTGATCACGGTCGGCCGGCCGAACAGGCCCTTCAGCGCCGGCAGCGGCGGCTTCGGCCGGACCATGCCGCGCTTGCCTTCCAGGCTCTCCAGCAGCGAGGTCTCCTCGCCGCAGATATAGGCGCCGGCGCCGACCCGGACCTCCAGATCGAAGCGCTTGCCGCTGCCCAACACGCTGGGGCCCAGCACGCGGCGCTGATAGGCGATGTCGATCGCCGCGTTCATCGCCGCCACCGCATGCGGGTATTCGGAGCGGATGTAGACAAAGCCCTTGGTGGCGCCGGTGGCGATGCCGGCGATGATCATGCCTTCGACCAGCAGGAACGGGTCGCCTTCCATGATCATGCGGTCTGCGAAGGTGCCGCTGTCGCCCTCGTCGGCGTTGCAGACGATGTACTTCCGGTCGGCCTCGGCCTGCAGCACGGTGCGCCACTTGATGCCGGTGGGGAAGCCGGCGCCGCCGCGGCCGCGCAGGCCGGAGGCCACAACCGTCTCGACGATCGCCGCCGGCTCCATGGCGAGGGCGGCGCGCAGGCCCTTCAGCCCGTCATGCGCCTCGTAATCGTCCAGCGACAGCGGGTCGGTGATGCCGCAGCGGGCGAAGGTCAGGCGCTGCTGCCTGGCGAGATAGGGAATCTCCTCCGGCCGGCCGTGGCGGAGCGGGTGGTCGCCGCCCTCGGCAAATCCGGCGGCGAAGAGGCCGGGCACGTCCTCTGGCGCGACCGGGCCGTAGCCGATACGGCCGGCCGGCGTCTCGACCTCGACGAAGGGCTCCAGCCACAGCAGGCCGCGCGAGCCGTTGCGGACCAGCTGCAGCGCGATGCCGCGGGCGGCGGCCTCGGCCTGGATCGCGCGGGCAACGTCGTCGGCCCCGACCGAGATCGCAGCGGCGTCGCGGGGGACGAAGACCTTCATCGCGCCGCCTCCATGGCATCCACGATGCGGTCGAGGCGCCTCGCGTCGATACGGCCGACCAGCTCGCCATCGGCCATCGCCGCCGGGGCGCAGGCGCAGTTGCCGAGGCAGTAGACCGGCTCGACCGTGATCCTGCCATCCGCCGTGGTCTCGTGCAGGCCGATGTCGAGCCGCCGCCGCAGATGCTCGGCCAAGTCGCGCGCGCCCATCGACTGGCAGGCCTCGGCCTGGCACAGCTTCAGCACATGGCGCCCCGCGGGCTCGGCCCGGAAATCGTGATAGAAGGTGACGACCCCGTGCACCTCGGCGCGGGACAGGTTCAGCGCGTCGGCCAAGAGAGGCACCGCCTCGCGCGGCACATGGCCGAAGATCGACTGCAGGTCGTGCAGGATGGGCAGCAACGGCCCTTCGGTCGCACCATGCGATGCGATCACGTCACGCGCCACCTCGGCGTCCCAGCCCCGGTGTTCGGGCATCCGTCCCACTCCCTTTTCGGGTTCGTTGGTCCGGGCGGCCCTTGGCTGCCACCCGATAATTTAGGATGGCCGGGGGCGTATACCAGATTCAAATACAAAGCCCGGATGAATTGATAAGAAATGTTTATCAAGAAACCGGCTGGAGCGGCGTGGCCTGCAGCTCGGCGTCGAGGTCGAGGGTGCGGGCCGTGTCGAACAGGCCGCGGGCCAGCGGGGACGGCGGGTCGCGGTCGGCCATCACCAGGCCGACGGTGCGGGTCGCGGCTGGATCGACCAGGCGCAGGGCGCGGGTGCCCGCCGGCACCCCGAACAGGTGCAGGAGCGCCCGCGGCATGACGCTGGACCAGAAGCCGGACCGGACATGCGAGCACAGGTTGATGATGCTGTCGGTCTCCACCGCCGCATGCGGCGAGCAGCCGACCGAGCGGAAGATGCCGTCGATGATCCGCCGGTTCTGCATGGTCGGGGTCAGGAGACACAGCGGCAGCTCGGCCGCCTCGGTCCAGGGGATGGTCCGGCGCGACGGCGGCGCCTGGTCCGCCGGCATCAGCAGGACATAGTCCTCCTGGTACAGCGGCAGGCTGCGGACATGGCGCAGCGGCTCGTTGTCGAGATAGGTCACGCCGACATCGATCTCGAAATTCTCCAGCCCGGCCTCGATCTGGATCGAGGTCTGCGACAGCACCGAGACGGTGACGGCCGGGTGAGTCTGGGCGAAGGGCGAGGTGATCAGCGACACGATCGGCAGCGCCGAGGGCACGGCGCCGATCCGCAGCTTGCCGGCCAGGCCTTGCTGCAGCATCGCCAGCTCCTGCGCCAGGCCGTCGCGGTCGGCCAGGATCTTCTTGGCCCAGTCGAGCACGCAGGCGCCTTCGCGGGTGAAGCCCTGGAAGCGGTGGCCGCGCTCGACGATCGGCACCTGCAGTTCCTCCTCCAGCTGGCGCAGGGCGGTGGACAGGGCCGGCTGCGACACGCGGCAGGCCTCGGCAGCGCGGGCGAAGTGCTTCTCGCGGGCGAGCGCGACGAGATATTCGAGCTGGCGGATGACCATCGGGCCTCCGGGATGCGGCTTGATAACGCATGGTTATCGGACGCATCCGCCCTCGCCGCAAGCGGATCAGCCCGGCGCCGTTTCGATTGGTCCTCCGCAACTCGGCCGCTAATCTGCCGCCCTCCGCATCCGAGACCGCGATCCCGTGACGACCACAACCCTGGGCAGCGACCGCCTGCTCGACCACCCCTCCTTCCTGGTGTTCTGGGGCGCGCGGGTGCTGTCCGCCATCGGCTTCCAGATGTCGGCCGTCGCCATCGGCTGGCTGGCTTATGCCCTGACAGGCAGCGCCTATACGCTGGGGCTGGTCGGGCTGTTCCAGTTCCTGCCGATGGTCGTGCTGACGCTGCTGGTCGGCCATGTCGCCGACCGCTACGACCGCCGCCGGATCGTCCAGGTCTGCGTGTTCGTCGAGGGCGCGACCCTGGTGGTGCTGGCGCTCGGCATCCTGGATGGCTGGCTGACCGTGCCCGGCATCTTCGCCGCGGTGCTGGTGCTGGGCGCGGCCCGCGCCTTCGAGCAGCCGACCATGGCGGCGCTGCTGCCGGGGGTGGTGCCGGCGACGGTGCTGCCCCGGGCGCTCGCCGTCTCCTCCTCCGCGAGGCAGACGGCGACGATCGTCGGCCCGTCGATCGGCGGGCTGCTCTACGCCGTCGGCACCACCGCGCCCTTCGCCGTCGCCGCCGCCTGCTTCCTCGGCGCCTGCGGGCTGATGCTGCTGATGCGACTGGAGCGGCCGGCGCCGCGGCGCGAGCCGGCGACGTTGCGCTCGGTGTTCTCCGGCATCGCCTTCATCCGCGGCCAGCCGATGATCCTCGGCGCCATCTCGCTCGATATGTTCGCCGTGCTGCTGGGCGGGGCCACGGCGCTGCTGCCGATCTATGCCCACGACATCCTGCAGACCGGCCCCTGGGGCCTGGGCCTGCTGCGCGCCGCCCCCGCCGCCGGGGCGCTGGTCATGTCGGCGGTGCTGACCCGGGTGCCGCTGCGCCGCGCCGTCGGCCATAAGATGTTCGCGGCGGTGATCGTGTTCGGCGCCGCCACCGTGGTCTTCGCCGCCTCCACCAGCCTCGCCGTGTCGCTGGTGGCGCTGGCCGTGCTCGGCGCCGCCGACAACGTCAGCGTGGTGATCCGCAGCTCGCTGGTGCAGCTCTTGACGCCGGACGAGATGCGCGGCCGGGTCAGCGCCGTGAACTCGCTGTTCATCGGCACCTCGAACCAGCTCGGCGAGTTCGAATCCGGCATGGCCGCCGGGCTGCTCGGCGCCGTGCCGGCCGGCATCATCGGCGGCGTCGGCACGGTCGTGGTCGCGCTGCTGTGGATGCGGCTGTTCCCCGCCCTGCGCAAGGCGCAGACCCTGTCAGGCTGATCGGATGATGACCAACCCCGATCCCGGCGTCGCCGGGCTGATCGAATGGCTGTCGGGCGACGAATGCCACGACGCCACGGATGCGGCGATGCTGGCCGGGCTCGGCCGGCGGCTGCGCGCGCTGGGGCTGCCGGTCGACCGGCTGAGCCTGCATCTGCGCACACTGCACCCGCAGATCCTGGCCCGCACCCTGGCCTGGAGCGAGGGCGAGCCGGTGGAGCTGCGCGACCGCGACAACTCGATCGAGCGCCAGCCCTTCTTCGCCGGCAATCCGATCCGAAGGACCACCGAGAGCCGGACCTGGCTGAGCCTGACGACGCCGGAGGGGATGGCCGGGCTGGAGGAGCTGGACTTCTTCCACGGCCGCGGGCTGGCGGTGGCGGAGGTGGTGCCGCTGGTGATGGGCCAAGGCCCGGCCAGCGCCGCCGTCTTCGCCACCCGGCGGCCGGAGGGGTTCGGGCCGGACGGCCGCGCGCTGCTGCAGCGCATCGTCCCGGCCTTCCGAAGCGCCTGCGAGGTTCGCCTGCTGCGGCTGACCGAGGCGACGCTGCTGGACACCTATGTCGGCCCGATCACCGGCCGGCGCATCCTGGAGGGGCACATCCGGCGCGGCGACGTCGAAACGCTGGAGGCGGCGCTGCTGCTGTGCGACCTGCGCGACTTCACCGTGCTGTCGAACCGGCTGCCGGCCGAGCAGATGCTGGACCGGCTGAACCTCTACTTCGACCAGCTGGTGCCGCCGATCGAGGCCGCCGGCGGCGAGGTGCTGAAGTTCATGGGCGACGCCGTGCTGGCCTTCTTCCACCTGGAGGCCGGGCCGGCGGCGAGCTGCGCCGCGGCGTTCGACGCGGCCCGCCAGGCCCTGGCCAGCATCCACTCCGCCTCACAGGCCGGAACCCCGCTGAGCGCCGGGGTGGCGCTGCATCACGGCGAGGTCGCCTACGGCAACATCGGCTCCGGCGGGCGGCTGGACTTCACCGTGATCGGCCGCGACGTCAACCTGGTCAGCCGGATCCAGACCGCCTGCGCCGCCACCGGCCAGCCCCTCCTGATGTCGCCGCGCTTCGCGGCGCTGCTGGACCGGCCGGGCAGCCGCAGCATCGGCCCGCATCCGCTGAAGGGCTTCGCCGAGCCGCTGGAGCTGTTCGCCTGGAGCCCCGGATAGGCCTCAGGTGAAGGCGTCGGGCATGCTGTCCTTCTTGCGCCGCATGAAGTCCTGCAGCGCCTCGTCCACCGCGGGGTCGATCGCCGGCGCCTCGTATTCCTCCAGCATCCGCTTCCACAGCGTGTTGGCGCGCTGCGCCGCGTCCTGCCGGCCCTCGGCCTCCCATTGCTCGTAGGAGTTGTTGTCGGCGACGGTCGAGCGGTAGAAGGCGGTCTCGAAGTTGCGCTGGGTGTGGTCGCAGCCGAGATAGTGGCTGCCCGGGCCGACCTGGCGGATCGCATCCATCGCCTGGCCGTTCTCGCTGAGGTCGATGCCCTCGGCCATCACCTGCATCATGCCGAGCTGGTCGGCGTCGAGGATGAACTTCTCGTAGGAGCTGACCAGCCCGCCTTCGAGCCAGCCGGCGGCGTGCAGCACGAAGTTCACCCCGCCCAGCATGGTCGGCAGCAGGGTCTGGGCGCTCTCGAACGCCGCCTGCGCGTCCGGGGCCTTGGAGCCGCAGAGCGACCCGCCGGAGCGGAACGGCACGCCCAGGCGCCGGGCCAGGGCGGCGGCGCCGTACAGCACCAGCGCCGGCTCCGGCGTGCCGAAGGTCGGCGCGCCCGACTGCATCGAGATCGAGCTGGCGAAGGAGCCGAACACGACGGGCGCGCCGGGGCGGCACAGCTGCGCCGTGGCCATGCCGGCCAGGCTTTCGGCCAGGGTCTGGGTCAGCACCCCGGCGCTGGTCACCGGCGCCATGGCGCCGGCCAGGATGAACGGGGTGACGATCACCGCCTGGTTGGCGCGGGCGTAGGTCTTGAGCGCGCCGAGCATGGTGCCGTCCCACACCATCGGCGAGTTGGCGTTGATCAGGCTGATCAGCACGCAGTTCCGGTCGACGAACTCCTCGCCGAACACCAGCCGCGCCATGGCGACCGTGTCCTCCGCCCGCTCCGGCGCCGTGACCGAGCCCATGAACGGCTTGTCGGAGTATTTGATGTGGGAATAGACCATGTCGAGATGCCGCTTGTTCACCGGCAGGTCGACTGGCTCGCACACGGTGCCGCCGGAATGGTGCATGGCCGGCGTCATGTAGGCGAGCTTCACGAAGTTGCGGAAGTCCTCGATCCGGGCGTAGCGGCGGCCCTCGTCGAGGGTGCGGATGAAGGGCGGGCCATAGACCGGGGCGAAGACCGTGTTGCCGCCGCCGATCTGCACGTTGCGCTCCGGGTTGCGGGCATGCTGGGTGAACTCGCGCGGCGCGGTCGCCTGCACCAGCTGGCGGCACAGGCCGCGCGGGAAGCGGATGCGGGTGCCCTGGACGTCGGCGCCGGCGGCGCGCCACAGCTCCAGCGTCTCCTCGTCGTCGCGGAACTCGAGGCCGATCTCCTCCAGCACCGTGTCGGCGTTGTGCTCGATCAGCTCCAGCCCGTCGGTCTTCAGCACCTCGTAGAGCGGGATCTTGCGGGAGATGTATTTCAGCTGCTGCAGCCCGCCGCCGCGGCGCAGGGCCCGCCGGGCCTCGGCCCCGCCGCGGCCACGCCGGCCGGCCCGGCCGCCGGTTTCCTCGGGGGCGGTCTGGTCCGTTGGGGTCGGGGCAGGCTCGGTCATGCGCTTCCTCCTCGCAATGGGCCGATGCTACGCCGCGAGGCCATGCCGACCATCGCGCCTGCGACCCGGCCTCGCTCGCCCACGACACCACCGCCGCGCCCCGCACGCGCCGCCTTGAACCCGGCCCGCCGCCGGGTTACCTGGAGAGGGCCATGGTCTCCGACCTGCCCCCCATTGTCTCGCCCTGCATCGGCGTCTGCACGCTCGAGGCCGAGACCGGCCTGTGCGCCGGCTGCCTGCGCACGGCGGACGAGATCGCGGCCTGGCGCGACGCCGACAACGGCTGGCGCCTGGCCACCCTGCAGCGGCTGAAGGAGCGCCGCCGCGCCCGCGGCCGCACCAGCGCCGCCGACGGTCGGCCGCGCCGGCGCCAGATGCAGAGCGTCTAGGAGAACCCGATGACCACCGTCACCGTCGCCGCCACCCAGACATACTGCACCTGGAACGAGGCCGAGACCCTGGACCGGGTCGAGGCGCTGGTGCGCCGGGCCGCGGCCCAGGGCGCCCAGATCGTGCTGCCGCAGGAGCTGTTCGCCGCCCCGTATTTCTGCCGCGACGAGCTGCAGAAGCACTTCGCCCTGGCCCAGCCGATCGACGGCCACCCGGTGGTGGAGCGGTTCCGCCGGCTGGCGGCGGAGCTGCAGGTGGCGATGCCGGTCAGCGTGTTCGAGCGCGCCAACAACGCCTATTACAACACCATCGCCATGGTCGACGCCGACGGCAGCGTGCTGGGCGTCTACCGCAAGTCGCACATCCCGGACGGGCCGGGCTACGAGGAGAAGTTCTACTTCAACCCCGGCGACACCGGCTTCAAGGTGTGGCAGACCCGCTACGGCGCGGTCGGCTGCGGCATCTGCTGGGACCAGTGGTACCCCGAGGCGGCGCGCTGCATGGCGTTGATGGGCGCCGACGTGCTGCTGTACCCGACCGCGATCGGCAGCGAGCCGCAGGACGGCGGCCTGGACAGCCAGGCGCACTGGACCCGGGTGATGCAGGGCCATGCCGGCGCCAACCTGATCCCGCTGGTCGCCTCGAACCGCATCGGCACCGAGGAGGGCGAGCGCTTCAGCCAGACCTTCTACGGCTCCTCCTTCATCGCCGGCCCGACCGGCGAGCTGGTGGCCCAGGCCGGCCGCACCGAGGAGGAGGTGCTGGTGGCGAGCTTAGACCTCGACGCCATCCGGGCCCAGCGCGCCAGCTGGGGCGTGTTCCGCGACCGCCGGCCGGAGCTGTACGGCCCGATCCTGACCTATGACGGCGTGACGCGGCCGGCTTGAGCCGACGGGCCTGTGATCGGCCTCGCTCACACCGTCATTGCGAGCGCAGCGAAGCAATCCAGGGGCCGCCCGCACCGGCCCCTGGATTGCTTCGTCGGCTTCGCCTCCTCGCAATGACGGTGTGAGAAGAGGCATAGCTGTACTCACCCCGCCGTGGAGCCCTGCCTCTCGTCCGCGGCGAGCTCGGACAGGATCCAGTCGCGGAAGGCGGCGATCTTCGGCACGTCGCGACGGCTGTCGAGATGGACGAGGTGGTACGACCCCTCGTCCCGGATGCTGACCGGGAAGGGCCGGACCAGCTCGCCCGCGGCGAGCTCGTCGAGGAAGAAGGTCGGGTTCAGCAGCGCCACCCCCTCCCCCGCCTGCGCCGCGCGGCCCATCATCTGCTGGTTCTCGAGCCGCAGGCCGCCATCGGACACCGATTCCGGCACCGCCACGCCGGCGGCGGCGAACCAGCGCTGCCAGTAGGAGTCGCCGCCGTCCCACATCAAGGGCAGCCGCAGCAGGTCGCGCGGATGGGCCAGGCCGCCGGCGCGGTCGCGCAGCGCCGGGCTGCACAGGGCGGTGTATTCGATCGGCATCAGCGGATGCGCCGCCAGGCCGGGCCAGACGCCCAGGCCGTGGCGGATGCCGACATCGCTGTCGCCGCGGGTGAAGTCGACCAGCTTGGTCCGGGTGTCGAGCCGCACGGCGATGCCGGGATGGGCCAGCTGGAACCGGCCCAGCCGCGGCACCAGCCAGTTGGTGGCGAAGGTGTGGATCGAGGTGATCGACAGCATGCCGCCGGTGTCGTCGCGCGCCGCGGCGAAGGCGCCGGCCAGCCGGGCCAGCGCCTCGGTCACCGCCGGCGCCAGCCGCTCCCCGGTCTCGGTCAGCTCGACCTTGCGGGTCAGGCGGCGGAACAGCGGCGCGCCGACGCGGTCCTCCAGCAGGCGGATCTGATAGCTGACGGCCGCCTGGGTCATGCCCAGCTCCGCCGCCGCCCTGGTGAAGCTGAGGTGGCGCGCCGCGGCCTCGAACACCCGGATGGCCGGCAGCGGCGGCAGGCGCGAGGCTGAACCTTCATCCATAAGGGCAGTTTATCCGTTGCTTATCGAGAACGCGTTGGTCAGACGCCCGCGGACCGCCGATATTCCTCTCATACAACGAAACGGCCCGTCGAACCCATCAACAGAGCTGATGCGTTCCGGGCCATCCGGAGACCGAGATGACCAGCATCGTCCAGCGGGCGCCCGCGCGCCCGATCCCCCGGCTTCGCCCTCGCCGAGGCCTGATCTCCACCCTGCGCGCCGCCGCCCGGCGGATGCTGCGCCCGGCCGCCGGCCGCGTGCTCGACCCGAACGCACTGTCTAACCAGATGCGGCGGGACCTGGGGTTCGACAGGAGCTGAGCGCCGCCTCCCGGCATCGACAGCCCCCTCCCCCTACCCCCTCCCGCGAGGGGAGGGGGAGAGTGAAAGAGGGCGCGGCCTTCCCGCGGCAGGATGAAAGGCATGGGCCCGGCGATCATGCGGTGCGGCCTCCCTGCCCCGCGATGGCCTCCGCCGCCTCGGCCAGGAGCCAGTCGCGGAACAGGGCGATCTTGGGCACGTCGCGGCGGGGCTCGAGGTAGACCACATAATAGGCGCTGTCCTCGCGCAGCAGCGTCGGGGAGGGCTGGACCAGCTGGCCCGCGGCCAGCTCCTCGGCGAAGAGCAACGGGTTGAGCAGCGCCACGCCCTGCCCCGCCTTGGCCACCTGGCCCATCATCTGCTGGGTGTCGAGCCGCAGCCCCTCATCGGCGATCGAGGCCGGCACCGCCTCCCCCGCCGCGGCGAACCAGCGCTGCCAGGCGTCGGCGTCGTCCCACAGCAGCGGCAGGCGCAGCAGGTCGCGCGGCTGGCGCAGGCCGCCGGCGCGGTCGCGCAGCGCCGGGCTGCACATCGGCGTGAAGTCGACCGGCAGCAGCCAGTGCGCGGCCAGGCCCGGCCACACGCCCTTGCCGACGCGGATGCCGAGGTCGTGCTCGCCGCGGGTGAAATCGACCATCCGGGTGCCGGTGTCGACCCGCACGGTGTAGCCGGGATGGGCGGCCTGGAACCGGCCGAGCCGCGGCACCAGCCAGTTCGAGGCCATGGTCAGCACGGTGGTGACCGAGAGCAGCCCGCCGGCGTCGTCGCGCAGCGCGGCGAAGGCCCCGGCCATGCGCGACAGCGCCTCGGTCAGCACCGGGGCCAGGCGCGCCCCGGCGTCGGTCAGCGCCACCTTGCGGGTCAGGCGGTGGAACAGCGGCGCGCCGACCCGGTCCTCGAGCAGCCGGATCTGGTAGCTGACCGCCGCCTGGGTCATGCCCAGCTCCGCCGCCGCGCGGGTGAAGCTGAGGTGCCGGGCCGCGGCCTCGAACACCCGCACCGCGGCGAGCGGCGGAAGCTGGAAGCCGGGCTGGGTGTCCATGGGTCAAAGCGTCGGCGGGCGGTTCAGGATATGTTCCATTCTCGCCGGGGACGCGCGGGACTACAAGTCTGGCGGCAGCTCTCCCCCTCACCCTCCCGTCGCCAACGCGACGGGCCCCTCCCTCTCCCCGGGGAGAGGGGAACAAGAGCTGCGCCCCTTACCTCTCCCCGAGGAGAAGGAACAGGAGCCGCGCCCCTCTTACCTCTCCCTCGGGGAGAGGTCGAAATCGCATCGCGATTTCGGGTGAGGGGGCGGCTCCGGCCTCTCCAAGCGCTCCTCAGTCCAGCGACTGCAGGGTCTCGCGCAGGGTGTCGACGATGCGGTCGATCTCGGCCTTCTCGATGATGAAGGGCGGCGACAGGGCGACGATGTCGCCGGTGGTGCGGATGCCCACCCCCTTCTGGAAGCACTTGACGAACAGGTCGTAGGCCCGGGCGGTCGGGCGGCCGGCGATCGGCTCCAGCTCCACCGCGCCGATCAGGCCGAGGTTGCGGATGTCGATGACGTGGCGGGTGCCCTTCAGGCTGTGCAGCGCCTGCTCCCAGTACGGCGCCAGGCCGGCCACGCGCTCGAACAGCCCCTCCTCGCGGTACACGTCGAGGGTCGCCAGGCCGGCGGCCATGGCCAGCGGATGGGCCGAGTAGGTGTAGCCGTGGAACAGCTCGATCATGTGCTCCGGCCCGGTCATGAAGGCGTCGTAGATGTGCTTGCGCACGCCGACGGCGCCGGCCGGGACGGCGGCGTTGGTCAGGCCCTTGGCCATGGTCACCATGTCCGGCTGTACCCCGAACCAGTCGGCCGCGAAGCCGGCGCCGAGGCGGCCGAAGCCGGTGATGACCTCGTCGAAGATCAGCAGGATGCCGTGCCGGTCGCAGATCTCGCGCAGCCGCTGCAGGTAGCCCTTGGGCGGCAGCAGCACGCCGGTCGATCCCGCCACCGGCTCGACGATCACCGCGGCGATGGTCGAGGCGTCGTGCAGCGCCACGATCCGCTCCAGGTCGTCGGCCAGCTCGGCGCCGTGCTCCGGCAGGCCGCGGCTGTAGGCGTTGCGCGCCAGGTCGTGGGTGTGGCGCAGATGGTCGACGCCGCTGAGCATGGTGCCGAAGGTGCGGCGGTTGGCGACCATGCCGCCGACCGAGATGCCGCCGAAGCCGACGCCGTGATAGCCGCGCTCGCGCCCGATCAGCCGGGTGCGGGTGCCCTGGCCGATCTGGCGCTGATAGGCCAGCGCGATCTTCAGCGCGCTGTCCACCGCCTCGGACCCGCCGCCGGCGGCGAAGAAGACGTGGTCGAGGTCGCCCGGCAGCAGCTGGGCGACGCGGGAGGACAGCTCGAACGCCTTGGGGTGGCCCATCTGGAAGGACGGGGCGTAGTCCATCTCCGCCGCCTGGTCCTGGATCGCCTGGACGATCTTCGGGTGGCAGTGGCCGGCGTTGACGCACCATAGGCCGGCGGTGCCGTCCAGCACCTGGCGGCCGTCGACCGTGGTGTAGTACATGCCCTTGGCCGAGGCGTAGAGCCGCGGCGCCGCCTTGAACGACCGGTTCGCGGTGAACGGCATCCAGAAGGATTCGAGGTTGTTCGGGGCGCGCAGGTCGCCGCGGGGCACGCTATCGTCCATGGATCGCAACTCCGTGTGGAGGGAACCGAACAAGCCGGGCGCCCGGCGCCGGTCCGTCCCGAGATCGTGAAGGGCCGGAAGGGAGCCTAGGACCGCCCCGATGGCTGGACAAGCGGGCGCGCGCCCGGGAGAATGGGAAAAGCGCCGCCGGAGGCCGCCCCGATGCCGGCGTTCGGGATTTCGAACAGGAAAACACCCATGGCCGCCACCCCCTCGCCCGAAATCGCTAACGCGATTTCGACCTCTCCCCAAGGAGAGGTGAAGGAGGAGCGCTCGGATCCCCTCTCCTCGGGGAGAGGGAGGGGCCCGGCCCGCTTGGGCCGGGAGGGTGAGGGGGTGTCGCCGGCCGCCGACGATCCCGGCATCGACATCGGCGGCCGGCTGCGGCGGCTGCGCGAGGAGCACGGCCTGAGCCAGCGCGAGCTGGCGCGGCGCGCCGGCGTCTCCAACGCCACCGTCTCGCTGATCGAGCAGAACCGCGCCAGCCCCTCGATCGGCTCGCTGAAGCGCGTTCTGGACGGGCTGCCGCTGAGCCTGGCCGAGTTCTTCGCCCTGCCCGAGGGGCCGGAGGACCCGGTGTTCTTCGCGGCGGCGGACCTCGTCGAGATCGCCGGCCGGCTGGGCGGGCACGGGGGCGGCGGCGGCGAAGGACCCGAAGGGCCCGGCCTGATCTCCTACCGCCAGGTGGGCTGCCAGCCCGGCCGGGCGCTGCAGATCCTGCACGAGCGGCTGGCGCCGGGCGCCGACACCGGCCCGACGGCGCTGAGCCATGCCGGCGAGGAGGGCGGCGTGGTGATCCGCGGCCGGGTGGAGCTGACGGTGGGCCCGCGCCGCCGCATCCTGGGCCCCGGCGACGCCTATTACTTCCAGAGCCGCCTGCCGCACCGCTTCCGCGTGGTCGGCGAGGAGCCGGCGGAGATCGTCTCGGCCTGCACCCCGCCGAGCTTCTGACGAGGATTCCCGGGGACCGGTTGGCGCCCGCCACTCCGGATGATATATATCACTGGTACATATCATTCGATCGACGAGCGAGGACGCCATGGGCGACACCGCCATCGCCAAGCTGTTCCAGACCGGCCGCAGCCAGGCCGTGCGACTGCCGAAGGAGTTCCGCCTTCCGGGCAAGGCGGTGCGGGTGCGGCGCGTCGGGCGCGGCGTGCTGCTGGAGCCGATGGAGCGGAGCATTGAGGACATCCGGGCGCTCTTCGCCGAGATCGATCGGCTGCGCGGCAGCGGCGACTTCCTGCCCGAGGGCCGGCCCGAGCAGCCGCCGATGCCCCCGGCCGGCGAAATATCCCTCGACGAGTGACCGGGCGAATGTTCAGCCTCGACACCAACGCCGTCATCGCCGCGGTCAACCGGCGCAGGCCCGGGGCCCGGCGAAGGGTGGAAGCCGCCCTGGCCGAGGGCACAGGTGTCGGCATCCCCACCATTGTGCTGTACGAGCTGCATTACGGCATCGCCAAGAGCGCCCGGCCGCAGGAGAACCGGGCCATCCTGGCCGCCTTCATGGCCCTGGATCTCTCCGTCTGGCCGTTCGAGCCGGAGGATGCCGAGGAGGCGGGCGAGATCCGCGCGGCGCTGGAGCGCGCGGGAACGCCGATCGGTCCGTACGACCTCCTGATCGCGGCCCAGGCGCGGCGGCGGGGAGCGGTGCTGGTCACGGCGAACACCGGAGAGTTCGCGCGGGTGCCGGGGCTGAGGACGGAGGATTGGACGGCGGGGTGAGCGCGGGCCGGCACCGGCCCCTCCCCTCGCCCGCACAAGCGCCTCCAGCCCCGCCCGAGGTCCCCGGGTCAAGCCCGGGGAGGAGAGGCGAAGCACGTCGATCTGTCGGGAAAAGAAGGCATGTCGCGACCGCAGCGGCGCTCAGCTGCTGTCCGGCTTCGGCAGCCGGGGCAGCGGACAGCCGTCTCCAGACTCGTCCGGCAGTTCGGACCAGCCGTCCCCGGCCGCAGGGCTTGCGAAGCCCGCGGGGCCTGCGAGGCCCGCTGGGCCCGCGGCGGCGAGATCCATGCGCCTGTCGGGCAGGCTGATCGTGTCGACGGTACCGGCGGCATCGGCCCAGCCGCGCGGCAGCCAGGCCGGGTTCGGCGGGCGGCCGATCTTGCGGCAGACCTCGCGCACGAACTCCTCCGCGGTCAGCGAATCGAGCTGGGCGTCCAGGATCTCGTCCTCGACCAGCCTCTCCCGCACCGCCGACCGCACATATTCGATGTCGTCCTCATCGGGTTTCGCGGCCGCCCGGACGGCGTCCTCGACGGCCTGGTCCCGCCGCTGCCGGCGCCGCTGCTCCTCGCCCGACTCCTTGCGTTCTTCCCGGCGCATCAGATGGTCGGCGCGGATCCGCTCGGTCATGGCGATCGACAGCCGCACGGAGCGGGAGAGCCGCGACTGCTTCAGGTCGAAATCGGGCGCGTCCGGCCCCGCCGGCGTCTGCAGTTGCTGAGTCTCGGTCATGCGCTTGGTGCGCACGTCGATCGCGACCAGCTCGCGCAGCGTATCCAGCGCCCACCCCGTCCAATGCATGTCGGGATCGGTCGGCCGGATCTCGTCAGAATCGGATTGCGCCTCGTCCATGGAACATATCATGAACAAGAGTCGCGAGTTAAGGCAATGAACATTGTGTTTCCCACCGATCGGGCGGTCAGACCGTGACCAGGCATCGGTCTGCGCATCGTGAGCTTTTCGTCCGCAGTGCATGCACAGTTGCCTAATTGCCCCAAACGAAGTTTACTCCTCTCATTGATTCTGAGGTTCTTAGGACATGATTGGGGAACTGACTGATACGTCCGCGAAGCGCATTGCTGAATATAAAAGACGCCGCAAACCCTATATAGAACAGACGTTCCAATTGGACGAGCAGGAAGACGCGCTCTCCCAAGGATGGGAGCTTGTTCGGGAAAATAAGGCATCGCTTCGCTATCGAAAAATAAGAGATGCCGATGAACAGCTAGAAAATGAGTTTTGGAGACTCCTTTACGACTTTGGTTATCCGAAACTAAGTGTCGGAAGAAATTTTAACGTTTTGGTTTCTAAGAAACCCGACATTGAATTAACCAAAAATATAGATGTTTTTGCATATGACAACGAAACCATCATAGTGGCGGAATGCATCGCCTATGAAAAGAGAACAAAACAATCTCTTCAAAATGAAATCAACGACCTTATCACAAATCAAAGAAATATTGCCCAATCTCTCCGATCGCATTTTGAAGGAAATTTTCCTCAAAAGATAATTTGGCTTATAGTTACTCGGAATCTAGAGTGGTCAGAAAGTGATATAAAGCGAGCACATGATGGAAATATCAATATTTTGACAGAACGAGAAATCTTTTATTATAAGGAAATTGCAAAGCGCATTGGTCATTCGGCCCGATTTCAGTTCCATGCAGAGTTTTTAGCAAAGACAAAAGTAGCTGCTTTAGACAATGTAAAAGTATATGCTATTAGAACTAGATTAGGAGCTCACAAAGTTTTTACTTTTTTTGCGCCTGCGTCAAAGATTTTGCCAATTTCATTCGTAAATCATCGAGATCTGCGAGATCCTAGTGCAGCACCTTCATATCAGAGATTGCTTCAGCGCCCTCGTCTTAGACAAATAACCGATTTTGTCAAGTCAGGTGGCTTTTTTCCCAATACCATTATTTTAAATTTCAAGCAAAAGGTTCAATTTGATGTTGTTAAGTCGGAAGATGATGACGGAGTTACCAGCGGAATTTTAACTCTTCCAAATACTTATAAGTCGGCTTGGATTATAGACGGTCAACATCGTATCTATGGATACAGTGAGCTAGAAGATGATACTCCTCAATCTCTTTTACCTTTTCTAGCATTTGAGAACATAAGTATATCAGAAGAGACTAAACTTTTTAGCGATATCAATAGCAAACAAAAGAGAGTTGAAAAAAAGCTTCTAGATGAGATCACAGGCGAAATTAAATTGGAATCATCTGACAAACGGGAGCAAATCAGAGCTATTTCATCTCGAGCATTTGATATGATGCGTGAAGATGACGACGGACCTCTCGGCGGAAAAATCGCAGGAGTTGAAGTAAAGCAGAATGAATACAGCATACTAACTATACCATACCTTGTTGACGCCGTCATACAATCGGGAATTATGGGCAGAATAACACAAAAGGATGGTCGAAATACTTACGTCCATGGTTCTATATATTGGACAGAGCCACGAGAAGCCATCGATCATCTTATGATTTTCCTATCTGAATATCTGAACCTTTTTAGATTGGCCAATCTCGATCGTTGGGAAGCGGGGAAGAACGGCAAGTTCGCATCCAATCCTGGAGTTGCCGGATTAATCCGCTTTGCCGGTGATCTCATTTCGCACCTTTGCCTGAAGCGCCACGTCGATACACGTTCGCTGCACCCCAAGGTCCTGGTGGAGGAGATAGAGGAGTTCGCAAAGCCCGCTATATCATACTTCCAGACCGCCACTGATCTGGAGGTAGAGCAGAGATTCCAAATCCCATTCGGTAGCGGCGGCCCTCGCATCTTTCAGCACCGCCTTCGCGAGTTGGTGGGTAAGCAATTTTCCGATTTCGAACCGCCGGGTTTCCGTGACGACTTAAGAAAGTACGATGCAGAGAGAACGGATACAGCTGATCGCTGGGTGAGAGCCGTTCAAGAGGAGGTTCATAGACACGTAGTTGAAGTGCTTCGAAGAGAATATGGGCCAGGCGATGACTATTTAGAAAAGGGAATCGATAATAAGGAAATACTTAAAAAGGCGTTTGACAAGAGGCTTGATGCAGATGGTGATGACAAGAAAGATATGGCGACTTATCTTGATTTTCTAGATTTAAGAAAAATTGTTGAATCACAAAGAAATTGGTCATTCTTTTCTGACTCTCTAAATATACAGCTTCCATCTGAACGCAAAGGAAAGGCCAAATACGTAGCATGGTTCGACGAGATAAACAAAGCGCGACGAGTTTCGGCTCACCCATATAATCGAGGTTATTCTGACGAAGAAGTAAGTACTATTGAATTTGTCTTCAACGAGCTACATAGGCGCGGTGTTATTGCAGGTAGAAACTGATGAAACCGTTTCTTAAATGGGCCGGCGGCAAACGCTGGCTTGCCTATCGTCTTGGCATTTCGAAATTGGATGGTGTAAAGAAGTATATCGAACCATTTGTGGGCAGTGGTGCTATTTTTTTTCATTTCCAACCTGAAAATTCTATATTGAATGATTTCAATAAAAACTTAGTCAATACGTACAAAGCAATTAGAGATAACGTTAATGAGGTTGTTTCGATCCTTGAGTCACATCAGAAATGCCACAGTGCTGAATATTATTACAACATAAGAAATAAACGTATGGAAAAAATGGAAGAGAAGGCGGCACAGTTCATCTACTTAAATAGAACATGCTGGAATGGTCTTTATAGAGAAAACAAATTTGGCGAATTCAATGTTCCGAAAGGGACAAAAGATAAGGTAATATTTCCAGATGATGATTTTATATCGGCGAGTATGGCACTTAAAAATGCTGAACTTTATTCTGATGATTTTGAAGCTGTTATCGAAAAGTCTAATGAAGGAGATTTGATTTTTGCGGATCCTCCATATACAGTAAAGCACAATCGAAATGGATTTTTAAAGTACAATGAGAAGATATTTTCTTGGGATGACCAGATAAGACTTCGAGATTGCATTCTTAGAGCTAGCCAAAGAGGAGTAAAAATTGTAATGACCAATGCTTATCATACTTCAATTTCCTGTATATATGAGCCATTCGCGGAAATAACTCCACTTGAACGTCACAGTGTACTTTCGGCAAAAAAAAATTATAGATCCACTACACAAGAATCACTCATCACCATAAACATAAGAGCCGACGAAATTCTTTCGAAAAAAAGAGCTCGCATTTACTATCCTGATGCAGAGAAGAATATAGATATTCAGATGGCAGAGACAAATATCTAAGATAGCTATGGGATTCGGGATCTTCATCCACCGCTCAGATTCGATCTACGACGACAGCCCCGCTGAGCGATACCAGTTTCCCAGCCAGTATCTCGGTCGGGTTCAGGCCTGCGTCGGCGACTGGATCATCTACTACGAACCCCGAAAGGTCGCCGCGACGCGCGGCTACTTCGCCGTGGCGAAGGTCCAGCAGGTCATTCGCGATCCCGGCGCCCCTGGCATGTACCTCGCCCTGATCGAGCCCGGAAGCTATCTCGACTTCGCCAATCCCGTTCCGTTCAGCGATGCCGGCGGCGTGGTCGAGCGAGGCGTGTTGAACGAGCAAGGGCAGATCTCGGGCCGCGCCCAATCGGCCGTCCGCCCGATCTCTCCGGCCGATTTCAATCGTATCGTCACGCTGGGCCTGGATCTTGCCGAGCCCATGTTGCCGCGCGTCGGCGAGCCTATGCCCCCGATCGGCCTTCAGGAAGAGCAAGCGCCGATGGAATTCGAGCAGAGCCGTGAGAGGATAAGCGTCATTACCTCGCGGGCCGTTCGCGATCGTGTGTTCCGCCAGATCGTGTTGCGGGCCTATGACCAGCGCTGCGCAATCACAGGACTCAGGCTGATCAATGGCGGCGGCCGGGCGGAGGTCGCTGCCGCCCATATCCGGCCGGTCCAGGCGAATGGCCCCGACATTATCAGCAACGGGATTGCCCTTTCCGGCACGGCGCACTGGATGTTCGATCGCGGGCTGATCAGTCTGGGCGACGACCTGGAGATCCTGATCTCGCGGCAGGCCAACGACCAGGACAGCATCCGAGCCTTCATCAACAGGACCGGTCGGGCGTATCCGCCTCAGCGGGCGTTGGATCGGCCGCATCCACATTTCCTGCAATGGCATCGGGAGCACTGCTTCAAGCAGTAGCGCGAGCCGGCAACCACCTCATGGCCAAGCTGGCGTGATGCGCTGGGTTCCCTCCCCCGCCGTCCTGCGCTAAACCGGCACCGCCTTCCGGCCGCTCCGGACTTCCTCTGCATCGGACCCCGCCATGCCCGACTGGTTCTCGCTCGCCGAGCTCACCGCCCTCGTCCAGGTCGTGATCATCGACGTGGCGCTGGCGGGCGACAACGCCATCGTCGTCGGCATGGCCGCGGCCGGCCTGGCGGCCGAGGAGCGGCGCCGCGCCATCCTGTGGGGCATCGTCGCCGCCACCGTGCTGCGCATCGTCTTCGCCCTGTTCACCACCCAGCTGCTGCAGATCGTCGGCCTGCTGTTCGCCGGCGGCATCCTGCTGCTGTGGGTGTGCTGGAAGCTGTGGCGCGAGATCCGCGCCGACCACGCCGCCGGGGCCGCGGCGCTGGCCGGGGACGGGGCGGCCGCCGGCGGCGGGGCGGGCAACGGCCCCCCCCCCCCCCCCCAGACCTTCCGCCCGGCCGCCACCCCGATCGTGGTGGCCGACGGGTCGATGTCGCTGGACAACGTGCTGGCCGTGGCCGGCACCGCGCGCGACCACATCGAGGTGCTGATCGTCGGCCTCGCCCTCTCCGTCGCGCTGATGGGCCTGGCCGCCAACTTCGTCGCCCGGCTGCTGCACCGCCACCGCTGGATCGCCTATGTCGGGCTGCTGATCATCCTCTACGTCGCGATCAAGATGATGTGGGATGGCGGGCACGAGATCTGGGCGGTCGCCCGGCCCGTCTCATGACGCGCCGGCGCGGCCGGCTGACGGCGGCGTCTCCGCTTCCGGTGCTCCCGGACCACTGTCCGCCGCGCGCCGGGTCTCGACGCCGCCGCCATCCGACTCGCGCCAACGCGTTCTGAAACGAGTCTTTGCCCTTCGTCGAGGCCGGGGTCGGCCCTCACCTGAAGGCACTGGATGGCCACGCCCCTGCGGGGCCGGCCATGACGATGGGGGCTCGTCCCGAGGGCGGCTCCAGCGGATGGGCCCCTCTCTCCCTCCCGCGAGGGGAGGGGGAGAGTGGAAGGATAGGCCGGAGCCGCCCCCTCACCCTCCCGTCGCCGACGCGACGGGCCCCTCCCTCTCCCCAAGGAGAGGGGAGAAGCGTCGAGGTGGGGCCGGCGCGGGCTGGGAGACCCTCCCCCTGCCCCCCTCCGGCGAGGGGAGGGGGACTGGAAAAGATCCGCCGCGAAGACCGCCGGGGCCCGGGTCCGGCGATCCGTGGTGGAACCGGAAGGCCGGATGTTCCCGTTGCACGTGCATCAGCGCGCGGAGACGGCCATGCGCCATCGCGAGACGACACCGCCGGACCGCGGCGGCACGGCCCGGCCGGCCCGCCCGCCATTCCCCTCATGAGGAGATCCGGTATGCGTCGTCTGGCCCTCAGCCTCGTCCTCCTCGCGGCCGTCCCGGGCGCGGCCGTGGCGCAGGAGAAACAGAACTTCGTCACGCCCCAGCCCAGCGACGTCATGGGATCGAGCCTGGTCGGCGCCGATGTCCGCAACCGCGGCGGCGAGACCATCGGCGAGATCGAGGACGTGATCATCGCCAACAGATCCACCATCCGCGGCGTCATCGTGTCGGTCGGCGGGTTCCTCGGCATGGACGAGCATTATGTCGCGATCGACCCCGCCGCGCTCGACCTCCGGCGCGAGGGCGACGACTGGCAGGTGACGCTGGACGCCACCAAGGACCAGCTGCGGGCGGCGCCGCAGGTCGACTACCGCGGGCGGAGATAGCCGGGCGCGCCGCTCACTCGTCGCGATAGGTGCGGACGATGCCGGCGGGGCGGATGTGGGCGTCGTCGGGGTCCTGGCCGTATTCGCGGCGGGCGCGGCGCTGGCGCAGCAGGTCCCAGGCACGGTCGAGCTCCACCTCGATCTCCTTCAGCCGCTTCAGCTCGGCGTCGCTGGGCCGGCCGCGGGCCCACAGCGCCTCCTCCTCCGCCACCAGCTTCTCGATCCGGTTGAGCACGGATTGGTCGGTCGTCATCCCTCCCCCTCCTCGGGTCCGTCCGAACCGAGGATAGCGCAAAGCCGCGCGGAGGCCAGGGCGGGTCAGCCGGCGGCGCGCCCCTTCGGCACCAGCGCCACCTGCACGAAGCGGCCGCCGCGCACGACATGCAGCGCGGTCACGGCGGCGCGGTTGTCGCCGCGGGCGTCCCAGCGCACCGGGTCGGGATAGGCGATGCCGCGCCATTCCGCCCGGCGCAGGGCGGCCAGCACGGCATCGCGGCCGGGCGGCCGGCCCGGCGCCGTGGCGGCGGCGTCGCGCACAGCGGCCAGGGTCAGGGCCGCCGCGTCGTAGGCATTCACCGCATAGTTCACCACCGGGCCGAAGCGCCGCCCGTAGCGCGCCGCCATCTCCCGCGCGCCGGGCACCACGCCCGGCTCCGGGCAGGCGGAGAGGACCAGCACGCCCTCCCCCGCCTCCGCCGCGGCGCCGGCGGGGTCGAGGAAGTTCGGCCGGTCCCAGCAGCCGTCGCCGGCGGCGAAGAGCAGCGACCGGCCGGCCCGGCGCAGGGCGGAGAGCAGCGGCGCGCCCTCATAGGTGCCGCCGTAGAAGACGACATCCGCCGCCGCCGGCAGGGCGCCGGCCAGGGCGTCGAAGCGGGTCTCGCCCTCCGCCGCCTCGTGCCGGGCCAGCACGGCGCCGCCGGCGCGGGCGAAGGCGTCGGCGAAGCGGCCGGCCATGCTGCGGCCATAGGCGGTGGCCGTGGCCACCAGCACGGCGCGGCGCTTGCCGAGCGGGCCGGCGAGGTGGGCGGCGATCGCCGCCGCGGTGTCGTCGTCGCGGGCGGTGAAGCGGAAGACGTTGTCCCAGCCGGACTCGGTCAGCGCCGGGTTGGAGACGATCGGCCCCACCAGCGCCAGCCCGGCGTCGCGATACACGGGCGCCGCCGCCAGGGCGACGTTGCTGTTGTAGGGGCCGATCACGGCCAGCACCGCAGGGTCGGCGGCGAAGGCGCGGGCGGCGGCGAGGCCGGCCTGCTCCTCGCCGCGGTCGTCGCGCTCGACGAGCTCGACCGGCGGGCCGCCGGCGGCCTCCTCGACCGCGAGGCGGACGGCCTGGGCCATCTCGCGGCCCAGCGCGGCGCCGCGGCCGGACAGGGGGGCGCTGACGCCGAGCCTAACGGGCGGCGGGGCAGCGGGCGCCGAGGGGGACATGGCTCTGCTCCTTCTGCTCGGGCTTCCCGGCGGCGGGCGGGTCGAGCACCAGCAGGGCGACCAGCGAGCCCAGCACCAGCGCGCCGCCGGCCAGCATCTCGACCGTCGGCGCCTCGCCCAGCACGGCCCAGCCGAGCGCCACGGCGACGATCGGGTTGACGAAGGTGTAGGTCGCGACCAGCGGCGGCGACACCCGCTCCAGCAGCCAGACATAGGCGCCGAAGGTGACGACCGTGCCCAGCAGCGTCAGGTGCAGCCAGGCCAGGCCGGACACGCCGATCAGACCGGCGGGGGCGATCCGCGGCAGCTCGCCGGTCACGGCGGCGAGGCCGAGCAGCACCAGCCCGCCGCTGACCAGCGCGGCGCCGGCCAGGGCGTCGGCCCGGGTCTCGCCGGCCTGCCGCTCCGACACCACCGTGCCGAGCGCCCAGGACAGGCTGGCGCCGAGCAGCAGCAGGATGTCGGCGGCGCCGGCGCCGGCGAGGGCGCGCCAGGCGATCAGCGCCACGCCGGCGAAGCCCGGGGCCAGCAGCAGCAGCGCGCGCGGCCGCGCCGGCTTGTCCAGCGGCAGCACGAGGCCGACCAGCACGGTCCAGAACGGGATGGTGGCCAGCAGGATCGAGGCGAGGCCGGAGGGCACGCGCTGCTCCGCCACCGCCAGCACGCCGTGGCAGAGGACGAAGAACAGGAGGCCGCAGGCGGCGCCACCAGCCAGCCGCGCCGGCCGACCGCGTGGCCGCGGGCGCGGGCCAGGGCGAGCAGCACCAGCCCGCCGGCGAGCGAGCGCGAGCCCATCAGGGCGAAGGGCGGGATCGCGGGCAGCGCCAGGGCGATGGCGAGATAGGTCGAGCCCCAGACGAGGTAGATCGCCGCGAAGGCCGCCGCGAGGCGGAACCGCATGCTGGCCATCCGTGTCTCTGATGATAACCTTATGAAGGGTTACTGAGGAGGCAACGCGTGGCCGAAGCCGCCGGTTCCCAGGACGAACTGTGCATCCGCTTCGTCAACACCATGGCCTGGCGGCGGCGGCAGCCCGGCGAGGAGCGGCTGCCGACGCCCGACGCGCTGCTGCGCTGGCTCGGCGCCGCTGGGCTGGACCCGGCCGGGATCGCGCCGGACCGCGCGGCGGCGCTGCACGACGCGGCGCTGGCGCTGCGCGAGGCGATCTGCCGGTCGCTGCTGGCGGTGGCCGCGGGCGAGGCGCCGACGGCGGGCGATCTGGCGCTGCTCCACGCCCGGCTGGCCGGGCCGCCATCGGGGATGGGCGCCGAGATCGCGCCGGCCGGCGGCGGCGTGGCCTGGCGCGCCGCCCCGGCCGATCCGCTCGGCCTGTTGCGGCCGGTCGCGCTGTCCGCCGCGGCGCTGCTGACCGGCCCGCGCGCCCGCCGGGTGCGGCAGTGCCAGGACGAGCAGGGCTGCGGCTGGCTGTTCATCGACGAGAGCCGGGCGCAGAACCGGCGCTGGTGCTCGATGGGCGACTGCGGCAACCGCGCCAAGGCCCGCCGCCACCGCGCCCGGCTGCGGGCGCGGGCCGAGCGGGGCTAGCCGGCCTCGTAGCGCCGCTTCAGCTCCGCCGCCAGCTTCGCCTCGGGCAGCAGGCGGCTGCCGGCGTAGCGGATCTCCGCCACCGCGCCCTTGCGGTCGCGCTTCAGCTCCACCGCCTCGCCGTAGCTGTTGTAGCCCTGGGCCCGGGTGATGCGGCCGCGGTCCGGCCCGTCCGGCGTGATCTCCGGCGCGTCCAGGAAGGGCGTCGGCAGCGCCGGGTCGGCGACCAGGACGCGGCTGCCGGCCGGCACCAGGTCGATGGCGCGCCAGGTGCTGCACCAGCGGCCGGTCCAGTCCTTCGTCCTCGCCGTCGGTGCGCCGTGCCGGGCCAGGGCGGAGAGGATGTGGACGATGCCCTCGGCCCAGGGGTTGGCCGGGCCGTCCACCGCGTTGGTCACGACCGAGGCGGCGATCCCCTGGCCCGGCAGCACCACGGTGCGGGTGATGTAGCCCAGGAAGGCGCCGCCATGGCCGAACCAGGCGAGGTCGCCGGTGCGGCCGATCATGGTGCCGAGGCCGTAATGCCGCTCCACCTCCGCATCCGGGTTGCGCCATTGCGGCCGCACCAGCTCGCGCCGGCTGGCGGGGGACAGGAGGCCGTCCCTCGCCTCGGGGTCGAGCCGGCCGAAGAACAGGGCCAGGTCGCGGGCGGTGGAGACGAAGCCGGTGGCGGCGGCCAGCGCGTTCGTCGGAGTCGTACCGGGGATCGGCACCCGGCGGCCGAGCGGCTGCTTGCCGCTGTGGCCGGTGGCGAGCGGGGCGGCGCCGGGGGACGGCAGGTCGGGGACCGTCTCCTCCAGCCCGGCCGCGGCGACGACCTCGCGGTGGATCCAGTCGGCATAGGCCTCGCCGGTCACCGCCTCGATCACCAGGCCGAGCAGGCCGAAGCCGAGATTGGAATATTTGAACCGGGTGCTGGCCGGGACCGGCGCCGGGGCGGCCAGCACCCGGCGCAGCTCCTCCTCGTTCGGGAAGGGCTTGCGGTCCATCCAGTGGTCGGTGTCGTCGCCGTCGCGGCCGAGCCCGGCGGCGTGCGACAGCAGCTGGCCGATCGTGGCGGCGGCCGCCGCCGGAGGCAGCCCGTCGACATGGCGGCCGGCCGGGTCGTCGAGGCCGAGCCGCCCCTGCTCCCGCAGCTTGAGGATGCCGACGGCGGTGAAGGTCTTGGAATGCGAGGCGACGCGGAAGCGGTGGCGCGGCGTCAGGGCCGCGCGGCGGCCGAGCTCGGCCACACCGAAGGCCTGCTCCAGCACGATCTTCCCGTGCTCGGCGACGGCGACGGCGCAGCCGGGCTGTTCGGTCAGCCGCATCTGGAAATCGAGCCAGCGCGGGATGTAGTCGAGCGCGGCGGGCAGCCAGCGGGGCATGGGAACCGATCCCTTTCCGAGTCGCGGGAGCGAAAGGCTCGCACGGCGCGGGACGGGCCGCACCTCTCCGCTTGACTCCGGCCGGCTGCGGGATGAACATCTGTTCATCGGTTGAGCAGATTCACACCCTCACCCGATCGACCGTCAGGCGCCGCCGCCCGCATCGGCGTAGGCTTCCCGCCGGCACTAGAGCGAGACCGCGGCAGACGCGGCTGTGGAGGAACAACCCGAGGAGGCCCCCATGTCCTGGAAGATGACGGCCCTGGCCGGAGCGGGCGCGCTGGCCCTGGCGCTGGCGTCCGGATCGGCGATGGCGCAGCAGAAGCTGACCATCGCCACGGTCAACAACGCCGACATGATCATCATGCAGCGCCTGTCGAAGGACTTCGAGAAGGAGAGCGGCATCGCGCTGAATTGGGTGGTGCTGGAGGAGAACGTGCTGCGCCAGCGCGTCACCACCGACATCGCCACCAATGGCGGCCAGTTCGACGTGCTGACCATCGGCACCTACGAGGTGCCGATCTGGGGCGCGCAGGACTGGCTGCTGCCGATGGACGACGTGCCGGCCGATTACGACCTGAACGACGTGCTGAAGCCGGTGCGCGACGGGCTTTCGCATGACGGCAAGCTGTACGCCCTGCCCTTCTATGCCGAAAGCTCGATGACCTTCTACCGGAAGGACCTGTTCGACAAGGCCGGGCTGAAGATGCCGGACCAGCCGACCTACGAGCAGATCAAGGAGTTCGCGTCCAAGCTGCACGACCCGTCGCACGAGATCTACGGGATCTGCCTGCGCGGCAAGCCGGGCTGGGGCGAGAACATGGCCTTCGTCGACCCGCTGGTGAACACCTATGGCGGCCGCTGGTTCGACATGGACTGGAACCCGACGATCGACACGCCGGAATGGAAGGAGGCCATCACCTTCTATGTCGACCTGCTGAAGAACTACGGCCCCCCGGGCGCGCCGTCGAACGGCCACAACGAGAACCGGGCGCTGTTCGCCAGCGGCAAATGCGCGATGTGGATCGACGCCACCTCGGCCGCCGGCTACCTGTACAACCCGAAGGACTCGACGGTGGCCGACAAGGTCGCCTTCGCCCAGGCGCCGATCGCCAAGTCGCCGAAGGGCAACCATTGGCTGTGGTCCTGGGCGCTGGCCGTGCCGAAATCGACCAAGTCGCCGGACGCCGCCAAGAAGTTCATCACCTGGGCCACGTCCAAGCCCTATATCGAGAAGGTCGCGAAGAGCGACGGCTGGACCGTGGTCCCGCCCGGCACCCGCGCCTCGACCTACGCCAACCCCGAGTACCAGAAGGCCGCGCCCTTCGCCGCCTTCGTGCTGAAGGCGATCGAGACCGCGGACCCGAACGACGCGACGGTCGAGAAGGTGCCCTACACCGGTGTGCAGTTCGTCGGCATCCCGGAGTTCCAGGCGATCGGCACCGAGGTCGGCCAGCAGATCGCCGCCGCCCTCGCCGGCTCGGTCACCGTCGACGCCGCGCTGAAGGCCTCGCAGGAAGCCGCCGACCGGGCCGTGACCCAGGGCGGGTACAAGTAAGGCGCTGATCCGGCCGCCCGCTTTTGAACCTCCCCCTCCCCTTGCGGGAGGGGGCGGGGGGAGGGGTCGGCCCGGTGCCAGGCTTCCTCGGCCGGTTCCAGCTTCGACAGCCCCCTCCCCCTACCCTCCCGCGGGGGGAGGGGGAGGATGGAAGGCTCCGCTCGCGCCACCCGCGCAAGGAAAGGACGCACGCCATGGCCGCCATCGCCTCGACCCGGCGCAAGGCGACGCTGCTCCTCGCCCCTTCGGTCACGGTCCTGGCCCTCTGGGCCTTCGTGCCGCTGGCGGCGACCATCTACTTCTCGACCCTGCGCTACAACCTGATGAACCCGCTGCGGCGCGGCTTCGCGGGGCTGAACAACTACATCTACCTGGTCAACGACCCCGCCTTCTGGGACGCGATCCAGAACACGCTGGTCCTGGTCGGCGCCGTGCTGGCGATCACCGTGGTGCTGGGCACCCTGATCGCCCTCCTGCTGGACCAGCCCTTCCCCGGCCGCGGCATCGTCCGCGTGCTGGTGATCGCGCCCTTCTTCGTGATGCCGACGGTCAGCGCGCTGGTCTGGAAGAACATGATGCTGCACCCGGTCTCGGGCGTCCTGACCTGGGTGGCGCGCGCGGTCGGGCTCGAGCCGATCGACTGGCTGAGCCAGGCGCCGCTGGCGGCCATCATCATCATGGTCGCCTGGCAGTGGCTGCCCTTCGCCGTGCTGATCCTGCTGACCGCGCTGCAGTCGCTGGACCATGAGCAGCGCGAGGCGGCGCGGATCGACGGCGCCGGGCCGATCGCGATGTTCTTCTACATCGTGCTGCCGCATCTGATGCACGCCATCGGCGTGGTCATCATGGTGCAGACCATCTTCCTCTTGTCGATCTTCGCCGAGATCCTGGTCACCACCAACGGCGGGCCGGGCACCGCCAGCACCAACCTGACCTATCTCGTCTACCGGAACGGCCTGCAGCAGTTCAATGTCGGCGGCGCCTCGGCCGGCGGGGTGATCGCCGTGATCCTGGCCAACATCGTCGCCTTCTTCCTGGTGCGCGCCCTGGCCCGCACCCTGCGCAAGGGAGGCTGAACCATGGCCGTGCAACGCAGCCGCAGCCAGGCGATCGGCGTCACCCTCCTGGGCTGGGCGGTCGGGCTGATCCTGTTCTTCCCGATCGGCTGGATGGTGCTGACCAGCTTCAAGACCGAGATCGAGGCCTTCGCCACCCCGCCGTCGTTGTTCTTCACCCCGACGCTGGAGAACTACGTCGCGGTCAACTCGCGCATCAACTACGTCAGCTATGCCCTGAACTCGGTCTACATCGCCTTCGGCTCCACCCTGCTGTGCCTGATCATCGGCGGCATGGCGGCCTATTCCATGGCCTTCTTCCCGACCAGGCGCACCGAAGGCACGCTGCTGTGGATGCTGTCGACCAAGATGATGCCCGCGGTCGGCGTGCTGGTGCCGATGTATATGGGCTTCCGCGATGTCGGCCTGCTGAACACGGTCACCGGCATGGTCCTGCTGATGACCCTGGTCAACCTGCCGATCGTGGTGTGGATGCTGTACACCTATTTCCGCGACTATCCGCGCGAGATCCTGGAGGCGGCGCGGGTGGACGGCGCCGGATCCTGGCAGGAGATGCTGTACATCCTGCTGCCCACCACCCTGCCCGGCATCGTCTCGACCTCGCTGCTGACCATCATCCTGAGCTGGAACGAGGCGTTCTGGAGCATCAACCTGACCGGGCCGGATTCCGGGCCGCTGACCGCCTTCATCGCCTCCTTCTCCAGCCCCGAGGGGCTGTTCTGGGCCAAGCTCTCCGCCGCCTCGACGCTCGCCATCGCGCCGATCCTGGTGCTGGGCTGGCTGTCGCAGCGCCAGCTGGTGCGCGGCCTGACCTTCGGGGCGGTGAAGTGAGTTCAGGCTACGACTTCATCATCGTCGGCGGCGGCAGCGCCGGCTGCGTCGTCGCCAGCCGGCTGGTGACCGAGCGGCGGGCCCGGGTGCTGCTGCTGGAGGCCGGGGGGCGGCGCGGCAGCCGCCTGCTGGACATGCCCGCCGGCTACATGAAGTTCCTGAACCAGGACACCTACCTGACCCTGAACGAGACGGTGCCGCAGGAGCAGCTGGGCGGCCGCGCTCCGATCATCCCGACCGGCAAGCTGCTGGGCGGCGGCAGCGCGGTCAACGCCATGGTCTATATGCGCGGCCGGCCGCAGGACTATGACGGCTGGGACGCCGATCTGGGCGGCGGTTCCGGCTGGGGCTGGGCCGACCTCTTGCCCTATTTCGTCAAGCAGGAGGGCAACGACCATCTCGGCGCCCCGTTCCACGGCACCGGGGGGCCGCTGAAGGTCTCGCATCTCGGCCAGCACTGCGCGATGAGCCGCGCCTTCGTCCAGACGCTGCAGGGGATGGGCGTGCCCTACCGCCCGGACTTCAACGCCGGCGAGCAGGCCGGCGTCGGCTTCATGCAGCACACCATCGACGCGGCGACGCGCACCCGCTGCAGCGCCGTCGCCGCCTTCTTGGCGCCGGTGCTGCGCGACCCGAAGCTGACGGTCGAGACCGGCGCCGCCGTCACCCGTATCCTGGTCGAGGGCGGCCGCACCACCGGCGTCGACTACGTCAAGGACGGGCAGAGCCGCCGCGCCACCGGCGCCGAGGTGATCCTGGCCGCCGGCGCCTATGCCTCGCCGAAGCTCTTGATGCTCAGCGGCATCGGCCCGGCGGCGGCGCTGGGTAAGCACGGCATCCATGTGAAGGCCGACCTGCCCGGCGTCGGCGCCAACCTGCAGGACCACCACGAGGTGCCGGTGGTGGCCGCCACCAACGGCGCCTACGGCTATTTCGGCCGCGACCGCGGCCTACCGATGGTCCTGGCCGGGCTGCAGTACCTGCTGTTCAAGTCCGGGCCGGTGACCACCACCGGCGTCGAGGCCTGCGCTTTCATCGACCCGGACGGCGAGGACCAGAGCGACCCGAAGCTGCAGCTGTACTGCGTGCCGACCGTCTATCTCGACCGCGACGTCACCGGCGTGGCGCCGACCGACGGGGTGACGCTGAATGCCTGCCTGATGCGGCCGAAGGCGCGCGGATCGGTGACCCTGCGCTCCGCCGACCCGACCGACCCGCCGCTGATCGACTGCGCCTTCTTCGGCGACCCGGAGGATCTGCGCCTGTCGGTGGCCGGGCTGCGCTACGCCCGCCGGGTGCTGGCGGCCGACCCGGTGCGGCGGATGGTGACCGGCGAGATCTTCCCCGGCGACGCCTTCACCAGCGACGACGACCTGGCGGCGCATTGCCGGCGGACGGTCAAGACCAACTACCACCCGGTCGGCACCTGCCGCATGGGGCGGGAGGACGACCCGATGGCGGTGGTCGACCGGACGCTCAACGTGCGGGGGGTGGAGCGGCTGCGCGTCGTCGACGCCTCGATCCTGCCGCGGGTGACCAGCGGCAACACCAACGCCCCGGTGCTGGCGGTGGCCGACCGGGCCGTCGATCTCATTCCGAACTAGTTCCTGTCCGTTGATGGAGACGACCATGTACCGCGAGAAATTTGACCTTTCCGGCCGTGTGGCGGTGGTGACCGGCGGCGGCCGCGGCATCGGCCGGGCGACTTGCGAGGCGCTGACCGAGGCCGGCGCCAAGGTGGTGGTGGCCGAGATCCTGGCCGATATCGGCGCCGAGACGGCCAAGGCGGTGGGCGGGGAGTTCATCCATCTGGACGTCACCGACCCCGACGCCGTGACCAAGGCGGCCGACGGCGTCCAGGCCAGGCACGGCCGGGTCGATATTCTCGTGAACAACGCAGGCATGGCCCGCAACAGCGACGCGCTGGAGACCAGCGACGAGGAATGGCGCAAGGTCATGGACCTGAACGTCAACGCCGTCTTCTGGTGCGCCCGCGCCTTCGGCAGGCACATGGTGGCGGCCAAGCGCGGCAGCGTGATCAACATCGGCTCGATGTCCGGCATCATCGTCAACAAGCCGCAGGGCCAGGCGCATTACAACGCCAGCAAGGCCGCGGTGCATCTGCTGACCAAGTCGCTGGCCTGCGAATGGGCGCCGCACGGGGTGCGGGTCAACGCCATCGCCCCGGGCTACATCGCCACCGACATGACCCTGGCCGGCCGCACCAAGAAGGAGTGGTACGACCAGTGGATCGAGATGACGCCGATGGCCCGCTGCGGCGAGCCCTGGGAGATCGCCGCCACTGCCCTTTTCCTGGCGGCCGACGCCTCCGGCTTCTTCACCGGCGCCATTCTCGGGCCGGATGGCGGATACACGGCCTGGTGAGGCCAGTCCCGCCTCGGACAAAGGTCGTCATGGCGAGGCGCGCAGCGCCGTGGCCATCCAGGGAGCCGTGCCGCCTGGATGGCCACGCCCTTCGGGCTCGCCATGACGGTTTGGATTGAGAAGACCCGTCCACGCGTGATTCGATTCGCGTATGTTCTCTTTATGTTCTAATCTGCGGGCATGGTCGACGCCATGCCCGCCACCACCCGCCTGATCCGGATCGACGCTGCCCTGGCCACCGCCTTCGGGCCGGCGCCGCGCTTTCTGTATCCGGATCCGGTCGAGATGCTGGTGCTGGCGCTGCTCTCCGCGCGCACCCGGGACGAGATAGCGATGGCCGCCCACCGGGTGCTGCGGGTGCGCTTCCCGCGCTGGCAGGACCTGCTGGAGGCCGATCCGGCGGTGATCGAGCGGCTGGTCGGCCGCACCACCTGGCCCGACCGCAAGGCACAGACCCTGCAGCAGGCGCTGCGGGCGCTGCAGGCCTCCCGCGGCCGGCTGGAGCTGGACTTCCTGGCCGGGCTCGGCGCCGAGGATGCCGTCGCCTGGCTGCGGACGCTGCCCGGCGTCGGGCCGAAGACCGCCGCGGCGGTGCTGCTGTTCAGCCGGCTGCGGCTGCGCGCCCTGCCGGTCTCGACCGGCCATCACCGTATCGCCAAGCGGCTCGGCCTGATCTCGCGCCGCGCCGGCGCCGAGGCCGCGCACGGCCCGTTGCTGGCGATGCTGCCGCCGGACTGGGACAACGACCGGATCGAGCGCCACCACTGGCTGGTCAAGCGCCTGGGCCACGACCATTGCACCGACCGGCGGCCGCGCTGCGGCAGCTGCCCGGTGCGGGAGCTGTGCCCGAGCCGCGGCCGCATCCGCCCGGCACCGGAGCACCGCATTCGCCAGCTTGCCCTCCCCTTCCCCGCCATGGGCAACCGGCCGCATCCGGGCTTGGCACCCGCCGGCCCAACGGAATCTTCATCCGCCCTCCGGCACAAGCGAACGAAACCTTCTTTTTCGATCGAAACCTCCGGCGCGGATGTCCGACCCGGCGCCGATCTGATAACTTTCCCAAAAACGGAACAGCTGGAGGCGCGCCCGTCTGCGAGGACGTGAACCCGATGTCCATTCCGGAGGGTTCAAATGCCGCTCATCACCAATGTCGCCTATTCGCCCGACCCGACCGATGGCCAGGCGCTGGGCCTGGACGTCGCCGTGGATGGCGCCACCCGGCTCGTGGTCAGCTGGGGCGACGGCTCGCCGCTGCAGGTCTATCAGGTCGAGCCGGGCAGCAACTCGATCCATCTGTCGCATGCCTATGCCGGCCCCGCGGCCGGCACCATCGCGATCCGCGCCGCCGCCCCGGGGGTGCCGGACGAACGCACCACGCTGAACGTCTTCGTCGGGGCGGATGAAGCCTACACCCGCGTCTCCGGCGATCCGGAGGAGCCGGAGATCACCCGCAAAGGTCCCCTGATCTCCGCCGACGGCCAATGGGTGGCCTGGGCCGACGCCTACAACGAGATCTACAGCGGCTACGGCGTCACGCTGAAGAATCTGGTCGACGGCACCACCGTCAGCCTCGGCAGCACCCATGGCGATGCCTATCAGTTCGACGGCGGCCCGGTGATGCTGGCGAACGGCAAGGCCGCCTGGTTCGCCGAGCGCTATTCCGGCATCGAGGGATACGAATTTCATCCCGTCGTCCTTTACCGGACGGAAGCGGGCGACTGGACCACGCTCCGGGACGCATACGATGTCACGGTCACCGACGACGCCAAATATGCCGTCTACCGGCAGGACTCGACTCTCGCCTCGGACAACGGCTGGTATCTGCGCGACCTCGACACCGGCACCAACACCTATCTCGGGTCAAGCAGCCCCGAATATGACGGCCCGCGCTACCATGTGCATGTCGTCGACGGCCAGCTGACGGTCGACGACGACACCACCGGGCAGCGGTCGGTCAGCGGGCCGCTGGCCACCGACACCACGGCCGACGGCAGCGTCACCGTGGTCGCCACCGACGATGCGCTGACGCCCGGCGATACCAACAACGGGTCCGACGTCTATCTGCAGGAGAACGGCGCCCCGACCCATGACGGCACCGCCGGGCCGGACGCCCTGCTGCTGGGCGCGGCGAACGACATCGCCGATGGCGGCGCCGGCAAGGACTACCTGGCTGGCGGCCTGGGCGACGACAGCCTGAGCGGCGGCGCTGGTGACGACCTGCTGGAAGGCGGCGCCGGGGCGGACAGCCTGGACGGCGGCGAGGGCATCGACGCCGCGGGCTATGCCACCAGCCTCGCCGGAGTGCAGGCCAGCCTGGACCGGCCGGCCGGCAACACCGGCGATGCGGCCGGCGACAGCTATGCCGGCGTCGAGAACCTGCTGGGCAGCGCCTTCGCCGACCGGCTCGAGGGCGATGCCGCGGCGAATGCCCTACGCGGCGGGGCGGGCGACGACCGTCTCGGCGGGCTGGGCGGCGACGACCGGCTGGTCGGCGGCGACGGCGCCGACGTGATCGCCGGCGGCAGCGGCAGCGACCGGATCTATGGCGGCGCCGGGGACGACCGCATCGCCGGCGGCGCCGGGCCGGATACGATCGTGGTCCAGCCCGGGTTCGGCCGCGACGTGGTCACCGATTTCGATGGCGCGGGCGGCGACGTGATCCTGTTCGATCGCGACGTCTTCGCCGGCTTCGCCGAGGTCGTGGCGCACGCCGCCGATTATGGCGCCGACGGCACCGTGATCACGCTCGACGCCGGGAACAAGCTGATCCTCCTCGGTGTCGATCGTGCAGCATTGCAGGCGAACGACTTCGCGTTCGTGTGAGAATGACGAGCGGTTTGCATTGCCTCTCCCGCTTGCGGGATATCGCCGGCGTTGGCTTGTCATCCTCCCCCTCCCCTTGCGGGAGGGAGGCAGGGGGAGGGGTTTGGCGCCGCCGGAACTGATGTCGACTGGTCGCCGCAACCCAGCAGCGATCCTGGATAAGCTCGCACCGGCTCTCTTCGATCGACACCCCCTCCCCCTACCCCCTCCCGCGAGGGGAGGGGGAGAGTGGAAAGTATGCGTCGCAGCAGACGATGGAGCTCGGATCCCGCCTCAGGCCGCCAGGCTGGGCTGCGGGCCGACATAGCGGCTGTCGGGCCGCAGCAGCCGGCCGGACTGCTCCTGCTCCAGGATATGGGCGGTCCAGCCGGCGACGCGGCCGACGGCGAAGGCCGGGGTGAACAGCGACCGGTCGAGCCCGACGGCGTCCAGAACCAGGGCGGTGTAGAACTCGACATTGATGTCGAGCGGCCGGTCCGGCTTGTGCTTGTGCAGCGCGACGAGCGCCGCCTTCTCCACCGCCTCGGCCAGGGCGATGCGGGGGCTGGACAGGCGTGCCACCACCGATTTCAGCACGTCGGCGCGCGGGTCGCGGGTGCGGTAGATCCGGTGGCCGAAACCCATCAGCCGGCGGCCGGCCGCGAGCTCCGCTTCGATCCAGCCGGGCGCGGCCCGGGCGCTGCCGATGGCGTCGAGCATGTCCAGCACCGGCCCGGGCGCGCCGCCATGCAGCGGCCCCTTGAGGGCGCAGAGCGCGGCGGTGACCGAGGCCACCGTACCGGCCAGGGTCGAGGCCACCACCCGGGCAGCGAAGGTGGAGGCGTTCAGGCCGTGGTCGGACACGGTGACGAGATAGGCGTCGAGCGCCCGCGACAGCGCGGGATCGGCCGGCTTGCCCGCCAGCATGCGCAGCAGGTCGGCGGCATGGCCGGCCTTCGGGTCGGGCGCGACCGGGGCCTTGCCCCGGGCCTGCCGTACCAGCGCCGCCAGGAACACCGGCATGGCCGCGACCAGGCCGAGCGGCGTGCCGTCTTCGTCATCGGCGAGGCCGGCGATCATCGCCCGCAGCCCGTCGATCGGCGGCAGGCCGGCCGCCGCCGGCAGCAGCCGCGGGACGTGACGGAAGGCGGCGACGCGGGCAGCGCCCAGCCGGGCCTTGAGATCCGCGGTATCGGCGAAGCCGTCCCACAGCAGCGCCAGAACGCCCTCGAAATCGAGCGTCCGCGCCGCCTCCTCGACCGGCAGGCCGCGGATCACCAGCACGCCGCGCTGCCCGTCCACCAGGCTCATCACCGTTTCGGCGGCGACGACGCCGTCCAGTCCTGTCGTCATCTCGACCTCCTTCTTCGCAGGTGCACAAGAAGTCTGGCCGGGGAGGTAGGTTGTCAATCTTGATAGATGCGGTCAATGTATTTGGATGGTGAGCTTTCTGAAACATTCCCCTTTGATGTCATCGCCGGGCTTGACCCGGCGATCCAGGGGCTGCCGCCGCGCGAGCCGACCTACGCAAGATCCGTATACAGATCCCGCCATTCCGGATTCTCACGTTCTATGAGCGCGAGCTTCCAACGGCGCGGCCATTTCTTGAGCGTTTTCTCCCGCCGGATCGCTTCCTCGATCCAATCGAAGGCTTCCACATGAGCCAGCATTTTGACGCCGTAGCGTTTGGTGAAGCCGTCAACCTCGCCCATCCGGTGCTGATAGGCGCGCCGGGCCAGATTGCCGGTGATGCCGATGTAGAGCGTCCCGTTCCGTCCGCTGGCCATGATGTAGACGTGGTACATCCGTCGGGTTCCCAGAAGGCGGTAAGAATCCTGGATTGCCGGGTCAAGCCCGGCAATGACAATGAAGGGAAAAGTCGGTGCACGACCTGCGCCCGCCTCCCATGATCCAGGAGCCCACCCTGTCAGCGAGCGAGGCGGCGGCGGAGCTGGGGGTCAGCCTGGCGACGCTGTACGCCTATGTCAGCCGCGGCATGATCCGGTCGATCGCCGAGCCCGGCCGCCGCCAGCGCCGCTACGCCGCCGCGGACATCCGCCGCCTGGCCCGGAAATCCGAGCCCGAGACGGCGCCGCCGCCGCTCTACTGGGGCCAGCCGGTGCTGGAATCGGCGATCACCCTGGTGTCCGGCGGGCGGCTCTACTATCGCGGCCGGGACGCGGCGCGGCTGGCCGAGAGCGCGACGCTGGAGAGCGTGGCCGGCCTCTTGTGGTCCGTCGCCGCCGACGACCCCTTCGCCGTCCCGGCCGCGCCGCTGCCGCCGGCCGCCGCGCGCATCGCGGCCGAGGCGGCCGGCCGGCCGCCGCTGGAGCGGGCCATGGCGGTGCTGCCGGCGCTGAGCGTCGGGGACGACCGCGCCCTCGCCCGCTCCGCCGCCGGGCTGCAGCGCACCGGGGCGCGCCTGCTGCGCTGGCTGACCGCGGTGATGCTGCGGCGCCCGGCCTCGGCCGCGCCGGCGCATGAAGCCCTGGCCGAGGCCTGGGGGGCACCCGCCGGCACCGACCTGCTGCGCCGGGCCCTGGTGCTGTGCGCCGCCCCCGAGCTGACCGCCTCGACCTTCGCCGCCCGCATCGCCGCCTCGACCGGCGCCTCGCCGCATGCCGCGGTCGCCGCCGGCCTGGCGGCGCTGAACGGCCCGCTGCACGGCGGCCTGAGCGCCCGCACCGGCGCCTTCCTGGAGCTGGTGCTGAGCGCCGCCGACGCCCGCCGCATGGTGGTGGAGCGGCTGCAGCGCGGCGAGGACCTGCCCGGCTTCGGCCATCCCCTCTATCCCGACGGCGATCCGCGCGGCCAGCACCTCCTGGACCGCATCGTCGCCGCCGTGCCGGACGCGCCGGAGCTGGCGGTCGCCGAGACCCTGGTCGAAACGGTGTTCGACCTGACCGGCGAGCGCCCGACCATGGACTTCGCCCTGGTGCTGGCGGCCAGGCTGACCGGCCTGCCGCCGGAGGCGCCGCTGGCGGTCTTCGCCCTCGGCCGCAGCGTCGGCTGGATGGCGCATGTGATGGAGCAGTACGCCGCGGCCCGGCTGATCCGACCCCGCGCCCGCTATATCGGCCCGCAGCCTTAGGGTTCGCCGCCTCTCGCTGCCCGAACCCTCATTTCGTCATCGCGAGGCGCGCAGCGCCGCGGCGATCCAGGGGCCGGCGCGAGCGGCCCTGGATGGCCACGCCCCTTCGGGGCTCGCCATGACGGGAAGGTTAAGCCTCAAGGCGATTGGCACCAGATGGGGCGTCCTCGCCCCGCAGCCCGACCAGGCTGTAGATCGGCACCGGCTCGCGCGCGCCGCGCGGCACCTCGTTGCCGACGAAGCGGAACTCGAACTCTTCCCCCGCCTCCTGCCGCACCGCCTCGCTGACCAGGATGGTGGTGCCGTGGATCTTGTTCAGCGCCTCGAGCCGCGCCGCCACGTTCACCGTGTGCCCGAGCGCGGTGTAGTTCATGCGGTCGACCGATCCGACATTTCCGACCACAGCCTCGCCGGTGTGGAGGCCGAAGCGGGTCGGCATCGGCAGGCGGCCCTCGGCCTCGAACTCGGCGTTCAGCCGGTCGATCCGCGCCGTGGCCCGGAGCGCGCCGAGGCAGGCCAGGCGGACATGGTCGGGCTGCTCCTCCGGCGCGTTCCAGAACGCCATGACGCTGTCGCCGATATACTTGTCGATGGTGGCGCCGCCGGCGATCAGCTCCTCCCCAAGCGCGCCGAAATAGCGCGAGGTGCGCTCCATCAGCTCCTCCGGCGGCAGGCCTTCGGCCAGGGCGGTGAAGCCGGCCACGTCCGAGAACAGCACCGTCACCGGCTGGCGCCGACCGCCCAGCGCGGGCACCAGCGTCTGGCCGAGGATGCCGCGGACGATCTGGCCCGGAACATAGGCGGCGAAACTGCGCAGGGTGAGGCCGAGCACGTCGATGGCGGAGGAGAGCGACCGGATCTCCTCGATCCGCGACCCTGTCGAGCCGTGGCCGTGGAAGTCGAAGCGCATGATCCGGCCCAGGTCCCTCGTCACCCGTCGCAGCGGCCGGGCCAGGGCGCGCGAAGCGGCCAGGACGATGCCGAGCGCCAGGATGGTGGCGCCGACGCCGATCAGCAGCGAGATGTAGCGGATGCGGTCGGCCGGCCCGACCACCAGGTCGTAGGGATAGGCGATGCCGAGCACCACGTCGGGCATGTTGGAAGCGATAAGCTCGAAGCGCTCGAGATAGGCTTCGTCCCCGAGCTGGCCGGTGAAGTTCCGGCCCGTGCCGACGGCCTGGAAGCTGCGGTACAGCTCGGCCAGGATCGGCGATGCCAGTTCGGTCAGTCGCGGCAGATGCTCCGCCCGCGCCTCCCGGAACTCGGTGCGGAAGCGGACGCCGTCGGGATGGGAGATCAGCTCTCCGGACCGGCTGAACACCACCAGGTCGAGGCCGTGTTCCCGGCGCAGATCGTCCAGGGTGTGGTCGACGCTCGCCAGGCCGATATCGATCCCGAACACCACGTCGCCGGTCAGGCGCGACTTCCGCGCCAGGCTGAGGCCCACCTGGTTCATGTTGGCGAAGCGATAGGGCTCGGTGACCACTGCCCCGGTGGCGGCCGAGGCCTGCTTGTACCAGGGCCGGGTGCGAGGATCGAAATCGGTCGACGCCATCTGCGGCTCGCCTATCGGCCCACCCCGGGCATCGGTCACCACCCAGCGCACCATCGCACCGCCCGGGCGGCGGTCGATGAATTCGAGCACATATGTCGCCCCGGGAAGCGCCGCAGCGTCCATCTGAGGCAATCGCGCCGTCGCCAGCGACTGCGCCATGACGAAGCGGCCGTCGCTCCAGGCGGCGAAGAAGGAGGAGGCGGCCGGCAGCACCTTTTCCAGGTCTCGCAGCGTGCCGACCATCACCGTGCCCAGATGGTCCTCGGGCACGTCGGTCTCGATCGTCAGGGTGGAGGTGTCCAGCACCACCTGGGCCAGTTGCAGCCCTTTCTGGAACTCGTCCCGCACCCGGTCGACGACCCGGTCGAAGCGGGCGCTGGCATCGGCCCGGACAAGCCTCCTCACCTCGCCGTTGTTGTACCAGATCAGGCCGCCGGCGATCGCCAGGACGATGACGGCGAACACCGCCGCCACCACCACCTGCAGCTTCCATGGCCCGAGCCCGGTTGCAACCACGCCCCGCATGCCCCCTCCCAGGGTTGTACCCGCCACCCTAGCCCGATGCCGGCCCGGCCGGAACCTCCCCGATCGGGCCATGCCGGACATATCGGGGCTGCCCTTCGATCACGCCGTTTGACACGCCTGGCCGGGCCGCGCTTGGCTGCGGAAAACACGCCGCCCGGATCATGCCTGCCGTCTACCTGCCCGTCGCCGCCATCATCCTCGGCATCTCCGTCCTGCAGATCGCCAACGGCATCCTGGTCACCATCCTGCCGATCTCGCTGACCCAGGCGGGCTATTCGATCCAAGCCTTCAGCGCGGTGGCGACGGCGCATTCGCTGAGCTTCCTGCTGGGCTGCGTGCTGTCGACCCGGATCATCGGCGCCGTCGGGCACATCCGCGCCTTCGCCGCCTATGCCGCCGCCACATCGGTGACGGCGCTGAGCTTCACCGTCGCCCCCGACCCGGCGCTGTGGATGGCGCTGCGGCTGGTCACCGGCTTCTGCTCCGCCGGCCTGTTCACCGTGGCCGAGAGCTGGCTGAACGAGATGACGCCGAACGCTCATCGCGGCCGGGTGTTCTCGGTCTACACCATCGTCCAGAAGGTGGCGCTGGTCGGCGGTCAGTTCGTGCTGCTGTTCACCGGCGGCCCCGTGGTGCTGGGGCTGTTCATGATCGCCTCGGCCTTCTATTCGATGTCGCTGATCCCGGTGGCGATGACCCGGGCGCCGACGCCGTCGATCGCCGCCATCCGCACCCTGCCGCTGCGCCAGCTGTACCGGATCGCGCCCGCCGCGGTGATCGGCTGCGTCTCCAGCGGGCTGATCAACAGCGCCGTCGCCTCGATCGGCCCGATCTGGGGGCTGCAGGTCGGGCTCACCGTCGGCCTCGCCGGCGCCATCCCGGCCATGTCCCAGGTCGGCAACCTGCTGGCGCAGTGGCCGCTGGGCCGGCTGTCCGACCGGATCGACCGGCGCGGCGTCATGCTCGGCGCCAGCGTCGTCACCATCCTGGTGTCGCTGGCGCTGGCCCTGGCACGGCCGGATTCGGACTGGCTGCTGGGGGTGCTGTTCGGCCTGTGGGGCGCGGCTTCGATCTCGACCTACGGCATCTGCGTCGCCCATGCCAACGACCTGGCGCCGCGCGGCACCGCGGTGGCGCTGTCCAGCAGCCTGCTGCTGTGCTGGGGCGTCGGCGCCTGCGCCGGGCCGCTGGTGGCGTCGGTCGTGATGGACTGGGTCGGCCCTCGGGGGCTGTTCCTGCACGGCGCCGCCATCGCCGCCGTCACCGCGATCTTCACCGCCTGGCGCATGACCCGCCGCCAGGCCCTGCCGGCGGAGGCGCGCGAGCCCTTCGTCAACCGGCCGGCGACCAGCCCGATCGTCGGCGAGATGACCGCCCCACGCGACACGAAGGCCTGAAACGGATCGGGCGGCCCGAAGGCCGCCCGCTTCACCGCAACAGGACTGTCAAGCGACGGCCGCTACGCCGTCCGCCGCGACGCGGGCTGCAGGGCGAGACGAGGGCGCGTCATTTTCGCCGGCGCCGCGGCGGCTCCGCGTCCGCGCCGCTCGCCTGCGAAGTCGCCTCGTCTCGCCAATCCTCGCCCCGCGCTGAGCAGCCTCGACAGCTCGCGCCGGGCCCGGGACAGGCGGCTCTTCACCGTGCCGACGGCGCAGTTGCAGATCTCCGCCGCCTCCTCGTAGCTGAAGCCCGAGGCGCCGACCATCAGCAGGATCTCGCGCTGATCGGGCGTCAGCATCATCAGCGCCCGGCGGAAATCCTGGAACTCCAGCTTCGAATCCTGCGACGGCGGCACCCAGAGGAGGTCGAGGTCGACCCCGTCCTTCGGCTCGGCCACGAATTTGCGGCGCCGCAGCTGGTTGACGTACTGGTTGCGCAGGATGGTGAAGATCCAGGCCCGGAAGTTCGTGCCCGGCGTGAACTGGCTCTCGGCCCGGAGCGCGCGAAGGATCGCGTCCTGGACCAGATCATCGGCGCGATCCGCATCACCGCTGAGCGAACGGGCGAAGGCCCGCAGATGCGGGATCGCCTTGGTCAGCTCGGCGTGAAAGTCGAATGGCACATTCCCCTCCTTGTTGACGCCGACGGCGGTGCCGCCCACGCGGGATCCATGGCGGTGCGGCCGGAACTGTCGGCACCGAATAAGGCAGAAATTCGGCCCATCCGCCATCCGCCCGGCTTGTCTCGGTCAGCGATCCTCATCCTCCTCCGGCTTTTCGGCGCCTTTGGCGCCCTTCTCGAGCATCCGCATCAGATCGTCCGGCAACGGCTCCTCCAGCACCGGATCGTACAACGTCCGGAGCTGCTGCGAGAGCCAGTTGTCGAATTGCGGCGGCCGCTTCAGGCGGTCCGGTCCCGGCCGGCCGGGTTCGGCCGGCCGCGCCCCCGCTTCCCGCCTCCGCGTTCGCTCGCCCCGCCGTCGGTTCATCAACACTCGATCCCGCTCTGCTTCGGCCACTGGTGGTGCGCTACATTACCAATCCCCGACCGGGATGGAAGTTCCTGTGCCACCCCTTGCCCGCGGACAGGTTCTGCGGCATTGGAACGGATTGCGATCCGGGGCGACGGCCGCTAAGCATAGCGCTCGACGGCAAGCCCTTCCGAATCCGAAGGTGGACGCGATGACCGGCACTTCGCAGGAGATCCTGAAGCACCTGCCCTACCTGCGGCGCTATGCCCGGGCCCTGGTCGGGTCGCAGGAGCGGGGCGACCAGTACATGCGGGTCTTCCTGGAGGCGATCCTCGCCGATCCGCAGCGGGTCCCGGCGGACGGCAACCTGCGGGTCCAGCTGTTCGCCGTGTTCCACGACGTCTGCACCCTGCTGCACGCCACCGACGAGCAGGCTGCCGAGGCGACGCTGGAAGGACTGGTGCCGGTCGAGACCCGGCTGTCGCAGCTGACGCCGACGCAGCGCCAGGTGCTGCTGCTGGTGTCGCTCGAGGGCTTCTCCTTCGAGGATGTCGGCTTCATCCTGCACCTGCCGGAGACGGAGGTGCGCGACCAGCTGGACGCCGCCCGGCGCGAGATGCAGCGCCAGCATCCGGCCCGGATCCTGATCGTCGAGGACGAGCCGCTGATCGCCATGGACATCGCCCGCATCGTCGAGGAGATGGGGCACACCGTCTGCGGCACCGCCGCCGACCACGCGGCGGCGGTCGCCCTGTTCAAGCGCGAGTCGCCGCACATCGTGCTGGCCGACATCCAGCTCAAGGGCGGCGACAGCGGCATCGAGGCGGTGCAGGAGATCCTGACCGGCATCTCGGTGCCGGTGGTCTTCGTCACCGGCTTCCCCGAGCGGCTCCTGACCGGCGAGCGGCTGGAGCCGACCTTCGTCGTCACCAAGCCGTTCCGGCCGGAAGCGCTGGTCTCGGTGATCGGCCAGGCCCTGGCGATGCATCCCCCGCTCGCGCCGGCGTGATCGCGGCGCGGCGACAGGGCTGAGCGGCGCCCAACGCCATGGCCAGCGCGCTGATCACAGCCATCGACACCCGCGAGGAACGCGACGTGATCGCGGCCCGGCAGCGTGTCCGGCTGGTGGCGACCGAGCTGGGCTTCGACGGCCGCGACCGGGTGCGGATCGTCGCCGCCGCATCGGCGATGACGCGCAGCTTCCTGGCCCGGTTCGAGCAGGCCAACCTGTCGCTTCTGGTCACCGACGGGCCGCCGATGGCGCTGGAGATCGTGCTGGCCGCACCGCGCCGGCCGCTGGGCCAGGGCACGGCACCGCAGCGTTCGCGCCTGGACACCGCGGCGATCCGTACCCTGATGGACTGGGTCGAGCTGCGCCACGCCCGCGGCGTGGTCCGGCTGGTGATGCGCAAGGAGCTGTCGGCGACCGCCCCGGGCGGCGAACCGACGGCGCTGGCGCATCGGACCATGGCGGCGCTGGCGGACGAGACCGGCGTCGACCCGTTCGAGGAGGTGCACCGGCAGACCGTGGAGCAGATCGCCAGCCTGACCGAACTGCGCCAGCGCGAGGAACAGCTGATCGCCGCCAACGCCCAGCTGCGCGAGGTGGAGCGGGCGCTGCGCGCCAGCCTGGAGGAGAAGGACGTGCTGATGCGGGAGGTGCATCACCGCGTCAACAACAACCTGCAGATCATCTCCAGCCTGCTCAACCTGCAGGCCTCGCGCGCCACCGACGCGGCGGTGCGGGAGGAGCTGGCGGTGGTCGGCCACCGCATCCAGTCGCTGAGCCTGGTGCATCAGAAGCTGTACCGGTCGGACGACCTGTCCCACATCGACGCCGGCGACTATGTCCAGGAGCTGTGCGCCCATCTGCAATCCGCCTTCGCCGCCAGCACCGGCCCGGTGGCGCTGACGGTCGAGGCGCCGCGGCAGCAGATCCCGCTGGACAGCGCCATCCATCTCGGCCTGATCGTGAACGAGCTGATCACCAACAGCCTGAAGCACGGCTTCCGGGACGGCCGCGGCGGCAGCATCGCCGTGTCGCTGCACCGCACCGACGCGGACGGCCTGACCCTGGTGATCGTCGACGACGGCCGGCCGGACGACGGCAACCGGCGGGGCTTCGGCATGACCCTGGTCGACGCCATGGTCCGCCGCCTGGACGGCACCCTGACCATCGCCCGGAACGGCGGCACCCGGACCACCCTGACCGTACCGCTGCCGAAGGCCGTCGCCTAAAATCGTTCCGAATCAGGAGCGTAGAGAGACACTTCGTATTTCGACATCAAGATCGCCGCATATAGTATTGATGAAGAAATACAAGCCGAATTGTATGGCAATTTTTCTTTGTCCGATCAATGGCCTCGCGCCGATCCTTTAGAAAAACGCTCCACACTTGCTGAATTTATGGTATAGTTCGCCGTGCAGTACCTTCTGCACCCTTCCGCTTCCTAACGACCTCAACCAAGCCGCGGTCCCCCGCGGCTTGTTTTTGTGCGCATGTCGGGCCTCAGGCAGCAACGAAGGTCAGCGGGATCTCGGTCGTCGACTTGATCTCCTCCATGGCGAACATGGAGGTGACGTCCGCGAGCTCGATGCGCGCGATGATCTTCCTGTAGAGCGCGTCGTAGCTGCCGATGTCGGCGACATGGGCCTTGAGCAGATAGTCGATCTCGCCGCTCATGCGATAGACGTCGACGATCTCCGGCAGATCGCGGACGGCACGGCTGAAGCGCTCCAGCCATTCGACCGTGTGCTGGTTCGTCCGCACCGCGATGAACACCGTCACGCCGACATTGAGGGCCGCCCTGTCGAGCAGCGCCACGCGCTTGCGGATGATGCCGGCTTGTTCGAGCTTCTGCACCCGGCGCCAGCACGGCGTCGCGGAGATGCCGGCCTGCGCCGCGAGATCGGCCAGCGCGATCGTCGCATCGGCTTGCAGGGCCTTCAGGATCCTGAGGTCGATCTCGTCGAGCTTGGGCGGCGGCGAAGCCATGGCCCGGGTCCCTTCTGTGGCGGCGGCGCGCCTCCTCCAGGTAAACGAAACTGATCTAAAAGCCAACAATAGAAGCAAATTCTTCTGAAACGGCCATATGAGGAAAGCAATTCCTCATGCCCGTCGTATTTCCGGCAACAACGCAAACCGGTTCCGGCCGATCGGCCATACCCTGTCTCCGACGGGTCGAGAGGCAGGGTGAGCCATGAATCACGCAGCGATGTCAGAGGCCTTCCCATCCACCACCCGGTGGCCGATGCTGAAGAGCCTGCCGGAGTTCGGCGGATCGCCGCAGGCGATGCTGGAGCACCTCACGGCCCATCCCGAGCTCGTCTGCGATCTCGACCTGGAGCGCAGGCCCGGCAGCTACGCCCGCACCCTGCTGTGGAGCGATGCCGAGACCAGCATCTGGGCCATGGTGTGGGACGGCGGCGCCCGGACGGCGATCCACGACCACCACTGCTCCTGCGCCTTCGGCATCGTCAGAGGCCGCCTGACCGAGCTCCGCTTCCGGGCCCTGGACGAGGTGCGGGTGGCGAAGACCTGGGAAGCCGTGCACCAACCGGGCGACATTGCGTGCCTGGCGACGACCCGGCCCAACATCCACCAGATGGTCAATGACAGCGGCGCGATCGCGATCTCGCTGCACATCTACGGCTTCGACCCCCGCGTGCACGCATCCTCGGTTCACCGCGAATACGTGGCCGCCCGGGTTTGACGATCCCGAGAGCGGAGGCGATGGGCGTCACGCCTTCTGGCGGTATTTGAAGGAATCGTTGATCCGGCCGACGATGTAGTCGCCGGCGGCGACCGGCGGATAATGCGGCTCCTCCCCCGGCCCCAGGTTCAGGTCGCGCGGATCGACCGAAGCGGTATAGGTCGGGTCGTAGAAGGTGGCGATCGACAGGCGCTTGCGGCCGCTGCGGTTCACCACCCGGTGCGGGGTCGAGGCGAAGCGGTCGTTCGACCAGCGGGCCAAGAGGTCGCCGACATTGATCACGAAGGTGCCGTCGACCGGCACCGCGTCGATCCACCGCCCGTCCTTGCGCTGGACCTCGAGCCCGCCGGTCTGGTCCTGCCACAGAAGCGTGATGCAGCCGTAATCGGTGTGCGGCGCCACGCCGAACTGCTCGGCGCCGAGATCGGCCGGCTGCGGCGGGTAGAACACGGCCTGGGTGCGCTGCATGCGCTTGGCGTAGCGCTGGGCGAAGAAGTCCGGCGCGATGCCGAGGCTCAGCGCCACGGCCCGCAGCAGATGGGCGCCGCACATCCCGATCGCCTCGTAGTAGCGATAGAAGTCGCGCTGCACCTCGGGCATGAAGGACGGCCAGTTGTTCGGGCCGCGCAGCGGCTGGCCGGCCAACACGTCGGGATCGTCCTCCGGCAGCTCCAGCCCGGTCGAGAAGAACTCCTTGTAGTCGGGCTTCTTGGCCCCGTACATCAGCGCCCCGCCGATCTCGTGGAAACCGCGATGGCGCTGGTTCACCTTGACCTGGCGCTTGGTCTCGACCGGCAGGTCGAAGAAGCGCCGCATGGTGGCGACCGCCGCCTCGATCACATCCTGCGGCACACCGTGGTTGCGGATGTAGAAGAAGCCGACCTGCGTGCAGGCGTCATGGATCTGCTGCGCCGCTTCGGCCGTGCCCGCCGCGTCGCCGGCGACCACCGGCGCGAAGTCGATGATCGGCAGGGTCTCGCTCATCTCATCCTCCCACTGCTTCGGCCGGCGCGTCCTGCCAGAAGGCGTTGCGCCGTCGGTAATTGTCCAGGAACTGGCGGATCCGGGGATGGCCATCCTCGAGGAAGATCTGCCGCGGCGGCCCCTTGGCCAGGATCCGGCCTTCGTCGACGAAGACGACGGAGGTCGCGACCTGGGCGGCGAAGCCCATCTCATGGGTGACCACGACCATGGTCATGCCGTCGCGCGCCAGGGCGCGCATCACCTCCAGCACCTCGCCGACCAGCTCGGGGTCGAGCGAGGAGGTCGGCTCGTCGAACAGCATGATCTCGGGCTCCATCGCCAGCGCCCGGGCGATCGCCACGCGCTGCTGCTGGCCGCCAGAGAGCTGCGAGGGGTAGGCGCCGCCCTTCCCCGCCAGCCCGACCCGGTCGAGCGCGGCCTGGGCCTTCCGCTCCGCCTCCGCCCGCGGCAGCCGGCGGACGCGGATCAGCGCCTCGGCGACATTGCCGAGCGCGGTCATGTGCGGCCACAGGTTGAACTGCTGGAACACCATGCCGACATTGCGCCGCGCCTTGCGGATCCCGGCCTCGCCCATGCGCCGGCGCCGGCCGTTCCTGTCCGTGACCCAGCCGATCGGCTCGCCGTCGATGCGGATCTCGCCGGCATCGTGCTCCTCGAGGAAGACCATGCAGCGCAGCAGCGTGCTCTTGCCCGAGCCGGAGGGGCCGACGATGCAGACAACCTCGGACTGGTCGATCTCGAGATCGACGCCCTTGAGCACCCGGGTCGCCCCGAACTGCTTGGTGACGCCGGTGAGCTGGATCAGGGCCCGCCGGGTCATCATGCCGGCACCAGGAAGCGGCCGACCCGGCGTTCGGCCCAGCGGCCGAAGGCGGCGGTGACCTCGACCAGCCCCCAATAGATCAGCGCCAGGGCCAGCGTCGTCTCGACGAAGGCGAAGGTCTCGGCGCCGATGCCGCGGATGACGAAGGTCAGCTCGGGAATGGTGACGATCGACAGGATCGCAGTCTCCTTGCTGAGGAGGATGACCATGTTGATCAGGGCCGGCAGGATCACCACCAGCATCTGCGGCAGCACGATCCGCGCCAGAATGGTGGGACGGCCCATGCCGAGGCAGGCGGCGGCCTCGACCTGGCCCTTGGGCACGGACTCGAAGCCGGCGCGGAAGATCTCGGCGAAATAGGCGCCGGCATAGAGGCCGAGGCCCAGAAGGCCGGCCTCGCTCGGGTCGAGCACCAGACCGAAGCCGGGGCCGCCGTAGTAGAGGATGAAGAGCTGCACCAGGAAGGGCGTGCCGCGCACGACCTCGATCACCATCCGCACCGCGGCGCGGACCACCCGGCCGAGGCCGCGCTGCATCAGCGCCAGGACGAAGCCGAGCACGAGGCCCATGGCGACGCCCACGATCCAGGTGCCGAGGGTGACGCCGAGGCCGGACAGCACCTCGTCCCAACGGTCGAGGATGACGGCGGGATCGAAGCTCATCGCCCGGCCCCCAGCCGCCGCTGCAGCCACAGGCCGAGGCCGGACAAAGCGAGGTTCAGGACGAGGTAGAGCACGCCGCCGGCGAGGTAGATCTCGAGCGGCCGGTAGCTGGTGGCGACGATGTTCTGGCTGACCCGGGTCAGCTCCGCCACCCCGACCACGGAGATCAGCGAGGACGCCTTCAGGATCATGGTGCACTCGTTGACCAGCGCCGGCATGGTCAGGCGCAGCGCCAGCGGCACCCGGATGCGCCACAGCACCTGGGACGGCCGGAAGCCGAGCAGCCGCGCCGCCTCCAACTGCCCCTTGGCGACGCCGAGGAAGCCGCCGCGCAGGATCTCCGCCATATAGGCGGCGGTGCAGAGGGCCAGCGACGCGATCGCCGCGACCAGCGGCGGCACGTCGATGCCGATGAAGGGCAGCAGGTAGAAGACCAGCAGCAGTTGCACCAGCAGCGGCACGCCGCGGAAGAAGCTGACATAGAGCGTGCCGGCCCGGCGCGGCCCGGGCCGGTGCGACAGCCGCAGCAGGCAGATGCCGACCGCGAGCAGGAAGCCGAGCCCGAGCGACGCGGCCGAGACCCAGAGGGTCGTGACCGCGCCCTTCAGGAGCAGCGGCAGGCTCTTCAGGATGACGGCCGTGCTGAACAGGGCAACCTCTCGGGCGAACCGGTCAGACGTTCGGGTCGGTCACCGTGGCGGGCACGTCCATCTCGACGCCGAACCACTTCTTCTGGATCGCGGCGAGGCGGCCGTCGGCCTTCATCTTGGCGAGGGCGGCGTCGATCGCGTCGAGCAGCGGCGCACTGTCGGCGTCCTTGCGGCCGAGATAGCCGAAATAGACCTTCTTGCCGAAGGGCGGCAGCACCACCTCGAAGGTCTCCGACCGCTGCTGCGCGACATAGGCGATGTTCGGCAGCGAGTTGCCGACAGCGACGATCCGGCCGGCGGCGAGATCGGCATAGGCCTGGTTGTTGTCGACATATTCGCGGATCTCGGCGCCGCCCGGCAGGGTCGCGGCATAGGCCTTGAGCTGCTCGAGCTGCGAGGAGGCCTTGCCGGCGCCGACCACCTTTCCGGCGATGTCCTCGGGCTTCGCCACCGAGCTGTCGCCGGCGCGCTTGAGCAGGGCGACCGAGGCGTCGGCGATCGGCGCGGTGAAGCGATAGCGCTCCATCCGCGCCTTGGTGATCGTCACCGGCCCGGCGACGACCTGGAACTTGCCGGCTTCGAGGCCCGGCAGGACGCTGTCCCAGGGCAGGTCGACGAAGGTGATCTTGACCCCGAGCTCCTTGCCGATCTCGGCGAAGAGCTCGACATTCAGCCCCTTGTGCTCGCCGTCCTCGGAGAAATCGAACGGCGCGAACTGCATCTCGGTGCCGACGACCAGCTCGCCGGACGACTTCACCTGGCTCAGAAGATCGGCCGCGTGCCCCTGCGGCGCGGCAGCCAGGCTTCCCACGGCCATCAGGCCGGCAACGAACGCTCCCAGAACCCGCATCACTCGCCTCCACATCCCTGTCAGCATCTTTGTCGACCGCGCAGCGTCGGGCGCCGCACGGCTGTCGCGGTTCTTAGACTCTGCCCTCCCCGGAGACAACCGCCCGGTCCGTGCCGCCGCGGTTTCGGCAACGGTGTCCGGACCGGTCCATGCCTGTCAAGCGGCGGCTTTCCCCCCGTTTTCCCTGTAGCTGCCGACAGCTTTCCCCTTATCCTCTGTGAAAGGCAGCTGAGCTGCCGCGACGAGGGGAGGACGCGATGCTCGGGCTGATGCAGCACGAACCCTTGCAGATCGGATCGCTGCTCGACCATGCGGCCCGGCTGCACCAGGAAGCGCGGATCGTCACCCAGCGCCGCGACGGCAGCACCGTCACCCATTCCTATCCCGAGATCGCCGCCCGCACCGCCCGGCTGGCCCACGCCCTGACGGCTCGCGGCGTGGCCCCGGGAGAACGGCTGGCGACGCTGGCCTGGAACGACCATCGGCATCTCGAGCTCTATTACGGCGTCAGCGGCATCGGCGCGGTGTGCCACACGGTCAATCCGCGTCTGTTCCCGGACCAGATCGCCTATATCCTGGCCGATGCCGGCGACACCCATCTGTTCCTCGACCCGATGTTCCTGCCGATCCTGGCCGGGATCGGGGACCGGCTGCCGGCGGATCTCAAGACGCTGGTGCTGCTGGAGCCGCCGGCGGATCCGGTAGCGCCCGCCCTCGCCGCCCGCTTCGAGATCCTGGACTACGAGGATCTCATCGCCGGCCATCCCGACGCCTTCGACTGGCCGGTGCTGGACGAGAACACGGCCGCCTTCCTCTGCTATTCCTCCGGCACCACCGGCGAGCCGAAGGGCGTGCTGTCCTCGCACCGCTCGACCCTGCTGCACGCCTATGCGGCGAACCAGCCGGATGCCTTCGGCCTGCGCGCCACCGACACCGCCATGCCGGTGGTACCGATGTTCCACGTCAACGCCTGGGGCATCCCCTTCGTCGCGCCGCTGGCCGGGGCGTCGCTGGTGCTGCCCGGGCCACGGCTGGACGGCGCCTCGCTGTTCCGGCTGATCGAGGCGACCGGCGTGACCTTCTCGGCCGGCGTGCCGACGATCTGGCTCGGCCTCCTGGCCCATCTGCGCGAGAGCGGCCAACGCTTCAGCCGCCCGCCGCGGCTGGTGATCGGCGGCTCGGCCTGCCCGCTGCCGCTGATCGAGGCGTTCGAGCAGGAATACGGCGTCGAGATCGGCCACGCCTGGGGCATGACCGAGACCAGCCCGATCGGCCTGTTCAACGCGCCGAAGCCGGAGACGCTGGTGCGGAACGAGGCGGAACAGCGCGCGCTGAAGCGCAAGCAGGGCCGGCCGATCCCCGGCATCCGGCTGCGCATCGCCGACGCCGAGGGCCGCGACGTGCCGGCGGACGGCGTCGCCTTCGGCGAGATCCTGGTGCGCGGCCCCTGGGTCGCCGCCGCCTATTTCGGCCGCGACGGCGACCCCGCCTTCACGCCGGACGGCTGGTTCCGCACCGGCGACGTCGCCACCATCGACGGCAGCGGCTATGTCGAGATCGTCGACCGGGCCAAGGACGTGATCAAGTCCGGCGGCGAGTGGATCAGCTCGATCGCGCTGGAGAACATTGCCGTCGGCCACCCGAAGCTGCGCGAGGCGGCGGTGGTCGGCGCCCGTCATCCGAAATGGGACGAGCGGCCGGTGCTGATCGCCGTGCCGGCCGAAGGCGCGGCCCCGACCAAGGAAGAGATCCTGGCCTGGTTCGACGGCAAGGTCGCGAAATGGTGGCGGCCGGACGACGTGGTGTTCGTCGAGGAGCTGCCGCACACCGCCACCGGCAAGCTGCAGAAGACCGAGCTGCGGAAACGGTATCGGGATCATCTGGTGAAGTAGCGGACCCGTCGCCGCGACTCACTCCGCGAGCCTCTTTCTGTCATGCCCGGGCTCGACCCGGGCATCCAGAGACTATCGACAGCCACTGGATTGCCGGGTCAAGCCCGGCAATGACAAGAGGGGTAGGACCAGACTTGCCTTCTCAGCCAAGAACCAGATCGTCGCGGTGGATCATCTCGTCCCGGCCGCGATAGCCGAGTATGGCCTCGATCTCGCGGCTCTTGTGGCCGCGGATGCGGTCGGCGTCGTCGGAATCATAGGCCGAGAGGCCGCGCGCCAGCACCCGGCCGTCCCCGTCCTTGACCGCGATCGGATCACCGCGGCGGAAGCTGCCCTCGACCGCGGTGACCCCGGCCGGCAGCAGGCTGCGGCCGTCCGCCAGCGCCCTGGCCGCGCCGGCGTCGATCACCACCGCCCCGACCGGCTTGAGCGAGCCCGCAATCCAGCGCTTGCGGGCGGTGCGCGGCTCCGCCCCCGGCACGAACCAGGTGCAGGGCGCGCCGGATTCGATGCGCTTGAGCGGCGCCGCCTCTTTCCCCATGGCGATGACCATGCGGCAGCCGGCGCCCATGGCGATGCGGGCAGCGACCAGCTTGGTGACCATGCCGCCGGAGGAATAGCCGGGCAGCGCCTCGCCGGCCATCGCCTCGATCTCCGGGGTCAGCTCGTTCACCTCGGGGATCAGCGTCGCGGCGGGGGCGCGCTTCGGGGCTGCGGTGTAGAGCCCGTCGATGTCCGACAGCAGCACCAGCGTGTCGGCCGAGATCATCTGCGACACCCGCGCCGCCAGCCGGTCGTTGTCGCCGAAGCGGATCTCGGCCGTGGCCACCGTGTCGTTCTCGTTGATCACCGGCACCGCGCCGAGGCGCAGCAGCGTCTCGATCGTGGCGCGGCCGTTCAGGTGGCGGCGGCGGTCCTCGGTGTCCTGCAGGGTCAGCAGGATCTGGGCCACGGTGATGTCGTGCCGGGCCAGCGTCTCCTGATAGGCGTGCGCCAGACGGATCTGGCCGGTGGCGGCGGCCGCCTGCTTCTCCTCCAGCCGCAGCGGCCGGCCCTTGAGGCCCAGATGCTCGCGCCCCGCCGCGATCGAGCCGGAGGAGACGATGATCACCTCCTGCCCGCGGGCGCGGCAGCGGGCGACGTCGTCGGCCAGCGCGTCCAGCCAGGCGCGGCGCAGCTGCCCCGTGCGTGGGTCGACCAGCAGGGCGGACCCGACCTTGACGACGATGCGGCGGGCCTGGGCGAGGGAAGCGGTCATGACGGGGATTCGGGAGAAGGGTGGGCGACGAACGAAGAGAGGCTTCTTCCTAGCCTTCCGACCCCACCCGAGCCAAGCCGTTCCGCGACCCGCCCTCCCTTCGCCGCGGCACGGCGGCTATGATCCGGCGCCACGCCCGATTCAGAGGAAGAGCCATGACCGGGGACGCGACCGTCCTGCTGTTCTCCTACGGCACGCTGCAGCAGGAGAACGTCCAGCTCTCCTCCTTCGGCCGCCGGCTCGAAGGCACGCCCGACGCGATGCCCGGCTGGCGCCGGGGCGAGATCGAGATCACCGACCCCGAGGTGATCCGCACCAGCGGCAAACGCTTCCACCCGATCGTCGAGCGCGGCGAGGCGGCGGACGAGGTGGCGGGGACGGTGTTCCGGATCACCGAGGCCGAGTTGGCCGCCGCCGACGCCTATGAGGTGTCGGACTACAAGCGGATCCTGGTGCCGCTGCAATCCGGCCTGGAGGCCTGGGTCTACGTCCGGGCCTGACGGCGCCCTCAGCCCCGGCCGAGCGCCTGGCGGATCGCGATCTCGACCGGGGAATAGGCGCCGTCCGGCCGCTCCAGCCGGTAGGGCTCGGCCAGGCCGATCGAGGGTTGCGCCAGGAACCGCGGCTCGGTGCCGCGATGCCGCTGCGCCGCGTGGATCATGAAGGGGTGGCACAGATAGACCGTGCCGGCCGGGCCGGTCGCCAGCGCCTCCGGCCGGCCGGCGCCGACCCGCCGGACATCCGGGCTGGCCAGGCCCGCCTCGCCCGCCGGTTCCAGGAACCGGGCCATGTCGAGATGGGAGCCGACCCGCAGCCGCGTCGGGGCGTCATCCGGGCCGATGTCGGAGAACAGGAACAGCGTCAGCAGCGCCCGGCCGCGCGAGCCGACATTGACACGCCAGGACGAGAAGTCCTGCCGCTCATGCGGGTCGCTGCTGTTGCCGGGAAAGCTGACATCGACATGCCAGCCATCGTCTTTCGGGGCCTTGCGCGCCGGGAAGCGGACCGGGAAGGTGCCGAGATCGGCGCGCGGCTGCCACCGGCCCTTGCCGACCAGCCGGTCGATGGCGGCGCGCAGGACCGGCGTGTTCGCCGCCTGCCGGAACGGCTCCTGCCCGTACCAGCCGAGCCGGACGACCGGCTGGGTCCAGGTCCTCCGGTCCTGCGGATCGCAGGGCAGGTCCCGCCACAGGATCGCGCGCCCCTGCTCGGCCAGGTCTCGGGAAAACGCCCGGTCGATCCGGACGAATCCGTCCGCGATGAACCGCTCCACCTGCGCGTCGTCGAGCGCCGGGCCGGATTGTTCGATGGTCATAGAAGCTCCTCTCCGCCGCCCTTCGACGGCATCGCTGTCCGATCCTCCTCGTGGCTGCTGTCAGAGGCCGGGGGGACGGAGCCGGATGGCGGAGAGAATCATCATAGCCGCAGGATAACGCATCCGGCAGGCGATGGAATCAGGCTGTGGCGAAATACCGTTCGGCCCCGGCCACGCCGTCGGCGAGCGCCCCCTCGTTCCGGTGATCGAGGCCGAACAGGATGTCGAGCAGCGGGAAGGTGGCGCGGTAGAAGGCGATCCGCCCGGCCATCGCCGGCAGGCCTGGATAGTGCGGCTGCAATCGGCGCAGGACCTCATCGCCCAGCCCAGCGGCCAGGCTGGCGAGATCGTAGGCCGGGTCGCCCAGGCCGCATCCGGCGAAGTCGATGATGCCGGTGACGCGGCTGCGGTCGGCCAGGATGTTGCCGGTGCCGAAATCGCCGTGGATCACCGCCACGGGCAGGTCGCCCGCGCGCCCGGCGAAACGGCGGAAGGCCGCATCGACGGCTGATCGCGTGGTCGGCGACAGGCGCGGCAGCACGTCGGCCGGCAGCCGCGACGCCAGCTCCTGCCAGGTGTCCTCCCGCCGTCCGTCGCCGACCACCTCGGCCGGCAGGCCGTGCAGGCTGCGCAAGAAAATGGCCAGGGCCAAGGCCAGGCGCTCCCGGTCCGCCTCGCCGAAGCCGTCGAGGGAGTGGAACGGCTCGCCCGGAAGGCGGTCATGGACGGCGATGGCGCCGATCCCGCTCTCGATGACCCGGACATCGGGGATCGCGATCGGCAGGGCCGGCCGCAGGCGTCCCAGCAGCCCGGCCTCGCGCCGCAGCGCCGCCTCCGCCCCGGCATGGCGCGGGACGCGCACGATCCGGTCACCGAAATCGAGCACCCGGTTGTTCTGGCCGGCCTCGACGATGGTCGCGGAGGTGGATCGCGACCCAATCAGGGCTGCAAGCTCGGCGAGGGGCAACCCGTCAAGCGAGACGCCTGAGCTCTGGTCCGAGACGATCATCGTTCAGCCCAGATCCCGCTCCAGCTCGATCTCGTCTCGGATCGGGATGCCATGGGCGCCGATCAGAGGAATCGACGGCTTGAGCCGGCGGGCCACCTCGACCGCGCCGGGTCGAACCGCAATCAGGCGGAAGCCGCGGCGCTGGTAGAAGCGCAGCGCATCGAGATTGTCGTTGGTGGTGGTCACCCGCATCACGGCATGGCCGCGGGCTTTCAGCTCCGCCGCCACCGCCTCGACCAGCGAGGTGCCGATGCCGGCGCCCGGCGGATCGGCGTCGAGCGACATCAGCTCGCCCGTCTCCGGATCGAAGGTCGCGAGTCCCTGCCCCATCGGCTCGGTGACGATCGCCGGGAAGTCCCGCAGGTCGAACAGCCGGCCGCACAGCACCATCTGCGGGCTGCCCCAATGCGCCGTCAGGAAGGCGGCCACCGCCTCCCGGTCGGCCGGGCCGCTCAGTCGGAGTCGGTGGGCGCCCATGGGGTGATGTCCGCCGGCGCCGCCTCCTCCTCGGCCGGGGCCGGGCGGCTTTCGGCGATGCGGGCCCAGAGCAGACGCAGCACCTCCTGCACCCCGCCGCCGGTGGCGCCGGACAGGGCGACCACCTTGGCCTTGCGGCCGGCCGCGGCCTTCAGCGCCTTCAGCCGCGCCGCCGCCGTGTCCTTGTCGAGGGCATCGGTCTTGTTCAGACCGACGATCTCGGGCTTGCCGGCCAGGCCGCCGCCATAGGCCTCGAGCTCGCCGCGCACCACGCGATAGGCCTCGGCCACATCCTCCTGCGTGCCGTCGACCAGGTGCAGCAGCACGTTGCAGCGCTCGACATGGCCGAGAAAGCGGTCGCCCAGCCCCGCGCCCTCATGCGCGCCTTCGATCAGACCGGGGATGTCGGCCAGCACGAATTCGTGGTCGTCGCTGCGGACCACGCCGAGATTCGGGTGCAGCGTGGTGAAGGGGTAATCGGCGATCTTCGGCCGGGCGGCGCTGGTGGCGGCCAGGAAGGTCGACTTGCCGGCGTTGGGCAGGCCCACCAGCCCGGCATCGGCGATCAGCTTCAGCCGCAGCCAGACCCAGCGCTCCTCCCCCGGCCAGCCGGGATCGAATCGGCGCGGGGCGCGGTTGGTCGAGGTCTTGAAATGGGCATTGCCGAAGCCGCCATCGCCGCCCTTGAGCAACCGGATGCGTTGCCCGACCTCGGTCAGGTCGGCCAGTACCTCCTCCTTCTCCTCGTCCAGCACCTGGGTGCCGACCGGCACGCGCAGCACCGCGTCTTCGCCCTTGGCGCCGGAGCGGTCCGAGCCCATGCCGTGATGGCCGCGCTCGGCCTTGAAATGCTGCTGGTAGCGGTAGTCGATCAGGGTGTTGAGGCCGTCCACCGCCTCGACCCAGACGTCGCCGCCGCGGCCGCCGTCGCCGCCGTTCGGGCCGCCGAACTCGATGAACTTCTCGCGCCGGAAGGCGACGCAGCCGTTCCCGCCGTCGCCGCTCTTCAGGAAGATCTTGGCTTCGTCGAGGAACTTCATGGCCGAATCGCCCCGTGCCGCCGGCTCCGGGGCCGGCCCTCTTCTTGTCGCATCAAAATAGGAAACGGGGGAATGGTTGCCCATTCCCCCGCTCCAGATCCGTGCCTGCAAGCCCCCCGCCTTCAGTGAAGGCTTGGGGAGCGAGGCGTTACTCGGCGGCGTCCGCCTGGGCGATCGTCACCGTGGTGCGGCCGCCGGCCGACTTGAACTGGACGTTGCCCGGAACCAGCGCGAACAGCGTGTGGTCCTTGCCCATGCCGACATTGACGCCGGGATGGAACTTGGTGCCGCGCTGCCGCACGATGATGTTGCCCGGGACGACGGCTTCGCCGCCGAACTTCTTCACGCCGAGACGCTGACCCGCCGAATCGCGGCCGTTGCGCGACGAACCACCGGCCTTCTTATGTGCCATCTGTCGATCTCCTCTTTACGCGCCGGCGATGGCGGTGATCTTGAGCACCGTCAGGTCCTGGCGGTGGCCCTTCTTCCGCCGATAGTTCTGGCGGCGCTTCTTCTTGAAGATGATGACCTTCGGGCCGCGGGTCTGCTCGACCACCTCGGCGGTGACCGACGCACCGGCCAGAACGGGGGTGCCGATCTTGACGGCGCCGTCGCCGCCGACCATCAGCACGTCCTCGAGGGTGATGGAGGCACCCGGCTCGGCGTCGAGACGCTCGACCGTGACAAGCTGGTCCGGAGCAACCCGGTACTGTTTCCCGCCCGTGCGGATGACTGCGAACATGGTCAAGCTGCCGTCGACTGGGAGGACGCCCCTTGCGGATCGTCCTCAGGTGATCAAAAACAGGCACGGGTGCCAGCCGGAACCAGCACCCGTGTCCGTGAACGCGGCACTATAGTCAGGCGCGCCGGCGTGTCAACGGCGGAATGCGAGGCCCGGAGTTTTGCCTCCGCAATCGACGCTTGCATGGTGGAACGCTCTCCACTATGGTCCGCGCCGGCCACGCGGAGGGGGTCCTGGAGACCCCCGCCATGCCTCTGCGGAGAGGTGCTAGAGTGGTTGAATAGGACGGTCTCGAAAACCGTTGTGTCCGCAAGGGCACCGAGGGTTCGAATCCCTCCCTCTCCGCCAAACACCGCCGGTTGCCCTCTATGATGCGATATTGCCGCCGATCACCGCATCATCGAGCGGCGCTGAAAGCCGATAATTCTACCGCTACGACCTAACATATCTTTAAGATCAGCAACGGTAGCAAGCGACCTCATCGCGGACATTGGCACCGCTTGGCTCACTGACTACAAGCAGAATCACAATATAATATAAGGACGATGGCGATGGCGATGTCCGTAGTTCTGGACGAGGGACCGTTCTTTCACGGCACAATCGCGGATTTGCGCGCGGGTGATTTCCTCACAGCAGGATATCGGTCGAACTATCGTCCTGAAGTAGTGATGAACCACATCTACTTCACTGCCATTGTGGACGGTGCCGGGCTTGCCGCTGAAATCGCGGCGGAACTCACCGGCGGCGGCGCGGTTCAGCGTGTTTACGCCGTAGAGCCGACCGGGACATTCGAGAACGACCCGAACGTGACCGACAAGAAATTTCCCGGCAATCCCACTCGGTCATATCGCAGCAGCGCACCGCTCAAGGTCATTGGCGAAATCACGCATTGGACCAGATTGACGCCCGAAGCACTACAGGTGTGGAGAGAACGACTGACCGCACTGCGCTCAGACGAACGAGGCGAAATCATCAACTGATGCGTGGCCCCCACGCATCTTGTGCTCATTACGTGATCGAATCGCTAAAAGAAGACGATCAGCAAGCGCCCCATTGTAGCCATTCGCTCTTACCTTAATTTTGTAGGGCTATAGCGTAGACGTAGTTCTCCGTTTCATCGGGCGTGGCCCGCCATTTCCCGCCGCATGCCGCCTTCCCGGCTCAACCTCGCAGCGGGTACGCCAGCGCAGCAATCACGGCGACGCCGGGCGCCCTCCTCATCCAAAGTCAGACCGACGTTCCGGCCCCTCTGGAACGACCGGCTGGCCACGTGGAAAGCGCTTGCTCGGCGACAGCCTCCAGCATGTCGCGGCTGAAGCCGGCCTTGGCCTGCACCGCCATGCCGTGAGCGACAGCCATCACGAAAGCCGCAAGGGCATCGGATTTGGCCGTCTCCGGCAAGTCGCCTTCGGCCTTCGCCCGTTCGAAGCGCTCACGAAGCCGCGCCTGACCCGCCGCGCGAAACTCTATCAGCGCCTGTCGCACGGGTTCCGCTTCATCCGATCCCGCCAGGGCCCCGTTGATGCCGAAACACCCCGGATGGTCGGGATAGCGCGTGTTGAGGTCGGCTGCATTGTACAGGATGTGCGCGGCAACCTGGCGTGCCGTGGGGAGTTGCAGCGCCTCCGGCATGTAACCCAGGAATCGCTCCTCGTAGCGGGCCAGGGCCCGGCGGAAGAGTGCTTCCTTGTTGCCGAATGCAGAATAGAGGGCGGGCCTCTCCACGCCGGCAGCCTCGGTCAGGTCGGTGTAGGAAGCGCCCTCGTAGCCCTTGCGCCAGAAGACGCACAGCACGGCGTCGAGCGCCTTCTCCACGTCAAATTCGCGATGGCGGCCCATCAGCCCAGCCCAGCTTTTTCATAATGGCCATTACTAAACCGCTTGACAGCCTCCCGTCCAGATTTCATACCAACCGTTATCGTAATGGCTGTTACGAATCAGCCGCTCGCTCGGGTCGGGCGGCGCCCTGATCGCCACACGGAAGAGATCCTCATGTCCAACATGTTGAAGGGTAAGGTCGCTCTCGTTACCGGCGGCTCTCGCGGGCTCGGCGCTGCCGCGGCGGAGGCCCTGGCCGACCAGGGGGCGGACGTTGCGATCAGCTACGTCGCGTCGGCCGAGAAGGCCGAAGCCGTGGTCGAGACGCTGAAGGCGAAGGGCGTCCGAGCCCTCGCGATCCGGAGCGACCAGGCCGACACGGCCGCGGCCAAGCCGCTGGTCGAGACGGTGTCGGCGCATTTCGGCAAGCTCGACATCCTCGTCAACAACGCGGCGATCGCGGTGCAGGGCAAGACGGTCGACGACCCCGATCTCGACACGGTCAATCTCGATCGCCAGTGGCAGATCAACGTCATGGGCGCGGTGGCGACCACGCGCGCGGCGGCACCGGTGCTGCCGGATGGCGGCCGGATCATCTTCATCGGCTCCCTCCTGGGCAGCCGCATCCCGTTCGCCGGCGTCGCCGACTATGCGGGAACCAAGGCTGCCATCGCCGGCTATGCGAAGGGCGTCGCCCGCGATCTCGGCGGACGCAACATCACGGTCAACGTCATCCAGCCCGGCATCATGCCGACCGACATGGCGGCAGAGGTGCGCGACAAGCTCCCCGACGCGATCATGGACCTGCACCCCATCCGTCGGATCGCGACGCTCGAGGAAGTGTCGGCCCTCGTCTGCTTTCTGGCGGGGCCGAACGGGGGCTACATCACCGGCGGCGTGATCGACGTGGCCGGCGGCCTGCAGGTCTGAGCGTCGAGGGGCCAGTCCCAGAAGACAAGAACTCTCGACCAGACGGCTCCCGGAAGCGTGCCGAAGGGCACCGGGAGCCGTCTGGTTCGTGGAACCGGCGCCCGCCCCATGCGGTTTTCCGGGCATGACGAAATGCCGAGATCCGCATGACTGGACCATCCTCCCCTCCGGCCAGGGCGGAGGATCGGTGAGCTGCGGCGCCTATCGCGGCTGGTACAAGAAGAACAGCCAGGGCGCCATTCAGATCACCTGGACCGACGGCCCCGAGGAGGGGCCGCCCACCGACGTCCAGCGTGCCGCCAACGAGGCCTGCGCCCGGGCCGATGACGGGCGCCAGGCGAGCAAGTCCGGCCGCCTGGACGCGGGGGGATGAGGCCCCGCCCCTCCCCGCCGCGGATGTTCGAGCGCGGCCCCAGCGGCCGCGCTGCCCGTCAGCCCCCGAAATAGGCCGGCCGGGCGATATCGGCGATCAGGCCGGGCTGCTCCGGCGCCCAGCCCAGCAGCGCGCGGGTCCGCTCGCTCGAGGTCGGGACGTCCATCCCGACGAACATCGCGAACCAGCCGAAATGCTCCCTCGCCTGCTCGGGAGACAGGCCGGCCACCGGCACGCCCAGGCGGCGGCCGATCACCGCGGCGATCTCCCGGAACGGCACGCCCTCCTCCGCCATCGCGTGATAGCGGGCGCCGGCGGTGACGCCGCGCTCCAGCGCCAGGCGGTAGACCCGGGCGGCATCGAGCCGGTGCGCGGCGGGCCAACGGTTGAGGCCATCGCCGACCATGGCCGACACGCCCTTCTCCCGCGCCAGCCGGATCAGGATCGGCACGAAGCCATGGTCGCCGTCGCCATGGACCGACGGCGGCAGCCGCACCGTCGCGGCCCGCACGCCCCGCGCTACCAGATCCGCGGCCGCCGCCTCGGACAGGCGGTGATAGGTGGCCGAGTTGGGGAGAGGCGGATCCTCCTCGGTCCCGACCGGGCCCCGCGGCACGATCAGGGCGCCGGAGGTGACCAGCAGCGGGCGGTCGGAGCCGGCGAGCGCGTCGCCGATCGCCGCGATGGCGCGGCCGTCGATCTCGCAGCTTTCCTGGAACTTCGAGAAATCGTGGATGAAGCCGGTGTGGATCACGGCATCGGCCTCGGCGGCACCCCGGCGCAGGCTGCCGGGGTCGCGAAGGTCGCCGCGATGCGGCTGGGCGCCCGCGGCGAGAAGGGACTCGGCGCCTGCGTCGGAGCGGGTCAGGCCGAGAACCTGATGGCCCGCGCCGATCAGGTCCTGAACGACGGCGGAGCCGACGAAGCCGGTGGCGCCGGTGACGAAGACACGCATGGGAAAGCCTTTTGTTGAAGGACGGAGGCAACCGTCTCTCCCATGTGGTATCCTGGTAAAGACGTGACATTATACTGGTATAATTGTTAACAGGCTCGGCATGCCGGTCGCGAACGACAATCCGTTGGGAACCTATCTGAAGGATCGCCGCGCGAAGCTCGATCCGGCGGCCTTCGGCCTCTCCGGGCCACGCCGGCGCACGCCCGGCCTGCGCCGGGAAGAGGTGGCCCAGCGCGCCAACATCAGCGCGACCTGGTACACATGGCTCGAGCAGGGCCGGGGCGGCGCGCCCTCGGCCGATGTGCTCGACCGGATCGCCCGCGCCCTGATGCTGACGGATGTCGAGCGCGAGCACCTCTTCCTGCTCGGCCTCGGCCGCCCGCCCGCGGTCCGCTACCAGACCACCGAAGGCGTCACGCCGCGGCTGCAGCGCGTGCTCGACGCGCTGACGCTCAGCCCGGCCCTGGTGAAGACCGCCACCTGGGATGTCGTCGCCTGGAACCGGGCCGCGGCGGCGGTGCTGACGGACTACGGAGCGCTGCCGCCCGAGCAGCGCAACATCCTGCGCCTGATCTTCCTCGATCCCCGCGTCCGGGCCGCCCAGTTCGACTGGGACGGCGTGGCCCGGTTCGTGGTGGCCGCGTTCCGGGCGGATGCGGCGCGGGCCGGGGCCACGGCCAAAGTGGAGGCCCTGGTGGACGAGCTCTGCCGGCTCAGCCCCGAATTCGAGGCGATGTGGCGCGACAACGATGTCCGCAGCTACGGCGAGGGCATCAAGCGCCTGCGGCATCCGCTCGCCGGGCCGATCGCCTTCGAATTCTCGGCCTTCGGCGTGGACGGCCGGCCCGATCTCGGCATGATCGTCTACAATCCGGCGACGCCGGACGATGCCGACCGGATCAGGTCTCTCATCGGGTCGCAGAGCGCCGCGCCGGCCTGATCACCGAATTCAGGCGCCGAGCGCCGCCTTCACCCGCTGCGGCAGGAACGGATAGTGCCGAAGCCGCACGCCGCCGGTGAGCCGCGCCACCGCATTGGCGATCGCGGGACCGACCGGCGGCAGGCCGACCTGGCCGACGCCCCCGATCGGGCTCTCGGGCGTCGGAATCACGGCGACCTCGATATCGGGCACCTCGGACATGCGGATCACCCGATAGGTGTCGAAGTTCGACTCCTGCACCCGGCCATCGACGATGTTGATCTGTTCGAACAGCGCCTGGCTGATGCCGTTGGTGATCCCGGTCATCATCTGCGCTTCGATGTTGCGCGGCTGGACCGCCACCCCCGGATCGACCGCGCACCACACCGAATGCACGCGGATCTCGCCGCTCTGCCGGTCGAGCGACACCTCGGCGATCTGTGCGCAGTGGGAGCCGAACGCATCGGAATAGGCGAGGCCGAGCGCGCGCCCGTCGCGCGGGCGGTCCCATTCCGCCATCCGCGCGACGGCCTCGACGACCCTGCGCGCCCGCGGCTGGTCCTGCAGCAGCTCCAGCCGGAGCGCCAGGGGATCGACGCCCCTGGCCGCTGCGATCTCATCGACCACGCATTCGATGGCGAACCTGGTGTAGCCGACTCCGACCGCGAACCAGAAGCCGACGTCCAGCCCGTTGTCCTGGCGGATATACTCGATCCGATGCGCCGGGACGGCGTAGTTGAACTCCGCGCCCTCGGTGACGACATCGTCGTGGCCTCCTGCGCTCTCGAGCAGCTGGGGCATCGTCCGGGCAAAAATGGAATCCGCCACGATGCGGTGCCGCCAGCCGAGGATGGCCCCGCCGGTGTCGAGCCCGACCTGGATGTGCTGCGCCGCGAGCGGCCGGTACTTGTCGTGCTGGACGTCGTCTTCGCGGCTCCAGACGACCTTGACCGGGCGGCCCTGCTCCGCCTTGGCCAGCGACACCGCGTCGACGATGAAGTCGGCCTCCGCCTTGCGGCCGAAGCCGCCGCCGAGCAGCATCGTGTTCACCTTGACCTTGTCGGGGGTGGTACCGGCCACCTCCGCGGCGAAGCCCTGGGTGCCCGTCGGGCCCTGTGTCGGCGCCCAGATCTCGACCGTGTCGCCGGTCACCAGCGCCGTGGCGTTCATCGGCTCCATGGTCGCATGGCAGACGTGGTCGCTCAGGTAGTCGGCCTCGATGACCGTCGCGGCCCCCGAGATCGCCGCCGGCGCATCGCCTTCGGCGAGAGCATCGACCCCCGTCCGGGCGAGGTCGCGGCCGACGCTGCGGTACTGTTCCAGCAGCCGGTCGCTGGTGTAGCGGCGGACCCGCGACGACGTGCTCCAGGTCACGTCGAGCAGATCCTTGGCCCGCATCGTCGCCTCTATCGTCTCGCCGATGACGCCGACGCCGTAAGGCAGCGGGACGATCTGCCTGACGCCCGGTACCGCTTTGGCCGCGGCGTCGTCGATGGCTTCCGGCGTCTCGTCCTGGACGGGCGCCCGCAAGACCGCCCCGTACAGCATGCCCGGGCGCTGCACGTCGATGCCGAACCTCGCGCTGCCGTCGACCTTTGACGGCAGGTCGGCGCGGTTGATGGCCGGATTGCCGATATAGCGCCACCGCTCGCGCGGTTTCAGATCGGCAGCGGTCGCCTGCGGCAACGGGTCGGGAAGCTCGCCGGTCGCGGCGATCGCGCCGTAGTCGAGCGAGCGGCCCGATGGCGCGTGCACGACCCGGTTGGGCTCGGTCGCGAGTTCGCCCACCGGAACCTTCAGCAGGCCGGCGGCACTCGCCAGGATGATCTTGCGGGTCTGGGCGCCGACCAGGCGCAGCATCTCGTAGTAGCCCCGCGTGGATTCGCTGCCGCCGGTGAGCTGGATGCCGTAGAAGCCGGGGTTGCCGTAGGTCTCCGCGTCGGACGGAGCCTGGACGATGCGCACCTTGTCCCAGTCGGCATCCATGTCCTCGGCGATCAGCAGCGGCAGCGTCGTCATGATCCCCTGCCCCATCTCGGAGGCGGGCGACGTGATGATCACCGCGCCGTCGGCTGCGATGGTCACCCAGGCGTTCGGCCGGTAACCGCCCTCGACCGCGGGAACCACGGCGGCGCCCGAGGCGTCCCGAGGCGGGCCGCCGAACGCGACCGCGATGCCGATGCCGCCGGCCGAGACGAGAAAGCTGCGCCGCGACAGCGCGCGGCTGCGAAGCTGCAAGGTCCCGGTCACGGCTCAGGCCTCCCTTGCGGCGCGCTGGATCGCGCTGATGATTCTCTGATAGGTCCCGCAGCGGCAGATGTTGCCGTCCATGTGCTCGACGATCTGGTCGCGGGTCGGGTTGGGGGTGTCGGCGAGGAGAGCGGCCGCCTGCATGATCTGTCCGGACTGGCAGTAGCCGCATTGCGGCACCTGCTCGGCGATCCAGGCCTTCTGCAGCGGGTGACTCGCATCCGGCGACAGGCCTTCGATCGTCGTCACCTCCCGGCCGGCCACGTCCTGAAGAGCGGTGACGCAGGAGCGCGCCGGCGCGCCGTCGACATGGACGGTGCAGGCACCGCATTGCGCGATGCCGCAGCCGAACTTGGTGCCGGTGAGCTTCAGATGCTCCCGGATCACCCACAGCAGCGGCGTATCGGGTCCGGCGGCGACATCCACCGCCCGCCCGTTGATCGTGAACGCTGTCATGAGGGCTGCTCTCTCCACCCGGTTACAGGCTTTCGGAGGCGCCGCACCTGGATCACCTCCGCTGGATACCCCACGGTAGGAGTCCGAGGGCGTACGATCTATGCTGGAACGTCCGCGTTATCTTCTCGATCGTCCGGAACTGCCATGGACCCGCTTTCAGACGTGCTGTCGCTGCTGAAGCCGCGCAGCTATGTGTCCGCCGGCTTCGACGCGGGCGGGGACTGGTCGATCCAGTTCGACCACCAGCACGACCGCATCAAATGCTACGCCGTGACGTCCGGCGCGTGCTGGCTGGCTGTGGAGGGCGTTCCCGAACCGGTGCGCCTGAGGGCCGGGGACTGCTTCGTGCTGCCGAGCGGGCGGCCGTTCCGCCTGGCCAGCGACCTGGCCCTGACGCCTGTGGACGCCGGCACCGTCTTTCCGCCCGCGCGGGATGGCGGCGTCGTCACCTTCAACGGCGGCGGGGATTTCTTTCTGGTCGGCAGCCGCTTCGCCGTCAGCGGCCACCATGCCGGCATCCTGCTGCGGATGCTGCCGCCCATCGTGCACATCCGGAAGGAACCGGACCAGGCGGCGCTGCGCTGGTCGGTGGAGCGGATGATGCAGGAGCTGCACGAGCGGCAGCCGGGCGGGTTTCTGGTCGCGCAGCACCTCGCGCACATGATGCTGGTCCAGGCCCTGCGGCTGCATCTGGAGGAAGGACGGAGCGGCGGCGTCGGCTGGTTCTTCGCCCTGGCGGACAGGCAGATGGGCGCGGCGATCGGCGCCATGCACGCCGATCCGGCGCATCGCTGGACCTTGCAGGAGCTGGCGGCGCGCGCCGGCATGTCCCGATCGGTCTTCGCCCTGAAGTTCAAGGAGAAGGTCGGGGAGGCCCCGATGGAGTACCTGACGCGCTGGCGAATGCTGCTGGCCGGGGACAGGCTGGCGAATTCCGGCGATCCGGTCTCCGCCATCGCCCCGTCGCTCGGATATGAGTCCGAAAGCGCCTTCAGCACGGCGTTCAAGCGGGTGATGGGCTGCTCGCCAAGGCAGTATGGCCGCGGCGCCCGCCTCGCCTCCCCCGTGTGGGGAGACGACGACGGGGCGATAGGCACGGACGAGATGCGCCCGGTCAGCGCGGCTGCGGCCGCAGCGTCAGCAGGTCCGCGATCCGGTTGTGCGAGATCATCTGCGTCTGCAACTGCTCGTGGGCGGCGTTGACCGGGTCGATGCCGTCCCTGTAGGGGCCGACCGTCAGCCGCGACGGCCGCCCGCCGAACTCCATCGCGGCCAGCGCGACGACTGCGTCCGAGACCTCCTTCGGGTCGAGCTCCGGGTCGGGAACGAGATCGGCCAGCATCGCCTCGATATGGCGCGCATAAGGCTCCGTCCGCGCGCGCTCGGCGTCCGGAAGCTCGCCCAGCATCCGCTCCCAGTGACGCACCGCATTGGCCTGCAGCTGCGTCGGATAGGCGCCGGCGGGCTGCACCACGACCACCTCGATGTTGGAGGCGGCGGCTTCGTAGGCGAGCGCGTCCGCGGCGGCCTCGACGGCCAGCTTCGATGCGCAATAGCCGCCCAGCATCGGGTCGATGGCGCGACCGAGCGCGCTCGACATCTGGATGATCGTCCCGCCCCGCTGGGCGCGCATCTGCGGCAGCACCTCGCGGTACAGGCGCAGCGCCCCGTTCAGGTTGGTCTCCAGATTGGCGCCGAACCAGGCCGGCGTCTGTACCTCCACCGGGCCCGGGACGACGATGCCGGCATTGCTGACCAACACATCGATCCGGCCGGCGGCGGCAACCGCGCGGGAGATGCCGGCGGCGACCGACGCGTCGCTCAGCACGTCGATCTCGACCACCTCCAGGCTCAAGCCGTCCTCCGCGAGTGCGGCGAGCTCGCGGGCCGCCGGCGCGTTGCGGCCGCCGGCATCGCGCATCGTCGCGAAGACCCAGGCGCCCTGCCGGGCGAAGCCTTCCGCCATCAATCGGCCGAAGCCGGAGCTGGTGCCGGTGATCACGACCACCGGGGGCTGCGCCGCCTGTGCCCGGAGCGGGCGGGCCATCACCATCAGCCCTGCCGCCATGCCGGCCTGCAGCAACACCCGGCGGCTAGCCCCGGTCCGCAACCGGCCTTCGTCATTCACGGTCATCACATGCCCTCCCGTGATCATCGACGGCGGGCAGGATCACATGGCGGGGAGGCGTCGTGGTAGGAGCGACAATTTGGAAACACTGTCTCACTTGCGCTAACAGCCGCGCCGGCTTGGGTGCGCCGTCAGGCGGCCCGGACGCGCAGCTTGGCGGCGAGGAAATCCAGCAGGGCCCGATGCGCGGCGGTCGGATGGCGGCCGCTCGCATAGACCGCGTACAGACCGCCGCTGTCGACGCCGTGCCGCTTCAGGACTTGCCGGAGCCTCCCGGCATCGAGATCGTCCTGGACGACGCCGGTGGGCAGCAGGGCGAGTCCCAGGCCGGCCACCGCGGCGCGAAGCGCAGCCTGCGCGCTGTTCACGGCGATGCGGCCCTGCATATGGACCTCCTCCGGCCCCTGCGGGCCGTCGAGCCGCCAGGCGGCATTGTCCACGGACGGACCCAGCACGACGGCGTCATGCGCGGGCAGGTCGCCGACAGACCGTGGCGTTCCCCGGCGCGACAGATAGCCGGGGCTGGCGACCACGATCCGCTTCGCCGGGCCGAGCTTGCGGGCGACGAGGCTCGAGCTGGACAGCCGGCCGGTGCGGATGGCGATGTCGATGCGCCTCTCGATGAGATCGACATAGTCGTCGCTGAGGTGTAACTCCACCTTGACGTCCGGGAACCGGGTGCAGAACTCTGCCACCCACTCGATCAGGTAGCGCACGCCGAAATAGACGGGCGCCGTCAGCCGCAGCGTGCCGCTGGGCACCCGCTGTGTCGCCGCGACCCGCTCGGACGCGGCTTCCAGATGCCGGAGGCCGAGATCGACCTCGTCGAGATAGGCCCGGCCGAGCGAGGTCAGCTCGATCTTGCGCGTCGTGCGGTGCAGCAGGCGTGCCCCGATCTCCTCCTCCAGCCGCGCGATGTTCCGGCTGACGGTCGCCTTCGGCAAGCCCAGCATCCGTGCCGCCCCGGAAAAGCTCCCCGCCCGCACCACGCGCGAGAACAGGATCAGGTGGTTGAGATCGACCGCCAATTGGCGACTCCGATGGAACAGTCACCCCCGAATGTCACACCGACGATAACGTCGTTTCGCTATCCTCGAAAGGAGACGCTCATGTCAGCAGACGCCCCGATGAACCGTTTCGTCGTCATCTCCGGCTGCTCGGGCGGCGGCAAGTCGACGCTGCTGGCAGAGCTCGCCCGGCGCGGCCATGCCGTGGTCGAGGAGCCCGGGCGGCGCATCGTCAAGGAGGAGCTGGAGAGCGGCGGCCGGGCCCTGCCCTGGGTCGACGGGCCGGCCTTCGCCCGCCGCGCCATCGTCCTGGCGTTGGCCGACCGCGCCGCGGCCGAGGGCCGGCCCGGCTGGGTGTTCTTCGACCGCGGCCTCGTCGACGCCGCGTCCGCGCTGCAGCACATGACCGGCGAGCCGGCGCTGGAGACTCTGGCCCGGTCCAACCCCTATCACCGGCGCGTGTTCCTGACCCCGCCCTGGCCGGAGATCTACGGCACCGATCCGGAACGGCGCCACGGCCTCGACGCAGCCCTGGAGGAATACGAGCGGCTGCTCCAGGACTATCCGACGCTGGGCTACGAGGTCGTGATCCTGCCGAAGACCGGCGTGGCGGAACGGGCCGAGTTCGTCCTGGCCACCCTGGCGACGTAGCTATTTCGGCGGCAGGGTGCGGACGAAGGCGAGCGCGGCGTCGAGCAGCCGCCGGCGCAGCGCGTCGTCGCCATAGGCGGCCGCGCCGGCCCGCACCCAGCCCGGCATGTGACGGCCCTGCATGATCATCGGCGCGACGTCGGGCTGCTCCAGCGCCCAGCCGTCATTCCCTTTGCCGAGGCGGACCAGCATGCTGTCGACCCGGGCGCCGCACAGCAGGTTGCCGTGCAGCAGCCAAGCCAGGCCGCCGAACATCCGCTTCTCGTCCAGGCCGGGCTCCGTGCCCAGCGCCTCGCGCACCAGCTCCTCAAGCCCCGGATCGCGCGCCATGTCGCCCTCCCCGCCTTAGCTCGGCCCAGCCACCTTCTCGGCGATGCCGCGGTTGCGGGTCAGCATCGCCACCACCGCGTCCCGCGCCTTCTGCGGATCGCGGCCGCGGATGCCCTCGGCGATCGCCATATGATAGTCGGCCGAGGGGCTGTAGGCGTATTCCGCCGCGATGCCGTGGGCCGAGACCAGGAACTGCACCCGCAGCAGCACGTCGAGCGGCCGGGCGAAGCCGGAGAGCAGCCGGTTGTGCGAGGCGTTCAGCACCGCCAGGTGGAAGGCCACATCGGTGTCCAGCACCTGCGGCATGGACTCCACCGCCAGCCGCGCGGCCAGGACGACGATGGCATCCGCCTCCTCGTCCGTGGCGCGCAGGGCCGCCAGCTCGGCCGCCTGCGGCTCGACGATCTCGCGCAGCTCGGAGATCTCGACCAGGAAGCGGCCGATGCCGTCCGGCTCGCGCAGATGCCAGGCCAGCACGTCGGGGTCGAGGATCGACCATTCCTCGCGCGGCCGGATGCGCGAGCCGTAGCGCCGGGCGGTGCGGATCAGCCCCTTGCCGGCCAGGACCTTGATCGCCTCGCGCATGGCGTTGCGGCCGACCGCGTATTCGGCGGCCAGCTCGGTCTCGGTCGGCAGCGGGCGATCGCCGTCATAACGGCCGGCGACGATGGCGCGGCCCAGCGCCTGCCCCGTCTGGCGCACCGCGCCGCCCGCGAGCGAGCGGCCGGACGCGCCGGACAGGGTGCTTTCCAGCGGGGCGGCCAATGCCTCGGGGTCCGAAGGTCCGCTGGTGGGAGAGAGCCGCCGATCCGCCAATGCCGCGCCGTGGAAACAGGTCAGAAAATGCTCGCCGACGTCGTCATCGGACACCAGCGGGAAAGCTTCAGATAGGGTAGCAGCACCCGGTACGCGGCGTCATCCCCGATGCGGGACAGCGCCTCGACCGCATAGCCGCGGACATAGCGGTTCGGGTCCTGGGTCAGCACCCGGCCCAGCGCCGGCACCGCCGCGGCCGCTGCCTGCCCCATCCGCGCGAGGCCGAGAACCGCATCGAAGCGCACCTCCTCGTCCGCATCCTCGAGGGCCTGGGCCAGCGCGGCGACGATCGCGTCATCGGCCGGCTTCAGCCCCAGCGCCTCGACCGCGGCGATGCGCAGATGCGGGTCGGCGTCGCGGGTGGCGGCGATCAGCGCGTCGCGCGCCTCCGGCCCCGTCCCGGCGATCTCGCCCAGGGCGAAGGCGGCCAGCTTGCGCGACCGGCCGGCGCCGCCGCGCAGCAGGCGCAGCAGCTCCGGCACGGCCGGCGCGCCGATCTCGACCAACCCGTAGATGGAGGACAGGGCGATGCAGTCCTTCCCCGTCAGCCGGCCGGCATCGCTCTTCTGCGTGCCGTCCTCCGGGTCGCGCCGCGTGTCGGCCTCGACCCGCTGCACCAGCGCCGGCAGCGCGGCCTCGCCGATCGCGCCGAGGGCATAGGCGGCGTCGAGCTGCAGCGCCTCGTCGTCGCTATCGAGATGCGGCAGCAGCGCCGGCACCAGCGCCGCGGCGGCAGGCCCGAGATCGGCGATGGTCGACATCGCGGCCGCCGCCTCCGCCGGGGTGCCGGCCAGGGCCGTGCGCAGGGCGTCGAGATCGGCCGAGCCGCCGGCCGCGGTGCCGCCGGTCAGCCAGCGCCACTGCGCCTTCCACGCCGCCTCCATCGGGAAGGACGGCACCTGCTCCGGCGCCCGCCAGGCCGGGTCGCCGTGCGGCCAGGCCGGCGCGCTGACTGGCGCCATGCGGATGAACTCGAACTTCATCATGAACCGCTTGCCGGCGGTCAGGTTCTTCATCTTCCGGTGCCAGATGTCATAGTGGATCATCAGCACCGAGCCGGCGGGGCCGGAGCCGTTCTTCTCCAGCGCGTCCGGATCCTGGATCCCGGCGGCGAGCAGATGGCTGCCCGGCACCACCCCGGTCGGCCCCAGCTCGGCCGGCGTGTCCTGGGGATAGTACATGATCATGACCCAGCGCGGCCGGTGGTTCCGCACCCGGCGCATGTAGCCCCAGTAGCTGTCCTTGTGCCAATGCTGGATCGGCGAGCCGGGCGGGTTCTTATGCAGGGCCCGGTGCGGGTGCATGATGTAGTCCGGGCCCAGCACGCTGGTCAGGGCGCCCTTCACCACCGGGTCCTCGAACACGGCGTTGATCTCCGGCACCAGCGGCAGCAGGTTGTTGCCCGGGTTCTCGTGCCGGTCGCCGCCGATCAGCTCGTCGAAGCGCTGGAAGATCTGGTCGTGGAACGACTTCGGTAGCGCCGTCTGCAGCACCAGATAGCCGTTCGCCAGGAACTGCCGGATCTGCGCGTCGGTGAGGAGGCGCGGCGCCTCGGCCTGCGCCGGAACATGCATGTCCATGGTCGGTCCCTTCCCTGCCTATGGCTCGTGCGTCAATGATGCGACTCTAAATGGGATTTAGCAATATGCCTGCCCCTCTAAATCCCCTTTAACGTCACCGCCCGCCGAACCCGGAATTCATGGCGATGCCGCTGAAGATGTAGCGCTGCAGCAGGATGGTCAGGCACAAGCCCGGGATCATCGAGATCGCGGCGCCGGCCATCAGGTAGTTCCATTGCGCGCCCTGCTGGGTCTGGAACATGGTCAGGCCCAGCGGGATGGTGGCGTGGTCGGTGCCGTTGACGATGATCAGCGGCCACAGGAAGCTGTTCCACTGCGCGGTGAAGGTGAACAGCGCCAAGAGGCCGAGCACCGGCAGCGACATCGGCAGGATGATGCTGACCAGGATGCGCAGGCGCGAGGCGCCGTCGCACAGCGCCGCCTCCTCCAGCTCGCGCGGGATGGTCTTGAAGAACTGGCGCAGCATGAAGGTGCCGAAGGACCCGAAGGCCACCGGCAGGATCAGCGCCTGGAAGGTGTTCACCCAGTCGAGCCTGCTGATGAGGAGGAACAGCGGGATCACCAGCACCGCCTGCGGGATCATCAGCGTCGACAGATAGGTCAGGAACAGCGTGTCGCGGCCGACGAAGCGCAGCCGGGCGAAGGCATAGGCGGCGAGGCTGGAGACGGTCAGCACGATCACGGTGACGGCGGCGGAAACCAGCGCGCTGTTCAGGAAGAAGCGGCCGAAGGGCAGATAGACCCAGGCGTCGAGGAAGTTGCCCCACTGCCAGTCGCTGGGCAGCAGGCGCGGCGGCAGGGCCAGCACCTCGCCGTTCGGCCGGATGGCGTTGGTCAGCATCCAGAAGAACGGGAACAAGAAGGCCAGGGCCACCAGCGCCATGGCCCCCTGCGAGACCAGCGTGCCGGCGGTGACAGGGCCGGTGTCCTTCCGCCTAGTCGTCATAATGCACCCATTTCCGCTGCAGCCGGAACTGGAGCGCCGTGAGCGCCATGATGATCACGAACATCACCCAGGCGATCGAGGAGGCGTAGCCCATCCGGTAGGTGGTGAAGCCGTTCTGGTAGATGAAGAAGCCGAGCGTCGCGGTGGCGGCGCCGGGCCCGCCGCGGGTCATGGAATAGACCTGGTCGAACACCTGCAGCGCGGTGATCGCGGTCATCACCGTGCCGAAGAACAGGGTCGGCGAGATCAGCGGCAGCTTGATCCGCCAGAAGCGCTGCCAGGCGGTGGCGCCGTCGATCTGGGCGGCGTCGAGATAGGTCTGCGGGATCGATTCCAGCGCCGCGCCGAACAGCAGCAGGTTGTAGCCGAAGCCCGACCACAGCGAGACGATGACGATCGCCTGCATCGCCCAGGCCGGGTCGACCAGCAGGTTCGGGATCGGCAGGCCGAGCGACTGCACCAGCCAGTCCATCAGCCCGCCCGGGGTGAAGATCAGCACCCAGACCAGCGAGGCGCCGATCATCGGGGTGAAGGTCGGCAGGAAGAAGATCAGCCGGAAGAACCGCTTGCCCCACCGCAGGCTGGAGATCCAGACCGCCATGCCGACCGCCAGTACGATATTCAGCACCAGGTACTCGGTCGTGTAGAAGACGGTGTTGACCAGCGCCCGCCAGAAGCTGGGGTCGACCGTGAACAGCCGGGTGTAGTTGGCGAGGCCGACGAATTTCGGCTGGTTCAGCAGCTGCCAGTTGGTGAAGCTGAGCGCCAGCGACGCCACCAGCGGGAACAGCAGGAAGGCGAGGAAGCCGAGCAGGCTGGGCAGCAGGAACCAGAAGGCGGCCCGCCCTTCCGCCCGGAAGGCCCGGTGACGCCGCCGAGCCCCCTGGGCTTGCGGGACAGCCGCCGCCTGCGTTCCGAGATCCTGGGCCTGCACGGTCATTCGGCGGCCAGCCCTTGCACAGTGTCCAGCACCTCGGCGCCGGTCTGCGACCCGCTATAGGCCAGCGGCGCATACTGCTCCAGCAGCTCGTACACCGTGTTCCAGTTGGCCGTGGTGCGGTAGGGCTGAGCGGTCTTCAGCGCGAAGTCGATGGTCTCGCGCGCGTTGGCCACATCCTGCGCCGCCACCTCATACCAGTAGCCCTGCTGCGCGATCCGGGCCGGAAAGGCGCGGCCCTGCGATGCCAGGTACTGCTCCGCCTCCGGACCGGTCAGCACCTGGATCGCCTTCCACGCCAGGTCCTTGTGCGGGCCGGCCTTGTTGATGCCGAAGCCCGAGCCGGCGGAGAAGGTGATGCTGCCGGCCTTGCCGGCGGGCAGCGGCGCCAGCCCGACCGGGAAGTTGGAGGATTTGCGGATGTTGATCATCTCCCACGGGCCGGTGACGTACATGGCGACGGTGCCGGCCAGGAAGCGGCCGCGGGCGATGTCGCCGGAGGGCTGGCCGCTGGCGGCGATCACCGGCGCCACCTTCTCCTTGGTCACCAGGTCGACATAGGACTGGAAGGCGGCCTGCAGCTCGGGGTCGCTGAAGTTCAGCCCGCCCTCCTCGGTCAGGTACTTCGCCCCGTCCGACAGCGCGAATTCCAGCCAGTCGCTGGCGGTGACGGCGAAACCGTAATTGCCGTCCCGGGTCAGCGCCTTGGCCGCGGACAGGAAGTCCTCCCGGGTCCAGCCGGCCTTGGGCGGCTCGACCTTGTATTTCGCGAACAGGTCGCGGTTGTAGTAGACGACCAGCGGCCCGAAATCGTAGGGCAGCGCGTAGAGATGGCCGCCATAGCTGAGGCCATCAAGGATCGATTTGTCGAACTGGCCGAGGTCGAAGCCGTCCTTCACGTGCTCGTCCAGCGGCTCGAACAGCGTGGTGAAGTTGGACAGGCGCAGCGACTGAATGCTGACGATGTCCGGCAGCGTGTTCGAGGCCGCCAGCGTCGGCAGCTTGGTCCAGTAGTCGCGCCAGGGCGAGGTCTGCAGCTCGACCTTGATGTCGGGATGCTGGGCGTTGACCAGCCCGGCGACATGCTTCCAGGCTTCGATCTCGGCATCGGTGCCGGCCCACATCTGCCAGGTCAGGGTCACCGGCTCGGCCCGGGCCGGGGCGGCGGACAGCGATGCGGCCACCGTCGCCGCGGCCAGGATGGTGCTCAGCGTCTTCATGGCGTTCATCCTCCTGCTGCGGCCGCCTTCTGCCGGGCGGGCGCTTGATGGGTGTGCGGCCGAGACTCAGCCGTCTTTCAGGAACAGCTCCACCACCGGCACGGTCACGTCGGGCCGGCGCACCGGCAGCTCCAGCGTCAGCGTGCCGGCGGTCAGCGGCACATGGGTGTTGCCGCCGAGCGCCGGATCCCTCGGTTCCAGCCGCTTCACCTCGCTGGCGTCGTGCAGCAGCTGGGCGTAGGCGACCTTGCCGCCGAGCCCGTCGAGATGCAGGTGCCGGAACGGCCAGGCGAAGAGATGGACGTAGAGCCGGCTGCCGTTGCGGGTCAGCCGGCAGTCGCGTGGCACGGAAATACCCTCCCCTGCCGGGCCGCAGCCATAGATGCTGCGGCCGTGCAGCGCCAGCCAGCTTCCATAGACCTCGAGCGCCGCCTTGGCGCGGTCGTCAAAGGTGCCGCGGCCGGTCGGGCCGACATTCATCAGCAGATTGCCGCCCATGGCGACGTTGTCGACCAGCAACTGGATCAGCTGCTCCGGGCTCTTCCAGCTGGTCTCGTCGCGGTGATAGCCCCAGGAGCCGCTGAAGGTGTGGCAGGATTCCCAGGTCACCGCCTGGTCCAGCACCCGCGGCGCCTGACGCGGCAGGAACTGCTCCGGCGTGGTGATGTCCGGCGGCACGCCCAGCACCTCGAGCAGGTCGAGCCGGTTGTTGACCAGCGCGTCCGGCTGCAGCTCGCGCACCAGCGCCAGCAGCCGCTCGCTCTCCCAATCCTTGTGGCCCTTGCCCGGTAGGTCCTTATAGGGCCGGTCCGGGTAGGAGAAGTCGAACCACAGCACGTCGATCTTGCCGTAGCCGGTCAGCAGCTCGCGCACCTGGTCGCGCATATAGGCGGCGTAGCGGCGCATGTCCCGGCCCTGGTTCAGCGCCGCGACCTCCGGGTGGTTGCGCTGCGGGTGGTGGACGTCGATGGTGAAGTCCGGGTGGTGCCAGTCGATCAGCGAGTAGTAGAAGCCGACCTTCAATCCTTCGGCCCGGAACGCTTCGACGAAGGGCTTGATCAGATCGCGGCCGTAAGGGGTGTTGGTCGCCTTGTAGTCGGTGACCTTGCTGTCCCACAGGCAGAAGCCCTCATGGTGCTTGGCGGTCAGCACCACGTATTTCATCCCGGCCTTCTTCGCCCGGGCCGCCCAGTCGCGCGGGTCGTAGAGGTCGGGGTCGAAATGCTCGAAATAGGCGCGGTAGGCCTCGTCGCCGATCTCCTCCCGGCTCTTCACCCATTCATGCCGGGCCGGCAGGGCGTAGAGGCCCCAATGGATGAACATGCCGAAGCGGTCGTGCACGAACCAGGCCTTCTTCTCCTCCGGCAGAAAGGTGGCGGCGGTCATCGGGCGGCCTCCTGGTCGTCGCGCCAGGCGCTGCCGTCGGGGAAGCGGTGGGCCTGGAGCGAGGCGGGCTTCATGGCGATGGAGTAGCCGGGCGCGGCCGGCGCGGCGTAGCAGCCGTCCACGATCCGCACCGGGTCGACGAAATGCTCGTGCAGATGGTCGACATATTCGATGAAGCGGCCGTCCTTGCTGCCGCTGACGGCGACGAAGTCCCACATCGACAGGTGCTGCACATATTCGCACAGGCCGACGCCGCCGGCATGGGGGCAGACCGGCACGCCGAACTTGGCCGCCATCAGGATGATGGCGAGGTTCTCGTTCACGCCGCCGACCCGGGCGGCGTCGATCTGGCAGAAGCCCATGGCCGCGGCCTGCAGGTACTGCTTGAACATCACCCGGTTGTGGACATGCTCGCCGGTGGCGACCCGGGTGCCGTAGCGCCGCAGCACCCGGTCGATCGCGGCGTGGCCGAGGATGTCGTCGGGGCTGGTCGGCTCCTCCACCCACAGCGGCTTGAACGGCAGCAGCGCGGTCGACCACTCGATCGCCTGGCCGACATCCCAGACCTGGTTGGCGTCGACCATGAAGGTCAGGTCGTCGCCGATCTCGCCGCGCACCAAAGCGGCGCGGGCCAGGTCGGCCTCGCGGTCGGCGCCGACCTTGATCTTGAACGCCTTGAAGCCCTGGGCCAGCGCTTCGCGCACCAGGCGGCGGATCTTGTCGTCGCTGTAGCCGAGCCAGCCGGCGCTGGTGGTGTAGGCGGGATAGCCCTCGGCCAGCAGCCGCTCGATCCGCGCCGCCTTGCCGGCCTCCTGCTGGCGCAGCAACTCCACCGCCTCGGCCGGCGTCAGCGCGTCGGTGATGTAGCGGAAATCGATGCAGCGCACCGTCTCCTCGGGCGTCATGTCGGCCAGCAGGCGCCACAGCGGCTTGCCCTCGGCCTTGGCCCAGAGGTCCCAGATCGCGTTCAGCATCGCCGCGGTGGCCAGCTGCATCACCCCCTTCTCCGGCCCCAGCCAGCGCAGCTGGCTGTCGCCGGTGAGGTGGCGGTAGGTCGCGCCCATGTCGCGGGTGAATTCGGCCAGGTCCCGGCCCAGCACCGCCGGCTTCAGCGCCTCGATCGCGGCGCAGACGATGTCGTTGCCGCGGCCGATGGTGAAGGTCAGGCCGTGGCCTTCCTGACCACTGTCAGTCGAGAGGATCACATAGGCGGCGGAATAGTCGGGGTCGGGATTCATCGCGTCCGACCCGTCCAGCCTTTTCGCGGTCGGGAAACGGATGTCGAGAACGCTGATCCGGTCGATTTTCAAGGGTGTCTCCGTCCCAGAGCGGCGCGCCAAGGCGGCGGCGCCGAGCGACGTTCCACAACCGCTTCTCCGGCGGCTTTCCTGCCGATCTCGGCGGCAGGCCCTGGCATTAGGAGGCGGGTCAGGCTAGGGTGTCAAGTGGTCAGGCCAGCTCAAATGGGATTTAGAGAAAGATTCTTTGGGCGCCGGCCGGCCGGTAGTGAGATCCTCGAGCGGCAGGGCAGGATGCCCCTTCAAGCGGTCGTCAATCGCAAACTCTACATCCAGATCGCCGAGCAGATCACGGCGCTGATCGAGTCGGGCGAGTTCAAGCCGGGGCGGCAGCTGCCCTCCGAGCGCGATCTGGCGCAGGAGCTGGGCGTCAGCCGCCCGACCGTGCGCGAGGCGCTGATCGCGCTGGAGGTGGCGGGGCTGGTCGAGGTCAAGGTCGGGGTCGGCGCCTTCGTCCGCACTGCAGCCCGGCCCGGCAGCCCCCTTCCCGAGGCCGACCATTCGGCACTGGAGATCATGCAGGCCCGGGCGCTGGTGGAGCCGGAACTGGCGGCTCTGGCCGCCCGGCACATCACCGCCGAGGGCCGGTCCGAGCTGGCCGGCATCGTTGCCGCCATGCGCGGCCAGACGGCGCGGCGGGGATGGGCGCCGGACTCGGACCGGGCCCTGCACCTGCTGATCGCCGAGCATTGCGGCAACCAGGCGCTGAAGGAGATCGCCCTGACCCTGTGGCGCGGCCGCGAGGAGGGGCTGAGCGCCGCCTTCCACCAGCATTTGTCGCGCCAGCCGGCCCTCTTGGACCGGATCATGGCCGACCATGACGGCATCGCAAGCGCCATCAGCGCCGGCGACCCCGACCGCGCCCGGGCGGCCATGGCCGCGCATCTGGACTATGTGCAGAAGGAGATGCTGGCGGTCTGGGACTGAGGCGGCCTTCCATGCCATTCCTGGATCGATCGATGCCCATTCGGAAATAGAACTGGATCGAACCGGCTCCTACGGTTCCGCCCGAGATCAAGGCTCGCAGAGCCGAAACCGGGAGGAACCCGATGGCCGTCACCGCTGCCGTCGACCGTGTCGCCAGGAGTCGCGTCCGCTATCAGATCCTTCTGATGCTGTTCGTGGTGACGGTGCTGAACTACGCCGACCGCGCCATCATCTCCGTCGCCGGCGCGCCGCTGTCCAAGGAGTTCGGCATCGACCCGGTGGCGATGGGCTACATCTTCTCGGCCTTCAGCTGGTCCTATGTCGCGGCGCAGATCCCGGGCGGCTGGCTGCTCGACCGCTTCGAGACCAAGCGGGTCTATGCGATCGGCATCCTGTTCTGGTCGGTCTTCACCTTCCTGCAGGGCTGGGCCGGCTTCTTCGGCGGCGGGGCCGCGGTGGTGCTGCTGTTCGTCTTCCGCCTCCTGGTCGGCGTGGCCGAGGCGCCGTCCTTCCCCGGCAACGCCCGGATCGTCGCCGCCTGGTTCCCGGGCGCCGAGCGCGGCACGGCCTCGGCGATCTTCAACTCGGCCCAGTATTTCGCACCGGTGATCTTCGCCCCGCTGACCAGCTGGATCGTCCAGGAATACGGCTGGCGCTGGGCCTTCTTCGTGATGGGCCTGCTCGGCATCGTCATTGTCTTCCTGTGGAACCGGACCATCCACGGGCCGAAGGAGCATCCGTCGGTGAACCGGGCGGAGCTCGACCACATCGCGCAGGGCGGCGCCGTGATGTCGATCAGCGGCGCCAGGACCGGCGCCACCGCCGCGCGCTGGAGCGATGTCCGGCAGCTGCTGGGCAACCGCATGCTGCTGGGCATCTATGTGGCGCAGCACTGCATCAACGTGATCACCTACTTCTTCCTGACCTGGTTCCCGATCTACCTGGTCAAGGAACGCGGCATGTCGATCCTGCAGGCCGGCTTCGTCGCCTCCCTGCCCGCCCTGTGCGGCTTCGTCGGCGGCGTGCTGGGCGGCGTCATCTCCGACCATCTGTACCGCCGAACTGGATCGCTGACCCTGGCGCGCAAGCTGCCGATCGTCGGCGGCATGCTGCTATCGATGACGATCATCGGCTGCAACTATGTCGACGACCCGGCGCTGGTGGTCGGGCTGATGGCGCTGGCCTTCTTCGGCAAGGGCATCGGCGCGCTGGGCTGGGCCGTGGTCTCCGACACCTCGCCGAAGGAGATCGCGGGGCTCAGCGGCGGGCTGTTCAACATGTTCGGCAACACCGCCGGCATCACCACGCCGATCATCATCGGCTACATCCTGCACGCCACCGGGTCGTTCAACGGCGCGCTGGTCTTCGTCGGCCTCAACGCCTTCGTCGCCATGGCCGCCTATCTCTTCGTCGTCGGCGAGATCCGGCGGGTCGAGCTGAAGCGGTGAAGGGGGCGATCCACCCCCTCCCCTTTCGCCTGCCACGGCAGACGGGGCAGTATCCGCCCCTCACCGCCGCGGGATTCGCACCGATGTTCGACCTGAACCAGCTGCGCTGCTTCGTCGCCGTCGCCGAGGAGCTGCATTTCGGCCGCGCCGCCGCCCGGCTGAACATGACCCAGCCGCCCCTGAGCCGGCAGGTGCAGATCCTCGAGCGCATCCTCGACGTCGCGCTGTTCGAGCGCACCAGCCGGTCGGTCCGGCTGACCCCGGCCGGGCAGAGCTTCCTGGCCGAGGCGCGGCGGATCCTGAAGCAGGCGGAGGGCGCGGCCCTGCTGGCCCGCCGCGTCGCCGCCGGCCAGGCCGGGGCGATCGGCATCGGCTTCACCGCCACCTCGGCCTACAGCTTCCTGCCCGACCTGGTCTCCGCCTGCCGCCGGCAGCTGCCCGATGTCACCCTGGTGCTGCGCGAGATGGTGTCGGGCGACCAGGTCGAATCCCTCGCCTCCGGCCAGATCGACGCCGGGCTGCTGCGGCCGCCGGTGGTGCAGGCCGGCACCGCCAATTTCCGCGTCGCCGAGGAGCGGCTGATGGCGGCGGTGCCGGCGGACCACCCATTGGCCGCCGCCCCCAGCCTGTCGCTGCGCGACTTCGCGGCGGCGCCCTTCATCATGTACGCGCCGCACGAGGCGCGGTACTTCCACGACCTGGTGATCGAGCTGTTCGCCCGCTCCGGCCTGCTGCCGGACTATGTCCAGCATCTCAGCCAGATCCATTCGATCCTGGCCCTGGTGCGCTCCGGCCTCGGCCTCTCGATCGTGCCCGAAGCGGCGCTGCAACTGCAGATCCGCGGCGTGGCGCTGCGGCCGCTCGACCTGGCGGCGCCGCGCTCGGCCGAGCTCTACATCGCCTGGCGGCAGGACAACGACAACCCGCTGCTGCCGCTGGTGCTCGACATCGCCCGCGACGTGGCGGAGCAGCATCGGCTGAACGATGCACAGAGCGCATCGATCGATCCAGCAATCGGGTTGGAGTGGAATTGATCCGGACGCTAGAACGGGGTCGATCTTGATTTCGACGTGGGAGGACGATGGATGGCCAGGATGACCCCGAACGAGATGGCGCAGCGGCTCGGCTCCGGCCTGCTGTCCTTCCCCGTGACCCCCTTCGACCGCGACAACGCCTTCGATGCGGAGCGCTACCGCTCCAACCTCGACTGGCTGTGCGGCTACGACGTCGCCGGGCTGTTCGCCGCCGGCGGCACCGGGGAGTTCTTCTCGCTGGCCCCGTCCGAGGTCGAGACCGTGGTCAGGACGGCGGTCGAGGAGACCCGCGGCCGGGTGCCGGTGATCGCCGGCGCCGGCTACGGCACCGAGATCGCGAGGCAGATGGCGGCTGCGGCGGAGAAGGCCAGCGCCGACGGCATCCTGCTGCTGCCGCCCTATCTGGTGCATTCCGAGCAGGAGGGGCTGGCGGCCCATGTCGAGGCGGTCTGCGCGTCGACCAGGCTGGGCGTCATCGTCTACAACCGCGACAACGCGATCGTGACCGAGGACACCCTGGCCCGGCTGTGCGAGCGCTGCCCGAACCTGGTCGGCTACAAGGACGGCATCGGCGACATCGAGCTGATGACGCGGGTCCATCTGCGCATGGGCGACCGGCTGACCTATATCGGCGGGCTGCCGACGGCCGAGACCTACGCCCTGCCCTATCTGGAGATGGGCGTGACCACCTATTCCTCGGCCGTGTTCAACTTCGTGCCGGAGTTCGCGACCAAGTTCTACGCCGCGGTGCGCCGCCGCGACCGCGAGACGGTCCAGGCGGGGCTGCGCGACTTCACCCTGCCGCTGATCGCGATCCGCAACCGCCGCAAGGGCTATGCGGTCTCGATCATCAAGGCCGGGATGCGGGGGATCGGCCGGGACTCGGGCCCGGGGCGGGCGCCGCTGCACGACCTGACCGAGGCGGGGATCGAGCAGCTGGCGGCCCTGGTTCAGGGCCTGGCGCGGAGCAGCTTCGCCGCCGCGGCGTAACGGGAGAGCGACGATGCCGGAGCCAGGAACGGCCGAAGCCCCCCGCACCATCCGGCTGCACGAGGCCGACAACGTCGCCATCGTGGTCAACTCCTTCGGCCTGCCGGAGGGCACGCGCCTTCCGGGCGGCCCGACCCTGCGGCAGTTCGTGCCGCAGGGGCACAAGGTGGCACTATCCGACATCGCCGAGGGCGCCGAGATCCGGCGCTATGGCGAGGTGATCGGCCGCGCCGCCCGGCCGCTCGCGGCCGGAGACTGGGTCGAGGAGGCGGCGGTGCTGGTGCCGGCCGCCCCGGCGCTCGACCGGCTGGAGCTCGCCACCCGGCCGGCGACGCCGCTGCCGCCGCTCGACGGCTATACCTTCGAGGGCTTCCGCAACCCCGACGGGTCGGTCGGCACCAAGAACGTGCTGGCGATCAGCACCAGCGTGCAATGCGTGGCCGGCACGCTGGATTTCGCGGTGAAGCGGATCAAGGAGCAGCTGCTGCCCCGCTTCCCGAACGTCGACGACGTGGTGGCGCTGAACCACAGCTACGGCTGCGGTGTCGCCATCAACGCGCCCGAGGCGGCGGTGCCGATCCGCACCCTGCAGAACCTGGCGCTGAACCCGAATTTCGGCGGCGAGGTGATGATCGTCGGCCTGGGCTGCGAGAAGCTGCAGCCCGAGCGGCTGATGCCGGACGGCATGCCTCCGGGCATCGTGCGCCTTCAGGAGGAGGCCGGCTTCGGCGCCATGATCGAGTCGATCCTGGGGATGGCCGAGGCGCGGCTGGAGGTACTGAACCGGCGCCGCCGCGAGACCTGCCCGGCCTCGGACCTCGTGGTCGGGGTGCAGTGCGGCGGCAGCGATGCCTTCTCCGGCGTCACCGCCAATCCGGCGGTGGGCTTCGCCGCCGACCTGCTGGTCCGCGCCGGCGCCACGGTGATGTTCTCCGAGGTCACCGAGGTGCGCGACGCCATCCACCTGCTGACGCCGCGGGCGGCGACCGAGGAGGTCGGCCGTGCCCTGATCCGCGAGATGGCCTGGTACGACGCCTATCTCGCCCGCGGCGAGGCCGACCGCAGCGCCAACCCGTCGCCCGGCAACAAGAAGGGCGGCCTGGCCAATGTCGTCGAGAAGGCGCTCGGCTCGGTGGTGAAATCGGGCACGAGCCCGATCGTCGACGTGCTGGCGCCCGGCGAGCGGGTGCGGAAGAAGGGCTTGGTTTTCGCCGCCACTCCGGCCAGCGACTTCGTCTGCGGCACGCTGCAGTTGGCCTCCGGCATGACGCTGCAGGTCTTCACCACCGGCCGCGGCACGCCCTACGGCCTGGCGGCGGCGCCAGTGATCAAGATGTCGACCCGCACCGACCTGGCCCGGCGCTGGTCCGACCTGATCGATCTCGACGCCGGGCGGATCGCCAGCGGCGAGGCGACGATCGAAGAGGTCGGCTGGGACCTGTTCCGTCTGATCCTCGACGTCGCCAGCGGCCGCGCCAAGCCCTGGTCCGACCGCTGGGGCCTGTTCAATGCGCTGACGCTGTTCAACCCGGCGCCGGTGACGTGAGGCGTCAGCCGATCACGCGGCAGGACTCCCGGACCACCAGCTGCGGCGCGAACACGTCGCGGACCGGCTCGGCCGGCGGCGGGCCGGCGAGGCGCGCCAGCAGGCATTCCACCGCCCGCTCGCCGATCGCCTGCACCGGCTGCACCACCGCTGTCAGCCGCGGCGAGAAGGCGGTGCTCCATTCGAAATCGTCGATGCCGGCGACCGACACGTCCTCCGGGCAGCGCAGGCCCTGCTCCGCGATCGCCCGCATCACCCCGATCGTGGTCAGGTTGCTGGTCGAGAAGATCGCGGTCGGCCGTGGCTGCCGCTGCAACAACGTCGCCGTGGCCCGCATCGCGGTCTCGATATGGAAGTCGCCGCAGGCGGCGAGATCCTCGTCGAGGGTGAGGCCGGCCTCGGCCACCGCTTCGCGATAGCCTTCGAAGCGCTCGGTCGAGATCGAGATTCCCGGCCGGCCGGTGACGATGCCGATGCGGCGGTGGCCGCAGCGGATCATGTGCTCGACCGCCAGCCGCGCCGCGGCCCGGTTGTCGACGGTGACGGAATCGAAATCGGCGAGGCCCCGCAGCGTGCGGTCGACCAGCACGGCCGGCATGGTGACCAGACGCCGGATCGCCTCGGCATTGCCGGGCTCGACCCCGCTCAGCACCAGGACCAGCCCGTCGGCGCGCTGGGTGCGCATCAGCCGCAGGTGGCGCAGCTCCTTCTCCGGGTCGTCGGCGGTGGCGCACAGCACCAGGGCATAGCCGGCGGCGTCGCAGGCCCGCTCGATCGTCGCGGCCAGCGCGGCGAAGAGAGGATTGGTGATGTCCGGGATCACCAGGCCGATGGTGCGGGTGCGGCCGGTCTTCAGGCTGCGCGCCACCCCGTCCGGGGCGTAGCCCAGCTCATCGATCGCCGCCAGCACCCGCTGGCGCAGCGTGGCACTGACCGGCGCCGTCCGGTTGATCACCGCCGAGACCGAGCCGATCGACACCCCGGCCCGGTTCGCCACATCCCGCAAAGTCGTCATGACGCCCGAAGCCGTTGCCAAGCCGCGAATCGGATGATAGCTTCTCTGAAACGTTTCAAACAAGCCGGCAGCAGCTGAATTCCGAAGCATCGGGGGCGGCGCTGCCGGACTGCGACATCGCCTGATCCGCCGGGCTCCCCAAGGGCCCAGGCCGACGCATCGCGACAAGGGGAGGACCGCCATGACCCGCCGCAACGGCACCACCACGCTCGGACGCCGCAAGCTCCTGGCCGCCGGCACCGCCCTGGCCGGGGGCAGCCTGCTACCGATGCCCTACCTGTCCCGGGCGCAGGCGCAGGAGGGGCCGCTGAAGTTCTGGCAGTTCTACGCGCCGGGCGGCGCCGTGCCCGGCCAGGTGCGGTGGTTCCAGGACACGGTCAAGGCCTGGAACGACAGCCAGGAGGTGAAGGTCGAGCTGGAATACATCCCGACCTCGCAATACATCAACGGCACCAAGCTGCAGACCGCCTTCGCCGCCGGCGAAGGGCCCGACATCTTCCTGATCAGCCCCGGCGACTTCCTGCGCTACCACAATGGCGGCGCGCTGCTGGACCTCGCCCCCTATGTCACGGCCGAGGCCCGCGCCGACTACTACGACACCGCCATCGCCACCCGGCTGGTCGACGACGGCCTCTACGGCCTGCCGATGGAGGTCGAGCCGATGGCGATCTACTACAGCGTCAAGGCCTTCAAGGAGGCCGGCCTCGGCGAGGCCGACATCCCGAAGACCTGGGACCAGCTGCTGGACGTCGCCAAGACGCTGACCAACGACCGGCGCTTCGGCATCCTGTTCGAGACCAATCCCGGCTATTACCAGAACTTCACCTGGTACCCGTTCCTGTGGCAGGGCGGCGGGGAGATCGTCGGCCCGGACGGCAAGAGCGGCTTCAACTCCGACGCCGCCCGCGCCGCGCTGAAATTCTGGCAGGACGCGGTCGCCCGGGGCGTCGCCCCGCGCAAGCCGCTGGGCTATGGCGCCAACGACATCGCCGCCAATCTCGGCTCCGGCTTCTGCGCCATGCAGAATGTCGGCATCTGGGGCATCAGCGCCCTGCGCAACGCCGACCCGAACTTCGACTACGGCGTGTTCAAGCTGCCGGTGCCGCCGGGCGGCCAGGACCGCACCGTGGCCGGCGGCTGGGCCTTCGTCGCCAACGCCAACGGCCGCAACACCGAGGCGTCGGGCAAGTTCTGCGCCTGGGCGCTGGGGTCGATGGAGCCGGGATCGGTGCGGCGCGTCGCCGACTGGTGCACCAAGGCCAAGAGCGACATGCCGCCGCGCAAATCGGCCTTCGCCGAGGCCACGGCCGCCCAGGCCTATGGCAGCGGCGCGATGAAGAGCTTCGCCGAGCAGGTGTTCCCGACCGCTCGCGGCGAGCCGCGCGTGCCGCCCCAGGTGTACAAGGCGATCTCCGACGCGATCCAGGCCTGCCAGCTGAACGGCGAGGATCCCGGCAAGCGCGCCGAGATGGCGGCGCAGCAGATCGACAGCTTCCTGGCCGGCTACGACGGCGCGCCGATCCTGTGAGCCTGGCGATGCATGGCGCTTCTGGACAGGTATCGACGTCAGGGCGTGTTGCCTCTCCCGCTTGCGGGACCGTTTCGGAACTCGACCACCTCCACCGACGCATATTTTCCACACTCCCCCTCCCCTCGCGGGAGGGGGTAGGGGGAGGGGGTTGTCGATGGCGAGAGCCGGCGTGGAGTTGGCCAGGATTTCCACGGGACGGTGGTGACGTTCGACATCAATTCCGTCGGCGCGAATACCCCTCCCCCTACCCCCTCCCGCAAGGGGAGGGGGAGGATCAGAGGATAGATCGACCCGAGCGGCAGCATCCTGAAACGGCCCCGCAAGCGGGAGAGGCAACGCGAGAGTGGAGGCTCCGAGACAGATGGCCGGCGACATGAGCATGGCCTCACGAGCAGCGATCCCGCATGCGGCGGGGCCGGCCAAGCGCCGCCGCCTCTCGGCCCGGCACCGGGAGTGGATCGCCGGCTACCTCCTCGTGCTGCCCGACGCGCTGGGCCTGCTGATCTTCGTCGGCGGGCCGATGCTGCTGTCGCTCAGCCTCGGCTTCTTCGGCGTCACCGGCTTCGGCGGCTACCGCTTCGTCGGCCTGGCCAACTACCGCCGGATGCTGGCCGACCCTCTGTTCCTGGAGAGCCTGAAGGTCACCCTGCTCTATGTCGTGCTGCTGGTACCCAGCCTCTACGCCACCGGCCTCGGCCTCGCGCTCCTGGTGCATCGGCACAGCCGCTTCTCCGGCCTGTTCCGGACCATGTTCTTCCTGCCGCACATGGTCAGCCTGGTGGTGGTCGGGCTGATCTGGCAGGTGCTGCTGATCGACAAGATCGGCGTGGTCAGCCGAGTCTCGGCCGCAATCGGCCTCGGCGGCCTGTCCTGGCTCGGCGACCCCAGCCTGGCGCTGTACGCCATCGTCGGCGTCAGCGTCTGGTTCCTGATGGGCTACTACATGCTGATCTTCCTGTCCGGGCTGCAGGACATCCCGCGCGAGTATCTCGACGCGGCGCGGATCGACGGTGCCGGGCCGGTGGCATCCTTCCGCCACATCATCCTGCCGCTGCTGCGCCCGACCAGCTTCTTCGTGCTGCTGGTGTCGACCGTCGCCGCCGTGGCGGGAGCCCAGACCTTCGACCTGGTCTATGTCATGACCAAGGGCGGCCCCGCCAATTCGACCTCGCTGGCGATCTATTACATCTACGAGCAGGCCTTCCAGTTCGGCGAATACGGCTACGCGGCCGCGATGGCCTCGGTGCTGGTGATCATCCTGCTGGCCTTCACCGCCCTCCTGTTCCGGGCCACGCGCGGCGGGCGCTTCGACTATGACTGACGCCGCCCTCCCCTCCCGCGCCATCCGCCCGGCCGGTACGGTCTGGTTCCTGGCCTCGGCCATTCTGGCGCTGATGACCGTGGCGCCGCTGCTGTGGATGCTGTCGATCGCCTTCAAGGGGCCGGAGGAGATCTTCGACCCCGGGCTGATCCCGGCGCGGCCGACCCTGGAGAACTTTCTCTACGTCTTCACCGAGGTCGATTTCCTGCGCTTCCTGCTGAACACTTTGGTCGTGGCCGGATCGGTGACGGTGATCGCCCTCCTGTTCCACTCCATGGCCGGCTACGCCCTGGCCCGGCTGCGCTTCCCGGGGCGGGAGGCGATCTTCCTCGGCATGTTCGCGACCTTCCTGATCTCGCTGCCGGTGATCATCGTGCCGCTGTTCATCCTGGTACGGCAGCTCGGCTTGGTGAACAGCTATGGCGGGCTGATCATCCCGGCGATCTTCAACGCCTTCGGCATATTCCTCTTGCGCCAGTTCTACCTGAACGTGCCGCGCGAGCTGGAGGAGGCGGCGTTCATCGACGGCGCCGGCCACTGGCGGGTGTATTGGAGCATCGTGCTGCCGCTGTCGCGGCCGATCCTGGCCGCCCTGGCGATCTTCTTCTTCCTGGCCAACTGGAACGCCTTCCTGTGGCCGCTGACCATCACCACCGACCCGAAGCTGTGGGTGGTGCAGGTCGCGGTCGCCAGCTTCCAGGCGCAGTACTCGGCCTCCTGGAACTACATCATGGCCGCCTCCACCGTGGTGGCGCTGCCGACCCTGCTGCTGTTCATGCTGTTCCAGCGGCAGATCGTGGAATCGATCAAGACGGGCGGCCTGAAATAGCCGCCGAGACGAGAGGAAGCCCCATGCAGAGCAATGCCGGATTGTCGCCGCTGCGCGGCCTCGCCAAGCTGCGCCAGGCTCGCACCCGCCGCTTCTCCAGCTGGGACCGCACCGGCGGCAACGACGACCGGCTGCACATCGCCCCGGGGGAGACGGTGACGATCGCCGAAACGTCGGGTGCGGGCGTGGTCACCCACATCTGGGTCACCATCAACTGCGCCAGCCGGCATGCCCTGCGCAAGATCGTGCTGCGCGCCTGGTGGGACGGCGAGGCCGAGCCCAGCGTCGAATGCCCGCTGGGCGACTTCTTCGGCATGGGCCACGCCCAAACCCGGAACTTCGCCAGCCTGCCGCTGCAGATGAGCCCGCAGGACGGCCGCGGCTTCAACTGCTACTTCCCGATGCCGTTCGGCAGCTACATGCGCTTCGCCGTGACCAACGAGGCCGAGCACGAGCTGCTGTTCTACTACTACATCGACCTCGAGCTGCACGACGCGCTGGAGGACGGCCTCGGCCGTTTCCACGCCCAGTGGCGCCGGGCCGCGCCGCAGCCCTTCGACGAGGCCGGCCTTTCCAACGAGGAGGTGCTGTTCGGCGGCGTCACCACCGATAGCGCGAAGAACCACACCATCCTCGACGCCGCCGGGCACGGCCACTATGTCGGCTGCCTGCTGAGCGTCTATTCGCTGCGCCGGTCGCGCAGTTGGGACTGGTACGGCGAGGGCGACGACATGATCTTCGTCGACGGCGAGCCCGGCATCTCCGTGCCCGATGCCGGCCGCAAGCGGCAGATCGCGGCCGAGGCGCCGCAGCCGGTGATCGCCGAACGGCCGGAGAGCGCGCCCGGCGCCAACGACGCCTGGCCGCCGACGCTGCACGGCACCGGCACCGAAGACTATTTCAACACCGCCTGGTGCCCGAACCAGGAGTATTCCGCCCCCTATCACGGCATCATCGCCGGCGGCGGCCCGAACTGGCAGGAGCCGGTGACGCTGTACCGCTTCCACATCGAGGATCCGGTGGTGTTCAAGCGGTCGATCCGCGTCACCATCGAGCGCGGCCACGCCAACCGGCGCGACGACGAGGTGTCGAGCACCGCCTTCTGGTATCAGGCCGAGCCGCACAAGCCCTTCCCGCCCCTGCCCGCCGTCGCCGACCGGCTGCCGAGTTTCCGCGCGCCCTTCGAGGAGCGCGGCTGACGCCGCTACGGCAGCCCGCGCGTCCCGGGGCTCGGATCGGCGTCGTCGACAGACGCTGTGCCACGCTCATTGGAATCCGCGCCCCAGGCCCGGGCTTCGGCCAGCACGGCCTCGTCGAGCTGGTCGGGCATATGCGCGCCCATCAGGCGGATCGCCTGGACCAGGGCCAGCACCTCACGGTCTAGGGTCGGCTCCGGCCCGTCGCCGCCGCCGATCAGCCGGGGCGGGATGCTGGCCTCGACCACCACGCGAATCCGCCCGAGGGCATCCCAGGCCTGTTCCGCCGTCCATCCGGCGCTCTTGTCGGAGTCCTTCGCCATGCGGGGACAACAGCGTCAGACGGGAGTCCGGTTCCTGCAAGAGCGCCCGCCCGCGGCCTCTCCTATGCTCGGCGGCGCTCGCTGTGTCCGCTCCGCGTCGGACGTGCCGCCGCCCTGCGCCGGCGATCGGCCCAGGCCATCAGCGGCGTCGAGGCGATGCCGTGCATCACGATCGACCCGAGGACCGCGAAGGACGTGATCGCCCACAGCCGGCCGGCGTCCGGAAACTCCGCCCGGCCCAGCGCATAGGCCATGTAGTAGAAGGTGCCGAGGCCGCGGATGCCGAAGAAGGCCATGAGGCCGCGGGCGGCGCGCGGCAGCTTCGTGCCGATCAGGCTGACCCAGCCGCACAGCGGGCGGATGACCAGCAGCAGGGCGGCGCCGACCAGCACGTCCCTCCATTCCAGCCGGGCCAGCGCGCCGGTCCCGACCGCGGCACCGAACACCAGGAGCACGACGACCATCAGCACGCGCTCGATCTGTTCCGAGAACTCGGCCATCGCGCCATGGAAGTCGCTGCTGCGGTCCGTGGCCCGCAGCGTCACCGCGGCGATGAACACGGCGACGAAGCCGTAGCCGGCGGCGAGTTCGGTCACGCCGAAGGAGATCAAGGTGACGCCGACGGCGACCAGCCCGTCGCCGGTGCGCGACAGCTTCAGGCGCGGCAGCCGGAAGGTCAGCCAGCCGAAGACGCGGCCGGCGGCGTAGCCGATCAGCGCGCCGCAGCCGATCCTCCAGATCACGTCGCCCGCCAGCCAATGGACCCAGGCCGACTCCAGCGGCGTGGCCGCGAGCGTCATCGCCAGCACGACGAAGGGGAAGGCCAAACCATCGTTGAGGCCGGCCTCGGAGGTCAGGGCGAAGCGCACCTCGCCGCCCTCCTCCTCCCCCGGCGGACCGGCCTGCACGTCGCACGCCAGGACCGGATCGGTCGGCGCCAGCGCGGCGGCGACCAGCAGGGCCGCCGCCCAGGGCAGGCCGAGGGCCGCCCAGCACAGCGCCGCCATCGTGGCGATGGTCAGCGGCATGGCGATGCCGAGCAGCCGCCAGGTCGCCTGCCAGCGGCGCCAGCCGAAGGGACGCTCGACCCGGAGGCCCGCCCCCATCAGCGCCACCAGGATGATGAACTCCACCGCCTGTTCCAGCACCCGCTCCTGGAGCAGGAAGGCGGAGGCGCGATCGATCCAGGGACCGTGCGGCGCGACGACGCCGATGCCGACGGCGACGATCGGCAGCGACAGCGGCAGGCGGCGGACCACCAGCGGCAGCCAGGCCGACAGCAGGACCAGCGCGCCGAGGACCAGGATGACGACGGCCGAAGCGTCGAACGTCTCGGGCATGCCGGGCCAACAGCGGGATCGGCGTGCCGGTTTCCTCCATCGTTGTCCCGAGGGCTTGGAGGGCCCTGCCGCTGATCACACTGCTGCCGGCCATCTTGCCGTCGACGGACCTGTCCGCGCCGAACCTGGTCTTGGGCCCGTGACCACCATGGGCGGCCCCCTCCCTACGATGCCGGTTCCGACATGCCGTGCGGTTCCCGACGCTGCCGGACCGCGCCGATCCCCTCCGCATGCTTCTCGCCCCAATCGGCCAGGGGGCCCAGCGCCTGGTTGAGCGAGGTGCCGAGCGCAGTCACCGAATACTCCACCCGCGGCGGCACCTCATGGAACACCTCGCGGTGGACCAGGCCGTCCGCCTCCATCTCCCGCAGCTGCTGGATCAGCATCTTCTCGCTGATCCCCGGCACCAGCCTCTTCAGCTCACCGAACCGGCGGGGCTCGGCCTGGATCTCCCACAGGATCAGAGCCTTCCATTTGCCGCCGATAACCTCGAAGGCGGGTCCCAGGCCGCAGCTGTAGGGCTGCTCTCCCCTCATGATGTCCTCGCGTCAAGGTCTTGCAATGCCGCAATTCTTACCTTCCGGTAAGTACCTGACTTTTAAGTAGGTACTTGAGCAAAATCAAGCAGCCCATACCTTCCAGACATCCGAACGAGCCGAACCCGGCCTCGGACGCAGCAGGAAGGGCGAGACATATGGACGCCGAACCCAACACCATTGAATCTCCCGAGGATGGGGCAGCGGAGGCGGCCCTGCGGGTCAATGGCCGCACGCGCCGTCTCCGGATCGATCCTCGGGTCACGCTCCTCGACGCGCTGCGGGACCATCTCGGCTTGACCGGGGCCAAGAAAGGCTGCGACCGCGGCGAATGCGGCGCCTGCACGGTGCATATCGACGGCCGCAGGGCGCTGTCGTGCCTGACGCTCGCGGTCATGGCCGAGGGCCGCGAGATCACCACGATCGAGGGCCTCGCCGAGAGCGACCGGCTGCACCCCGTGCAGGCCGCCTTCATCGAGCATGACGCGTTCCAGTGCGGCTTCTGCACCCCGGGGCAGATCATGTCGGCGGTCGCCTGCATCCGCGAGGGGCATGCCGGCTCGGACGACGAGATCCGTGAGTTCATGAGCGGCAATCTCTGCCGCTGCGCCGCCTATCCGCAGATCGTCGCCGCGGTGCGGGCCGCGGCGGCCACGACCGGAGCCTGACCCATGCAGAGCTTCGCCTATGAGCGGGCAGCGACCCTCGCACAAGCGATCGGGGCCGCGGCCGAGCCGGGCACGGCGGTGATCGCCGGCGGCACCGAGCTGCTGAACTGGATGAAGGACGGCATCGCCGCGCCGCGGCGCCTCGTCGATCTGAACCACCTGCCCGGCCTGGACAGCGTCACGGCGGACGCAAGCGGCCTCAGGATCGGGGCGCTGGCCCGGATGAGCGACCTGGCCGAGCACCCGGCGATCCGGCGCGACTGGCCGGCCGTCTCGCAGGCGCTGCTGCAGAGCGCTTCCGCCCAGATCCGCACCATGGCCTCGATCGGCGGCAACCTGATGCAGCGCACGCGCTGCCCCTATTTCCGGGCCGAGGTCGAGCTGCCCTGCAACCGGCGCCGGCCGGGCAGCGGCTGCGCGGCGCTGGCGGGCGAGGACCGGTCGGGCGCGATCTTCGGCTGGACCGAGCAGTGCGTCGCGACCCATCCGTCGGACGTGGCGGTGGCGCTGGCCGCGCTCGATGCCGTGGTGCATGTGGACGGCCCCGGCGGGCCGCGCGCGATCCCGATCGCGGACTTTCATCCCCTGCCCGACCACGGGTTGATCCGAGAGTCCGTGCTGGAGCCCGGGGAGCTGATCACCGCGATCGAGGTGCCGGCCTCCGCCGCCGCGCGGCGGTCGCACTACCTCAAGCTGCGCGAACGGGCATCCTACGAATTCGCGCTGGTCTCGGCAGCTGTCGGGCTCGACCTCGACGGCCCGGTGATCCGCGAGGCGCGGATCGCGCTCGGCGGCGTCGCGGCGAAGCCATGGCGCCTGAGAGAAGCGGAAGAAGCCCTGCGGGGCGTTATGCAGGCGGACGAACCCGCCCTGCGGCGCGCCTTGGACGCCGGCTTCGCCGAGGCGCGGCCGCTGCGCCGGAACGGCTTCAAGGTGGAGCTGGCCAAACGTGCCGTCATCCGGGCGCTGCAGATCGTAGGAGGCGTGGCATGAGCGGCGAAATCGGGCAGGCGGTCAGCCGCCGGGACGGTCCGGCGAAGGTCACCGGCGCGGCACGCTACGCCGCCGACACGCCCTCGGCCGGCGCCGTCCATGCCGTGATCGTTCCGGCAACCCGGCCGAGGGCCCGCATCACGGCGATCGATCTCGGCCGGGCATCGGCCGCGGCCGGCGTGATCCGCATCTTCACCCATGAGAATGCACCGCGCTTCGGCCAGGTGACCGTGGTGCTGGCGGAGGACAACCTGCCGCCGCTGCAGGGCGACCGAGTCCTCTACGAAGGCCAGCCGGTGGCGCTGGTGGTCGCCGGGACGCCGGAGCAAGCGACTGAGGCGGCACGCCTCGTCCGCGTCGATTATGACGAGGAGCCGTTCGACGCGGATTTCCTCGCCGATCCGGATCGGGCCGAGCTGGTGACCGAGTTCTTCGGCCTGCCGCTCGACACCGCCTGGGGCGACGTGGCGGCGGCCCGGCACGAGTCCGATGCCGGGGTGGAGGCCGTCTATGTCACGGCCGATCGGCACCACAACCCGATCGAGCCGGGGGCGATCCTGGCGGTCTGGCAGGACGGGCAGCTCACCGTGCACGATTCGACGCAGGGGGTGGCGGAGGAGCGCGACGCGCTGGCCCAGGCGCTCGGACTCGACCCGGAGCGCGTGCGGGTGCGGAACGACTTCATCGGCGGCAGCTTCGGCGCCAAGCTCTGGGGCCTGCCGCACCAGCTGCTGGCAGCCATGGCGGCGCGGGAGCTGGGGCGCCCGGTGAAGCTGGTTCTGACCCGGGCCCAGTCCTACACGGCCTGGGGCTATCAATCGGCGACCCGCCAGACCGTGGCCCTGAGCGCCCGGGCCGACGGCACCTTGACCGGCCTGCATCACGACGTCGTGGCTGCAGGCTCCCATATCGGCCACTACGTCGAGGCGGCGGGCTGGGACACGCCCGCGATGTATGCCACGCCAAACTTCAAGATCAGCCATCGCCGTCGGCGGCTGGACCGCGCCAGCCCGTCGGCGATGCGGTCGCCCTTCGGCGGCGTCGGCCTGGTCGCGGTCGAGATCGCGATGGACGAGCTCGCCGACCGCCTCGGCATGGACCCGCTCGAGCTCCGGCTCCGCAACTACGCCGAGGCCTATCCGGCCGACGGCCGCCCCTTCTCGTCCAAGCGGCTGCGGGAGTGCTACGCGGAGGGCGCGCGACGGTTCGGCTGGTCCGGCCGGCCGCCGGCGCCGCGGTCGATACGCGACGGCCGGGACCTGATCGGCTGGGGCATGGCGACCGCGGTGCTGCGGGCGTTCCGCTTTCCGGCCACGGCGCGGATCGGCATCGACCGCGACGGCCGGGTGCTGGTCGAGACCGCCACCCACGATGTCGGCCAGGGGCTGAGCACCATCCTCCGGCAGATCGCCGCCGACGCGCTCGGCGTGGCGGTCGAGCGCGTGAACCTGGCGATCGCCGACACCACCCTGCCCCGGACCACGTTCACCGGCGGCTCCTCGACCTCGATGAGCGTCGGTTCCGCCGTCCAGGCCGCGGCTACGGCCTTGAGAGAGAAGCTGGTCGAGGCCGGCGCCAACGGGCCCGAGGGCTATGCCGGCGCTCTGGCGCGGCTCGGCGTCGAGCGGCTGTCCGCCGAAGGCGAGTGGTCGCCGGCCGACAATGAGACGACCCCGCCGATCTTCAGCTTCGGGGCGGTGTTCGCCGAGGTGCGGGTCGACCGCGACATCCCGATCCCGAGGGTCAGCCGCGTCGTCGGCGTCTACGACGCCGGCCGGATCCTCAATCCCAAGACCGCGCGTAGCCAGATGACCGGCGGCATCATCTGGGGGATCGGCCAGGCGCTGTTGGAGAGATCGGAGATGGATCCTCGTCTCGGCCGGTTCCTGTCGAAGAACCTGGCCGGCTATCTGGTGCCGGTGAACGCCGATGTCAGCGAGATCGACGTCGCCTTCGTCGAGGCGCCCGACCCGCATGCCAGCCCGCTCGGCGCCCGCGGCATCGGCGAGCTGGGCGCCATCGGCATCGGCGCGGCGATCGCCAACGCCGTATCCCACGCCGCCGGCGTGCGGGTGCGCGAGCTGCCGATCCGGCCGGAGCATCTGATGGCGTGACGATCGCCCATGCCGGACGCCGGAGGGCTCACCCCTTCAGCCCGGTATGGGCCAGGCCCTCGATGAACTGGCGCTGGGCGAGGACGAACACGATCAGCACCGGCAGCGCCGTCAGGGTCACCGCCGCCAGCTGCACGTTCCACATCGGCCCGCCATAGGCGTCGACATACTGGGTCAGGGCCTGCGGCAGGGTGAACTTCTCGGTCGAGGACAGGAAGACAATCGGTTCGAGATACAGGTTCCAGCTGTGCAGGAAGGTGAAGATGGCGACGGCGCCCAGCGCCGGGCGGGCCAGCGGCAGGGCGATGCGCCAGAACAGCCCGAAGCGGCCGAGCCCGTCGATCCTTCCCGCCTCCTCCAGCTCCGGCGGCAGGGTGATGAAGAACTGGCGCATGATGAAGGTCGCCAGCACGCAGGGCGCGCCGAGGATCGGCACCAGGATCAGGGGCCAGTGGGTGTTGACTAGGCCGAGCCCCAGGAAGAAGCGGAACAGCGGCACGATCGTCACCTCGCTGGGCACCAGGAGCGCCAGCAGCACGACCATGAACACCGCGTTCTGGCCCGGGAAGCGGATGCGGGCAAAGGCGTAGCCGGCAAGCGAGGCCACCGCCATGGTGCCGAACGTCACCACCGCGGCGATGTACAGGCTGTTCCAGTACTGCAGGGCGAAGGGCTGCAGCGCGAACACCTGGCGGTAGGCGTCGAGGTCGAAGCTGCGCGGCAGCAGCGCCGGCGGGAAGGCGAAGATCTCCTGCACCGGCTTGAAGGAGGAGGTGACCATCCACCAGGTCGGGAAGACGAAGGGGATGGCCAGCACGCACATCAGCCCGTAGATCGCCAAGCGCGCGCGGGGGGAGAGATCAGCCCTCATGGAACACCCACCGCCGGCGCAGCTGCCACTGCGCGAAGGTCAGCACCGCGACGATCGCGAACAGCAGCACCGCCAGGGCCGAACCGTAGCCGAAGGCGTGGAACTGGAAGGCCTGCTGGTACAGGTAATAGACCAGCACGGTGGTCGAGATCCCCGGCCCGCCCTGGGTCAGCACCGCGATCTGGGCGAAGACCTGCAGCGACCCGACGATGGTGATGATCGAGGTCAGGAGGATGGTCGGGCTGATCAGCGGCAGTGTGATGCGGCGGAACTGGGCGAAGCGGCCGGCGCCTTCGATCCGCGCCGCCTCGTACAGATCGCGCGGCACGGTCTGCAGCGCCGCCAGGAACAGCACCATGTTCAGCCCGACATTCTTGAACACCTGGACCACGATCACCGACAGCATCGCCGTGGTCTCGCCGCGCAGCCAGTTGGGGCCGGTGATGCCGAACACGGCCAAGATGCCGTTGATGCCGCCGTCCTTCTGCAGGAGGAAGCCCCAGACGATGGTCCAGGCCACCAGCGACACCACGACCGGCGAGAAGAACAGCGCCCGGAACACCGTCATGCCGCGCAGGCGCTGGTTCAGCAGCACCGCCAGCAGCAGCGCCAGGCTGAGATTCAGCGCCACGAGCCCGATCGAGAACAGGGCGGTGGCCCGCAGCACCCCCGGCAGCTCCGGATCCGCCAGCAGCAGCCGGTAGTTGGCGTCGCCGATGTAGTCGAAGCTGCCGGCCAGCACGTTCCATTCGTGCAGGCTGTACCAGGCCACCAGCGTCAGCGGCATCAGCACGAACAGCGCGACGCCCAGCAGCTGCGGCGCGACGAAGAGATAGCCGGCCAGGGCGTCGCGGCGCCGGAGCGTCCAGAACGGCCGGTTCGGAGCGGCGGCCTCCACGGTGTCGGCGGGACCGGCCGGCATGGTGGAGGCCCGCGTCATCGTCAGCGCGCCAGCAGCGGCCGGATCCGGCCGCACACCGCCCTCAGCGCCGCGTCGATATCGGCGGCGGGCTGCCACAGCGCGTCCAGCCCCGCCCGCACCACCTGGGCGATCTGGGCGTTGCCGGTGTGGCTGGGCTTCACCGCCCCGATCTCGATGCCGCGCACCACCACCGCCTCGATCTGGCCCGGCTTCAGCATCGGGTTGGCCTTGGCCAACAGGTCGACGCCGAGCTGGCTCTTGCGCGGCGGCGGGAAGAACTGCGCCAGCTTCGCCGAGTTCTCCGGATTGGTCAGGAAGGCCAGGAAAGCTGCGGCCGCCTGCGCGTTCGGCCCGGCCTTGAACACGCCGATGCCGGCCTGGCCGATCACCGCGTATTCGCCGGCCGGCCCCTTCGGCAGAGGCACCAGGTCCCAGGCGAAAGCACCGTCCTTCAGCAGGGCCGCCCGGCTGATCTGGGTGATGGTCATGGCGGCGTCGCCGGCGAAGAAATCGGCCGGCGCGCCCGGCCCCGGCATCGCCTGGTCGGTGAACACCGCCTTGTGCAGGAAGCGCATCGCCTCGGCCATCGGCGGCTGGTCGAAGCCGCAGGCCTTGCCGTCCGCGCTCCAGGGCGCCGCCCCCCAGCCATTCCAGATGGTGGCGAGGTTGTCCCACAGCTTGTAGTCGAAGTCGCGCACCACCAGACCGGCCTTGCCGGTCTTGGCCCGCACCGCGGCGGCGTCGGCGATGGCGGTGTCCCAGGTCCACTCCCCCGCCGCGATCCGCTCGGCCGGCGGCTTCACCCCGGCCTGCTTCAGCAGGTCGAGATTGACGAAGACGCCGAAGGGCGAGGTCGAGAACGGATAGGCGTAGAGCACGTCGTCGCGGCGCCACAGCGCAGTGGCGCTGGGCAGGAGGTCCTCATAACCGTAGTCCGGCGTCGAGCGCAGGATGTCCTGCAGCGGCAGCAGCACGCCGGAAGAGACGAAGTCCGGCGCCGAGTTCTCGAAGATCCAGGCCAGGTCGGGGGCATTGCCGCCGGCGATCTGGGTGGTCAGCGCCGTGGTGTAGCCGTCGAAGGGCAGCGTCTCGAAGGTGATCGACGCCACCTCCGGGTGGTCCTTCCGGTACGCGGCGGCGATCTCGTCCAGCAACTGCAGATGCGCCTTGTTGCCGGTCCAGACCGTCATCCGGAGCGCGATGCCCTCCGCCCGAGCCGGAGTCCCGAGGGCCGCCGCAGCCAGCAGGCCGGCCGCGGCGATGGCGAAGATGCGGCGTCCGAGCGTCATGGCGTTCTCCTCCCCTATTTCCGTTGGATCCGGCAGTGCCGGTCAATAGCCGACGACATCCGGCCAGCGCAGCTCCACACCTTGCCCTTCCAGCCTGGCCTGGAAGGCGGCCAGCCGGTCCGGCCGCGCCCGCACCGCGCGCGGCGGCAGGTCGTGCTGCAGGCACCAGGCGGCGAGATGGCCCGCCACCTCGCCGATGTTCCATTCCACCGGATGCAGCCGGTAGCAGCCATTGGTGATGTGGGTGGTGCCGATCGCCTTGCCGGCCGGCAGCAGGTTCTCCATCCGCCGCGGCAGCAGGGCGCCGAGCGGGATCTCGAACGGGCAGGAGCCGACATCGATGTAGTTGTCGCCGCCGGTCGAGGGGTGCAGGTCGATCCGGTACATGCCGACGCCGACGGAATCACGGTAGCGCACGGCCCCGCGGGCGCCGCGCACCGCCAGGGACAGGTCCTGCTCCACCACCGTGTACTCGGCGCGGATGCGGCGGGATTCGCGGATGTAGGGCGCCTGGGCCAGGCCGTCGAGCGTGCCGGTGACGTCGCTGCGCAGCCTGAGGCCCGGGAATCCCGCGCCGCCGTCCGGCCGCGGCGCCTCGGTCTGCAGCCAGTACAGCACGCAACGCGACAGCTCCTCGGCGCCGGCCCGGTGGCGCCGCGCCTCGTCCTCCGGCACCTCGAACACCGGCCCCTCGAAATAGTCGATCATCGGCCAGTTCACGAGGGTGATGTCGCTGGCATAGGTGCCGCCGGCGAAGTTGCGGCGGGCGGCGATGCGCCGGAAGGTCCAGAGGTTGCCGTCGCCCGGGTTCAGCCGCTGGTCGGCGTTCACCGCCAGCGGGTTGTCATCCGGGTTCGGGGTGAAGCTGCGCTCGACGATCTCCAGCGTGCGCGGATGCGGCGACCGCCAGCCCAGCAGCGGCCCGCCCCAGAATTCCGGCCGGTAGTCGCGCCAGAAGGCGTAGTTCGCCGGCCGGTCGATGACGTGGTTGCCGTCGACATGGTCGATGGCGAAGCAGACCGACACCGCCTGCATGTTCAGGGGCTGGGCGGCCCAGGGCGCGCTCGGCTCCCCGGTCTCGGTGCGGGATTCGAAGCCGGTGACGTATTCGGTGCCGGTCAGCGGCAGCAGCGCGCCGGTCTCGGTCGCGTCCAGCACGTAGCGGCCGGATGCGACGATGTCCGCGCCGCCGTCGCGATGGGCCAGGCGGACGGCGCGCACCCGGTCGCCGTCGACATCCGCGGCCACCGGGCGGTACGGCTGCAGCACGCGGAGGCGGCCGGAGCCGCGCCACGGCGCCAGCATCGCCTCGATCACCGCCAGGCCGACCCGCGGCTCGTGGCACAGCCGGCTGACCCAGCCGGCGCCGGGGTTCAGGTCGCGCCAGGCCCGCGCGCCCTCGGTCAGCGGATAGTGGCGGCGATAGTGGTCGCGGATGCCGTCGCGCAGCGCCCGGTAGCTGGCGGTGACGCCGAAGCGTTCGACCCAGGAATGCTCGTCCGGCGGCACCGCCTGGCTGGTCAGCTGGCCGCCCAGCCAGTCGTATTCCTCGGTCAGAATCACCGAGCGGCCGGACCGGAGCGCCGCCAGCGCCGCCGCGACGCCGCCCAGGCCGCCCCCAACCACCAGCACATCCGCATCGAATTCCCGGGTCAATTCCGTCGTCCCTTCCGCTTGTCCGGCATCCTGTCCGGCACCGGGCCGAGGGTCTGCCCCTCGGCCAGCTCGCAGGGCAGCAGCCGCTGCCGCCCCTGCTCCTCCCCGCCCATCACCAGGGTCAGGATCTCGACCGCCTGCCGGCCCATCTCTTCCCGCGGGATGCGGAAGCAGGTGAAGGCGATGTCGGTCGCGACCGGCCGCGTCGGATTGCCCAGCGCGATCAGCGACAGGTCGCCCGGCACCGCCACGCCCCGGTCGCGCGCCGCCCGCTCCAGCACCACCGCGTCTGCCTGGTCCTCGACCAGCGCCGCGGTCGCGCCTTCGCGCAACAGCCCGTCGACGATTTCGCCGGGATCACGGTCCTGGGCAGGCTCGTGGATCCAGCCCACCCCCGTCTCCTCGACCGCGATGCGGAAGCCGGCCCAGCGGTCGTCAGAGGATTCGGCGCCGCAGCCGGGGCCGATGAAGGCGAGGCGGCGGTGGCCCAGCGCCACGGCCTGCCGGACCAGCGCCGCGGTGGCGGCGGCGTAGTCGGCGCCGACATAGGGCACGGGTCCGCCGGCATCGTCGCGGCGGCCGACGGCGACGAAGGGATAGCCGCTGGCGACCAGCCGGCCCAGCTCGTCCCGGTCCAGCGTCCGGCCCAGCAGGATGCAGCCATCGGCCAGGCGCAGCCGGTTGTTCTCGTGGAAGATCCGGCGGCGTCCGTCCGTCACCGGCGCGCTGGTGAACAGCAGCAGGTCGTAGCCGAACCGCTCCGCCGCCCCCTCGATGCCCAGCAGGAAGGGCGTGTAGAAATCGGCCTGCAGCGTCGGGAACACCGGCTCGTAGGTGAAGACGCCGAGCAGCTGGTTGCGCCGCCCGACCAGCTTCTGCGCCGCCGGATCGGCGACATAGCCGGTGGCACGGATCACCTCCAGCACCCGCTCGCGCGTCTCCTGCGGAATCCGGGCCGAGCCGTCGCCGCGCCGGTTGAGCACGAGCGACACGGTCGCTTGGCTGACCCCCGCCAGCCGGGCGATGTCCCGCTGCGTCAGCCGTGCACCTCCTCCCGGCATCGCCTCACCCTTGATAATACGTATTATCAGCGATAATAATGAGATCCTGCCGGGTGGTCAAATCCTTTGCTGGGGAATGTCCGCTCGGCGGAAAAGGCCCGACCCGGGGCGTGGTGGGGGATAGGCCCCGGGTCGGGCTGGACGCTCGGAGGGGTGAGCGCCGATACCGAGACGAATGCGGGATGCGGTCTATTCCCGACGGCGCGGAGAAACCTGGCCGTTACCGCGATGGGCGCGAGGCCGCGATCGTCCGCCCAAGCCGCTC